>NZ_CP077073.1:1500000-1800000 GCF_019139535.1 Pseudomonas muyukensis | reverse complement strand
CAGCACCAGCCCGCTGTCCATCGCATCCTGGCTGGTTGCCCCCAGGTGCACATAGCGTTCGGCCTCGGGCACGCCGCTGGCGACCACCTTGCCCAGGGCCTTGACCAGCGGAATCGCCGAATTGCCGGCCACGGCGATGGCATCGGCCAGGGCCCGCACCTCGTAGCGCTCGGCCTTGCAGGCCGCCTCGATGGCCATCGCCGCGGTGTGCGGCACCAACCCGACGCTGGCCTCGGCGCGGGCCAGGGCCGCCTCGAAATCGAGCATGCCTTGCAGCCGGCCGCGGTCGGAGAACACCTCGCCCATGGCCGGGGCGGTGAAGTAGGCATCGAACAGGTGGTGGCTCATGCAACGTCCTTAGTGGTCATGGTGCAGGTACGCCGCCTGCTTCGGCAGGCGCAGGCTGAACAGGAAGGCCACGGCCATCATGGCCGTCACGTACCAGTAGAAGGTGTTCTCCATCCCCAGGGTTTTCAAGCCCAGGGCCACGTACTCGGCCGAACCGCCGAACACCGCGTTGGCCACCGCGTAGGCCAGGCCGACGCCCAGCGCGCGCACCTGCGGCGGGAACATCTCGGCCTTCACCAGGCCGCTGATCGAGGTGTAGAAACTGACGATGCACAATGCCAGGCTCACCAGCACGAAGGCCAGCAACGGGCTGCTCACGGTCTTCAGCGCCATCAGCAACGGCACGGTGAAAAGCGTGCCCAGGGCGCCGAACAGCAGCATCGAATTGCGCCGGCCGATCCGGTCGGAGAGCATGCCGAACAGCGGCTGCAAAACCATGAACAGGAACAGCGCGCCGGTCATCACGAAACTGGCGCTCTTGGCGTTCATGCCGGCGGTGTTGACCAGGTATTTCTGCATGTAGGTGGTGAAGGTGTAGAAGATCAGCGAACCGCCGGCGGTATAACCCAGCACCGTGACGAAAGCCGCGGCGTGATTGCGAAACAGCCCGCTGATGGTGCCGGCGTCCTTGTCCTGGCGCGTCTCGGCGCTGCTGGTTTCCTTCAGCGAGCGGCGCAGCATCAGCGAAATCAGCGCGGCGATGGCCCCGACCACGAACGGGATGCGCCAGCCGTAGGCGCGCAGTTCATCCTCGCTGAGCAGTTGCTGCAGGATCACCACCACCAGCACCGCCAGCAACTGGCCGCCGATCAAGGTGACGTACTGGAACGAGGCGAAGAACCCGCGCTGGCCACGCAGCGCCACTTCGCTCATGTAGGTAGCCGTGGTGCCATACTCGCCGCCCACCGACAGGCCCTGGATCAGCCGCGCCAGCAGCAGCAAGGCCGGCGCCCAGGCGCCGATGCTGGCATAGGTGGGCAGGCAGGCGATGATCAGCGAGCCGCCGCACATCATCAGCACCGAGATCATCAGCGAGTTCTTGCGCCCGTGGCGGTCGGCCAGGCGGCCGAAGATCCAGCCACCGATGGGCCGCATCAGAAAGCCCGCGGCGAATACCCCGGCGGTGTTGAGCAGTTGTACCGTGGGGTCGTCGGAGGGGAAGAACGCCGGGGCGAAGTAGATGGCGCAGAAGGCATAGACATAGAAGTCGAACCACTCCACCAGGTTGCCCGACGACGCGCCGACGATGGCGAAGATGCGCTTGCTGCGTTCTTCACCGGTGTAATAACTGGAAGTCATGGTGTTTTTACTCCTGGGAGGTCACTGCACAGTCTAGACATACCCAGTAACAAACTCGTTCCGCTACCGGACACCAAGCGTTGCAGCAGCGGCCTTGTGGCGCGAAAGGGGCCTGCAGCGGCCCCAGGATCGCGATTTATCGGAGATTGCTGGGGCTGCTGCGCAGCCCTATCGCGACGCAAGGCCGCTCCTACAGGGCCGCGCGCCACGTCAAACCCGCTCGATGGCCAGCGCCAAGCCTTGGCCAACCCCGACGCACATGGTCGCCAAGCCCTTGCGCCCACCGCTGCGCTCCAACTGGTGCAACGCCGTCAGCACCAGGCGCGCCCCGCTCATCCCCAGCGGGTGGCCCAAGGCAATCGCCCCACCGTTGGGATTGACCTGCGGCGCATCGTCGGCCAGGCCCAGCTCGCGCAACACCGCCAGGCCCTGGCTGGCGAACGCCTCGTTGAGCTCGATGACATCGAAGTCGCTCAGCGCCAGGCCCAGCCGCTCGGTCAGCTTGCGCACCGCCGGCACCGGGCCGATGCCCATCAGCCGCGGCGCCACCCCGGCGCTGGCCATGCCCAGAACCCGCGCGCGGGGCGTCAGGCCATGGCGCTTCACGGCCTCGGCCGACGCCAGGATCAGCGCGGCGGCGCCGTCGTTCACCCCCGAGGCATTGCCGGCGGTAACCGTCTTGTCCGGCCCGTTCACCGGTTTGAGCTTGCCCAAGGCTTGCAAGGTGGTATCCGGGCGCAGGTGCTCGTCCTCGGTAACCACGGTCTCGCCTTTCTTGTGGGCGATACGCACCGGCACGATCTCTTCGGCGAAAAAGCCTGCCGCCTGTGCCGCGGCGGCCTTCTGCTGGCTGCGCAGGGCAAAGTCATCCTGGTCGGCGCGCGACACCTGGTAGTCGTCGGCGACGTTGTCGGCGGTCTCGGGCATCGCATCCACCCCGTACTGCGCCTTCATCAACGGATTGACAAAACGCCAGCCAATGGTCGTGTCCTCCAGCTTCATGCTGCGCGAGTAGCCGCTCTCGGCCTTGCCCATGACGAACGGTGCGCGGGACATCGACTCGACGCCACCGGCAATGGCCAACTCCATCTCGCCACTGGCGATGGCACGGAAGGCGGTGCCGATGGCGTCCATGCCCGAGGCGCACAGGCGGTTGAGGGTCACGCCGGCAACGCCCTGTGGCAGGCCGGCCAGCAGCAACGCCATGCGCGCCACGTTGCGGTTGTCCTCGCCGGCCTGGTTGGCGCAGCCGAGGAACACTTCGTCGAGCAGTTGCCATTGGACGTGCGGGTTGCGCTCGATCAGGGCCTTGAGTGGCACCGCCGCCAGGTCGTCGGCACGCACGCTGGCCAGGGCCCCGCCGAAACGGCCGATGGGGGTGCGGATAGCGTCGCAGATGAAAACGTCACGCATCAGGCTTCTCCTGCCATCTGGCCATGGGCGGCGGCGGTACGCGCCTCGAGGTCGCGCAGCGCCGACAGCTCCACTGCGCTCGGCGCGGGGGTTTCGACCACGCTGTCGGCGAAACGGATCGGCCAGCCGGTGGCAGCGACAATCTGTTCGCGGCTCACCCCCGGGTGGATCGAAGTGACCACGAACTCGTAGGTCCCCTGCTCCGGCGTCATGATGCACAGGTCGGTGATGATGCCCACCGGCCCTTCACCGGGCAGGCCCAGGCGCTTGCGCGAGTCGCCGCCCTCGCCATGGCCGACCGAGGTGATGAAGTCGAGTTTGTCGACAAAGGCCCGCGTCGACTGCTTGAGGATGATCAGCACCTGCCTGGCCGAACCGGCGATCTCTGGCGCACCGCCCGCCCCGGGCAGGCGGGTCTTGGGCGCATGGTAGTCGCCGACCACGGTGGTGTTGATATTGCCGAAACGGTCGACCTGGGCGGCGCCGAGAAAGCCCACGTCGATGCGCCCGCCTTGCAGCCAGTAGCGGAAGATCTCGCCGGTCGGCACCACGGTGTCGGCGGTCTCGGCCAGTTCGCCATCGCCGATCGACAGCGGCAGCACGCTGGGCTTGGCGCCGATCGGACCGGATTCGTAGATCAGCACCACATCGGGCGACGACGTCAGCCGCGCCAGGTTGGCGGCCTTGGACGGCAGGCCGATGCCGACGAAGCACACCGCGCCATTGCGCAGGCGGCGGGCGGCAGCGACGGTCATCATTTCGGCGGTGGAATAGTTCATTGCGCGGCCTCCGCGGTGCTGGCCAACCTGGCCTGGAATTCAGTGAAGTCGGCGGTGCCGCGGATATAAGTATCGATCCACCCGCTGAACGCCTCGCGGTCGCGGGCGATCGGGTCCCAGGCCTGGTAGAAGCGATTGTCGCGTTCGTAGTAGCCGTGGGCGTAGGACGGGTGGGCGCCACCGGGCACCAGGCACACCGCGCTCAAGGCCCAGGTCGGCAACACGCAGGCGTTCATCGGCGCGTTCAGGTCGTCGACGATTTCCTCGACGGTGACGATGCAGCGCTTGGCGGCCAATGCCGCTTCCTTCTGCACGCCCAGGATGCCCCACAACAGCACGTTGCCCTTGCGGTCGGCCTTTTGCGCGTGGATCACGGTGACGTCCGGGCGCAACGAGGGCACCGCGGCGAGTACCTCGCCGGTGAACGGGCAGGTCACCGACTTGATCAGCGGGTTGACCTTCGGCAGGTCGGAGCCGGCGTAGGCACGCAGCACGGCGAACGGCAGGCCGGAGGCGCCAGCGACATAGGCGTTGGCCAGGTCGGCGTGGCTGTGTTCCTCGATCTCGATGGCGTGCGGCCAGTGCTTCTCCACGGCATCGCGCAGGCGGTGCAGCGAGCCGACTCCGGGGTTGCCCCCCCAGGAGAAGACCAGCTTGCGCGCGCAGCCGGCGCCGATCAGCTGGTCGTAGATCAGGTCCGGGGTCATGCGCACCAGGGTCAGGTCGCGCTTGCCCTGGCGGATGATTTCGTGGCCGGCGGCACTGGGGATCAGGTGGGTGAAGCCCTCGAGGGCGACGCTGTCGCCGTCGTGGACAAACTGCTTCACAGCCTCGTGAAGCGAGAGGATTGCTGCCATTGGAGACTCCTGGTCAGGTCGAGTCGGGTCAGTGAGCAGCGGGCCGATGCTGCGCTGCGATGGGCCCAGATTAAGGAAGCCGGCAGGGGCAAACAATCCGATAATCGCACTTATGTTCGATTATCGAACCATTTGTCAGCTTCAGCTCCGTAGGCCTCAGCACGCCTGCAGCTCAGGTAGCATCCGCGTGGCTTACCAGCCCTTTGACCACCACCCCCACGGCCGCCAGGGCCGCCGGCACCAGCAGCGCCGTCAGCACCTGCTCGAAGTTCCAGCCTAGCCCCAGCAGCGTCGCCCCGCTCCAGGCCCCCAGGATCGCGCCGAAGCGGCCAATACCGAGCATCCACGAGACGCCCGTGGCCCGCCCCTGGGTCGGGTAGAACCGCGCCGCCAGCGATGGCATCGCCGATTGCGCGCCGTTCACGCACATGCCCGCGACCAGCACCAGGGTCGCCAGCAAGGTGATGTTGCCCAGGCTCTGCCCCACCGCGTAGGCGAACACGCCGGCCAGCAGGTAGAAGAGGCCGATCACCTTGTGCGGATTGAAGCGGTCCATCGCCCAGCCCACCGCCACCGCGCTGAGCACGCCTCCGAACTGGAACAGCGCGCCGATGAATGCCGCCTGCTCCATGCTGGCGCCACTGTCGCGCATCAGCGTCGGCAGCCAGCTGGTCAGCAGGTAGACGATCACCAGGCCCATGAAGTAGGTCAGCCACAGCAGCAGGGTGCCCACTCCATAGGTACCCGAGAAGATCACCGCGAACACGTTGCGCGCCGCCACGGCCTTTTGCTCCGGCACACTGAAGCTCGCCGCCTTGGCCACCAGCGCCGGGGCGATCGGCGCCAGGGTCTTGCGCACCTTGTCGCTGCCACGGTTGCGCACCACCAGGAACCGCGCCGACTCCGGCAACCAGACCAGCAACACCAGCGCCAGCAGCAACGGCAACACGCCGCCGATCACCAGCAGGCTGTGCCAGCCGTAGGCCGGGATCAGCTTGGCGGAAATGAACCCGCCGCCGGCCATCCCCAGGTTGAAACCGCAGAACATGCTGGTCACCAGCAGCGACTTGAGCCGCTCGGGGGTGTACTCGGACAGCAGCGTGGTGGCATTGGGCATGCCAGCCCCCAGGCCCAGCCCGGTGAGAAACCGCAGCACCAGCAACTGCTCGACATTGTTCGCGTAAGCCGAGGCCAGGCTGAACCCGCCGAACACCAGCACCGCTCCCACCAGCACGCCCTTGCGCCCGAAGCGGTCGGCCAGCGGGCCAGAACCCAATGCGCCGAACACCATGCCGATCAACGCGGCGCTCATCACCGGGCCCAGGCTGGCACGGTCGATCCCCCACTCCTGGGACAGCGCCGGGGCGATGAAGCCCATGGCGGCGGTATCCAGGCCGTCGAGGAAAACGATCAGGAAGCACAGGATCACCACCCGCCACTGGTAGCGAGACAAGGGCTGGGCATTGATCAAGGACTGCACGTCGAGGCAGTGGCCGACGGCGGATTGCGGTTTGTTCATTATTGTTATCCGGAAGGTAGGCGCAGGCACGCTACTGCGCATGAGCCATGCACAGCAACAGGAGACAACGGATAGCGCGGCGAGAAATTAGCCGGAATGCAACTGCGACAGCGAAGGGAGCATATTCATGGGGGTGCCCTCGGGCCTGTTGTTATTGTCCGGTCGGCGCAGCCGACGTGTGCGACAGACATTAATCAGCAGGCTGGGGCGGTGCAATTCGCCGCAGGCGACACTGTGCGTTTATCGCACAGGATCTTGTTGATGCACTAGCGGTAGGCGCCGCGGTGGATGGCACCGGCCGTGCCGGTGTTCGCCGGCAAGCCGGCTCCTACACGTTTGCGGCGTACCCCGCCCCGTAGGAGCCAGCTTGCTGGCGAACCAGGCGCTGCGGTGGATGGCACCGGCCGTGCCGGTGTTCGCCGGCAAGCCGGCTCCTACACGTTTGCGGCGTACCCCGCCCCGTAGGAGGAGCCAGCTTGCTGGCGATCCAGGCGCCGCGGTGGATGGCACCGGCCGTGCCGGTGTTCGCCGGCAAGCCGGCTCCTCCACCGGTCACGGCCTGCCATACCTGTAGGAGCCAGCCTTGCTGGCGAAGCAGGCAGCGCGGTAGAGGCCGGCTCCTGCAACTCAACCAAACAACTGGTGGCACAGATCCCGGCTGGCTGCCAGCAGGATCGGCAGGAACCGCTGCTCCAACTCGCCACGGCTGACCCGGCCTACATGGGTACTCACATTCAACGCCGCCAGCACCTGCCCCGAGGCGTCGTAGATAGGCACGGCAATCGAGCGCAGCCCCTGCTCCAGCTCCTGGTCGACCACGCACCAACCCTGCTCGCGCACCTGCTGGATACAGGCCAGCAGCGATTGCGCATCGTGCAGCGTGCGGCTGGTCCGCGCCTTCAGGTCGGCGCGCTCCAGGTACTCGTGCAGGCTGGCATCGTCCAGCGCCGCCAACAGGATGCGCCCCATCGACGTGCAATAGGCCGGTAGCCGTCCACCCACCGACAGGTCGACCGAGATCAACCGCTCCACCGTGGCCGAGCGCGCTATGTAAAGGATGTCGTCGCCTTCCAGGGTGGCCATGTTGGCCGCCTCGTGCAGTTGGTCGCTGATGCGGTCCAGGTAGGGCTGCGCCGAAACCGCCAACGGTGTCGAGGACAGGTAGGCATGCCCCAGGGTCAGCACCTTGGGCAGCAATGAATAGGTGCGACCGTCGGTGGTGGCATAGCCAAGCTTCATCAGCGTGTGCAGGCAACGCCGTACCGCCGCCCGGGGGATTTCCGTGCGGTGGCTGATCTGGGCGATGGTCAGGTGGCGTTTGCGTTCCTGGAAGGCCTGGATCACCGCCAGGCCACGGGCCAGGGAGGTCATGAAATCCGGGTCGCCGGTGAATGCCTGGATACGTTTGGCCGCCGAGGCCACGATCGGCGGCGCCAGGGCCGACACACTGCTGCGCGCTGGCTCGTTCGGCACCGGGCCGGAGGTTTCATCGTTCATGGGGCTTGCCTCAAGAAAACGGTAGCTTGTGCGATTATCGAACGAACGGCCGATAATCGCAATTGACCGCTGACACTTTTGCTTATACCTTTCCCCATGCCACGTGTGGCTTCTTTGGAGAGACTGGTCAGGTACCCACCGCAGAAGTCCCAGGCAACGGCCTCGCCCACCCGCGAGGCCGTTTTCATTTCTGCCAGCCAATGTCGAACTTGCCGCGCCGTGGGTTTGAACTTTCGTGGTAGCGCACGGGCCTGTTATTCATTCATAACTCGTGTCAGGGCCTGGTAAAGAACGATAGCCTTCGAGTTGCCGATTGCTATAATCGACTTCGCGGGCTGTACAGTTGCCAATCGGCTGCAACCCGCAGACTTTCGTTGCTTGCACCCCACTTGCACACGCTCCAGGCGTGGCAGGCCCGATAGCGAACCCTGGCACTCACGCAAAGTTGCCTTCGACGCCAACACGGCCGTGTTCGCGCAACAACGATGTATCCGCACGGGCGCGATACCCGCACATTGATTGTGTACTTGTTTGCCCGCGCCACACTTCAACCTATTCAGGTATCAACTGTGACGAAAGAAGAACTGCGCGCGGAACTCGAGCGCCAGGCTGAACGTTACAAGGATGTTTACGGTGGTGAAGTCACCACCTATGCCGCACAACCGGAGCCAGAACGCAAACCTTGGCGCAAACGCGCCAGCATCCGCGACCAGGCCTTCGCCCAGGAACTGGAGAAGATGGAAAAGGACCTGCGCCAGGACGAGCAGTGAGCGCGGATGATCTCATCGCGCCATCGGCCACGGGCCCTTGGCGTGAGGCATCATTGCAAAATCGCCTTGGGTGAAATGGAATTACACAAATTTCATACAAGCGTTTGAAGTGCGAGCGATATTTTACTTTCGCTCCATTTCATTGATTTTCAAGATAATTAGCCGATTTTCAGGCTGTTTTTTTGCCTCATCGATTGCCTTTTCGCGCGGCAACGGCCAGATGCACGGCAGCCATCGGTCTGCGGCAGGTGCATCGATTGCCATGGTTTTCTGGCATAATCCGCCCCCCCTAAGACCGCCAGACAACCTTCATGATCGATTTATTCAGCGGACTGGATGCCTGGGTCGTCGTGAGCCTGATGCTCGCTCTGACCTTCGTGCTCGCATTCGAGTTCATCAATGGCTTTCATGACACCGCCAACGCGGTAGCCACTGTCATCTATACCAAAGCCATGCCGCCACACCTGGCCGTATTCTTCTCCGGTGTGTTCAACTTCCTCGGAGTCCTGCTGGGCGGCGTCGGGGTGGCCTATGCCATCGTCCACCTGCTGCCGGTGGAACTGCTGATCAACGTGAACACCGGCCACGGCCTGGCCATGGTCTTCTCGCTGCTGGCCGCGGCCATCACCTGGAACCTGGGCACCTGGTACTTCGGCATCCCGGCCTCCAGCTCGCACACCCTGATCGGCTCGATCCTCGGCGTGGGCCTGGCCAATGCCGTGCTCAGCGACATCCCCCTGGGTGACGGCGTCAACTGGCAGAAGGCGATCGACATCGCCCTGTCGCTGGTGGTCTCGCCCATGGCCGGCTTCGCCGTCGCCGCACTGGTGCTGCTCGGCCTGAAGTGGTGGCGCCCGCTGTCGAAGATGCACAAAACCCCGGACCAGCGCCGCAAGCTCGACGACAAGAAGCACCCGCCGTTCTGGAACCGCCTGGTGCTGGTGATCTCGGCCATGGGCGTGAGCTTCGTGCACGGCTCCAACGACGGCCAGAAAGGCATCGGCCTGATCATGCTGGTGCTGATCGGTATCGTCCCGGCCAAGTTCGTGCTCGACCTGAACAGCACCACCTACCAGATCGAGCGAACCCGCGACGCCACCCTGCACATGAGCCAGTTCTACCAGCGCAACGCCGCCACCCTCGGCGAGTTCCTGGCCCTGGGCAAGGCCAAGTCGAACGACCTGCCGGAGCAGTTCAGCTGCAACCCGCAACAGACCGAGCCGACCATCGCCGCACTGCAATCGTCGCTGGCCGGTGTGACCGACTACCGCGACCTGAGCGCCGACAAGCGCGTCGAAGTGCGCCGCTACCTGCTGTGCCTGGACGACACGGCGAAGAAGGTCGGCAAGCTGCCAGGCCTGGAAGCCCGTGAAAAGGCCGACCTGGAGAAACTGCGCAAGGACCTGACCGCCACCACCGAATATGCCCCGTTCTGGGTGATCGTGGCCGTCGCCCTGGCCCTGGGCCTGGGTACCATGGTCGGCTGGAAGCGCGTGGTGCTGACCGTCGGCGAAAAAATCGGCAAGCAGGGCATGACCTATGCCCAGGGCATGTCGGCGCAGATCACCGCGGCCTGCGCCATCGGCATGGCCAACATCTTCAGCCTGCCGGTGTCCACCACCCACGTCCTGTCGTCGGGTGTGGCCGGTACCATGGTCGCCAACAAGAGCGGCCTGCAAGGCGGCACCGTGAAGACCATCCTGCTGGCCTGGGTGCTGACCCTGCCGGCGTCGATGGGCCTGGCGGCCGGCCTGTTCTGGCTGGCGTCCAAGGCCATTGGCTGAGTGACACCGCAGTGGAAAAAGGCGCCTTCGGGCGCCTTTTTCGTTCATCCAGGTTGCGCAGGCGCCTGGCATACCTGCGTGGACTCTTCAATCTGGCTGGGCGCCTGTGGCAGCGGCTTGAGCCGCGAACACCGACGCAGCCAGTGCCCGCCATCGTGTCGCCTGGTTCGCCAGCAAGGCTGGCTCCTACAGGAAATGCGCATGGATCGGAACTGGCATGCGCCCTAGCGCTTCTTGCCCCCCAGCAACGACCCCATCAGCCCGCGCACCAACTGCCGGCCCAACTGGTTGGCCGCCTGGCGCACCGCCGACTTGATCGCCTGCCCCGCGGCACTCTGCAGGAACTCGCCGGCCTTGTCGGCAAAGCTGTCCTCGTCAGCCTTGGGCTGCGGTACCGGCTCCACCGGCTCGCCCTTGCGCTGGGTCAGCAGTTCGTAGGCCGACTCGCGATCGATCGGCTTGTCATAACGCCCGGCCAGGGGTGACGCCGCGATCAACGCACTGCGCTCGACCGCGCTCAACGGCCCGATGCGTGACTGCGGCGGCGCGATCAGCACCCGCTGGACCATGGCCGGGGTGCCCTTTTCTTCCAGGGTGCCGACCAGCGCCTCGCCGATGCCCAACTCGGTGAGCACCGCCAGGCTGTCGAACGCCGGGTTCGGCCGGAACCCATCGGCCACGGCGCGCAGCGACTTCTGCTCCTTGGCCGTGAACGCGCGCAGGCCATGCTGAATGCGCAGGCCCAGCTGCGCCAGCACGGCATCCGGCAAGTCGCCCGGCGACTGGGTGACGAAGTACACCCCCACGCCCTTGGAGCGGATCAGCCGCACCACTTGCTCCAGGCGATCCTGCAAGGCCTTGGGCGTGCCGTTGAACAGCAGGTGCGCCTCGTCGAAGAACAGTGCCAGCACCGGTTTGTCGGCGTCGCCCCGTTCGGGCAGTTGCTCGAACAGCTCGGCCAGCAGCCAGAGCAGGAAGGTCGCGTAGACCTTGGGCGCATCGTGCACCAGGCGACTGGCGTCGAGCAGGTGGATACGCCCGCGGCCATCGCCATCCAGGCGCAGCAGGTCTTCGAGCTGCAGCGCCGGCTCGCCGAACAGCGCCTCGGCGCCTTGCTGCTCCAGGGTCGCCAGGCGGCGCAGCAAGGCCTGGGTCGACGCGCTGGTCATCAGCGCGCTGTCCTCGCCGAGCAACTGCGGGTTGTCCTTCAGGTGGGCGAGCAAGGCCTTGAGGTCTTTGAGGTCGAGCAGCAGCAGGCCTTCGCGGTCCGCCACCTTGAACGCGGCGTACAACGCCGCCTGCTGGCTGTCGGTCAACTCCAGCAGGTTGCCCAGCAACAGCGGGCCCATCTCGCTCAGGGTGGTACGCAGCGGGTGCCCGGTCTGCCCGGCAACATCCCACAAGCTGACCGGATAGGCCTGGGGCCGATAGTTCAGCCAGGGCATGCCGGCAATGCGCTCGGCCACCTTGCCTTGGGGCGCACCGGCCGCACCCAGGCCGCACAGGTCGCCCTTGACGTCGGCGGCGAACACCGCGACGCCGGCATCGCTGAACAGCTCGGCCAGGTGCTGCAAGGTGACGGTCTTGCCGGTACCGGTCGCCCCCGCCACCAGGCCGTGGCGGTTGGCCAGACGCATGGCCTGGGTTACCGGTTGGCCATCAGGGCCTGCTCCTACAATCATTTGCGAAGAATCTGACATCTTCATCCTTCCCCTGCTCAAGTTCTGTCACATATGTGCCGATATTTCGAAATGATTCTCCTAGAAAGACAGTAACAACCCCGACAAGGACCCCGGGAAATGTTGCACTGTTTTCCAGCCGTGCTTTGTGCGAACGACCCGATAACAAAACCTTAGCGGACGCCTCACGTCATGAATAAAAGCCTTCGTTTCAGCCACAAGATTCTCATGGCGGCATCACTGATCGTGATCCTCGCCTTCAGCCTGTTCACCTTGTACAACGACTATCTCCAGCGTAACGCCATTCGCGAGGATCTGGAGAACTACCTGGCTGAGATGGGCGACTCCACCTCCACCAACATCCGCAACCTGTTCGAAGGCCGCATCAAACTGGTCGAGAACGTGGCGCAGAACCTGGCCCAGTTCCCGCAGAACACCGGTACCCTGCTGGGCCAGAACGCCCTGACCTCGAGCTTCCTGACCATCTACCTGGGCCAGCCCGACGGCACCTTCACCGTACGCCCGGACACCAAGATGCCCGACGGCTACGACCCGCGCGTGCGCCCCTGGTACAAGGACGGCCTGAACGCCAGCGGCCCGATCCTCACCGAACCGTACATCGACATGGCCACCAACAAGATGGTCATCTCGATCATCAGCACCGCCTCGCGCTCGGTCGGCGTGGTCGGCGGCGACCTGGCCCTCGACGGCCTGGTGGACATCATCAATTCGCTGAATTTCGGCGGCATGGGATATGCCTTCCTGGTCAACGACCAGGGCAAGATCCTGGTGCACCCGGACAAGAACCTGGTGATGAAGTCGCTCTCGGACCTGTTCCCACAGAACACCCCAAGGCTGTCGCGTGACCTGACCGAGGTCGAGCAGGGCGGCCAGACCCGCCTGCTGACCTTCACCCCGGTCAAGGGCCTGCCTTCGGCCAACTGGTACATCGGCCTGTCGGTGGACAAGGACAAGGCCTTCTCGATGCTCAGCACGTTCCGCACCTCGGCGGTGATCGCCACCCTGGTGGCGGTGGTGATCATCATCGCCTTGCTCGGCCTGCTGATCCGCGTGCTGATGCAACCGCTGCACACCATGACCCGCGCCATGAGCAACATCGCCGAAGGCGAAGGCGACCTGACCCGCCGCCTGGAAATCCACAACCACGACGAATTCGGCATCCTCGGCACGGCCTTCAACCGCTTCGTCGAGCGCATCCATGGCTCGATCCGCGAAGTATCGTCGGCCACCGAGCAGGTCAACGAAGTGGCCCTGCGGGTGATCAGCGCCTCCAACTCGTCGATGGCCAACTCCGACGAGCAGTCCAACCGTACCAACAGCGTCGCCGCCGCCATCAACCAGCTCGGCGCCGCTGCCCAGGAAATCGCCGGCAACGCCGCCCAGGCCTCGCAGCACGCCAGTTCCGCGCGCCTGCTGGCCGAAGAAGGCCAGCAGGTGGTGCAGCGCAACATCGATGCGATGAACCGCCTGTCGGACCTGATCGTCACCTCCAGCGAGCACATCGAGACGTTGAATAACAAGACCGTGAACATCGGTCAGATCCTCGAAGTGATCACCAGCATCTCCCAGCAGACCAACCTGCTGGCGCTCAACGCCGCGATCGAGGCCGCCCGCGCCGGCGAGGCCGGGCGCGGCTTCGCCGTGGTCGCCGATGAGGTGCGCAACCTGGCCCACCGCACCCAGGAGTCGGCGCAACAGGTGCAGACCATGATCGAGGAGCTGCAGGTCGGTGCCCGCGAGTCGGTCGACACCATGGGCCAGAGCCAGCGCCACAGCCAGGACAGCATGGACATCGCCAACCAGGCCGGTGAACGCCTGGGCAGCGTGACCCAGCGTATCGGCGAGATCGACGGCATGAACCAGTCGGTGGCCACCGCCACCGAGGAACAGACCGCCGTGGTCGACTCGATCAACATGGACATCAACGAGATCAACATGCTCAACCAGGAAGGCGTCGAGAACCTGCAGGCCACCCTGCGCGCCTGCTCGGACCTCGAGCAGCAGGCCGGGCGCCTCAAGCACCTGGTCGGCAGTTTCCGCATCTGACCTTGCGCCGTCTCGCGCGGTAGCCGCCAGCCTGGTTGGCGGCTACCGCGCGCCTCGAAACACGATCGAACAAACTATCCTTCAATAAGGTCAACCTTTAGGCGCGTCATCGCCAGATGACACACCCGAGGACGATCCCGGAGGGATGCTGATCGTGCACATCGCCGACATCACCATGTTCTACGCCCCGGCCAGCGGCGGCGTACGGACCTATCTTGATGCCAAACACCGCCGCCTCGACGCAATGCCTGGCGTACGCCACAGCCTGCTGATCCCCGGCGCCAACGCCGGCCATGCCGATGGCGTCTACCAGGTCCCCGCCCCGCCACTGCCGTTCGGCAACGGTTACCGCTTTCCCCTGCGCCTGGCCCCCTGGTGCCAGGTGCTGCGCCGCCTGCAACCCGAGCTGATCGAGGTCGGCGACCCCTACCTCACCGCCTGGGCCGCCCTCGAGGCCCGGCGCCAGCTCGACGTGCCGGTGATCGGCTTTTACCACTCCGACCTGCCTTTGCTGGTCAGCAACCGCATGGGCAACTGGTTCACGCCCAACGTCGAGGCCTATGTCAGCAAGTTGTACGGTAACTTCGACCGGGTCCTGGCGCCCAGCCAGGTGATGGCCGACAAGCTGCGCCAGCTCGGCGTCAACGATGTGCATGTGCAGCGCCTGGGGGTCGACCTGGCGCTGTTTCACCCCGAACGCCGCGACCCCGGCCTGCGCGCCGCATTGGGCATCGCCGACTCCAGCCGTCTGCTGGTGTTCGCCGGGCGCGGCTCGCGGGAAAAGAACCTGCCGGTGCTGCTCGACTGCATGCGCACCCTGGGGGCGCACTACCACCTGTTGCTGGTGGGTTCGAACATGCCCGCCAGCGTGCCGGCCAACGTCAGCGTGATCGACCACTTCTGCCCCGCGCACGAGGTCGCCCGGCTGCTGGCCAGCGCCGACCTGCTGGTGCATGCCGGCGACCAGGAAACCTTCGGCCTGGTCATCCTCGAGGCCATGGCCAGCGCCACCCCGGTAGTGGCCGTGCGCGCCGGGGCATTCAGCGAAATCGTCAACGACCAGTGCGGCCGCCTGTGCCCCGCCAACGATGGCCCGGCCATGGCCAACGCCGTGCGCGAGGTGTTCGAGGCCGGGGTGCGGACGCTGGGTGCCCAGGCTCGTCGGCATGCCGAGCGCCATTACAGTTGGGACGCGGTGGTCAGCGGCCTGTTGCATCACTATCGAGCCGTGCTGGGGCATCAGCCCCAGGTGCGTGCCCATGGTTGAGCAGCCAGGCAGCGCGCGCAGCCTGATGCTGGTGCTGCATGACGTCGCGCCGGAAACCTGGCCGGACTACCAGCCGTTCGTCCAGGCCATCGACGCACTGGGCAACGTGCCCATGACCTGGCTGGTGGTGCCGGACTTCCACCACCGCAATGCGCTGACCCGCTCACCGACCTTCTGCCGCCTGCTCGAACGACGCCTGGCCTGCGGCGACGAGCTGGCCCTGCACGGCTACTACCACGCCGACGACGGCCCGCCGCCACGCGGGCCGGGCGAGTTCTTCATGCGCCGCCTCTATACCCACGAAGGGGAGTTCTACCGCCTGGACCAGGCCCAGGCCTTGCAACGGCTGGAGGCCGGGCTGGCGTTGTTCGGCCAGCAAGGCTGGCCGGTCGCAGGCTTCGTCGCCCCGGCCTGGCTGATGAGCGCCGGCACGCGCCAGGCCCTGCGCCAGCTGCCCCTGCGCTACACCAGCACGCCGCAGCACCTGTATCGCCTGCCGGACTTCACCGCCTACAGCGCCCCCGGCCTGGTGTGGAGCGCCCGCAGTGCCTGGCGTCGGGGCCTGTCGAAGGTGCTCAGCGACTGGCAATGCCGGCGCTGGCGCGACGCCCCCACCTTGCGCCTGGGCCTGCACCCGGTGGACATGCGCCACGCCAGCGCCCGCAACTACTGGCTGGACACCCTGCAGCAGTTGCTGGCCGAGGGCCGCGAACCGCTGACCAAATCCACCTGGCTGGCGCGCCAGGCTACCCGGTGAACCGCCTGGGCTGGCTGGGCCTGGCCGTGCTGCTGGCGGTGCTGGTCCCGGCCGTGCTCGGCGGCAGCGAACTGCTGCCACGCCTGCAAGCCTTCGCCCCAGGGCTGATGGCCTTGTTGCTGGGAATGATCCTGCTGTGCTGGGTGATCAACGCCTTGCGCCTGCGCCTGCTCCTGGGCGAACAGGGCGCGCAGGTGGGGCGGCTGCGCAGCCTCGCGGTGATCATGGCCACCGAGTTCGCCATCTGCACCACTCCCGGCGGCAGCGGCGGCCCGCTGACGCTGATGACCTTGCTGGCCCGCGAGCGCATCGCCCCCTCGCGCAGCGGCGCGGTGTTCGCCATGGACCAGTTGAACGACCTGGTGTTCTTCTTTTGCGCCATGCTGGCGATTGCCGGTTACGCCCTGTTCCACAGCCTCGGCCACAGCCAGCAGCACATGCTGCTGGGCAGCGCCGTGCTGCTATGCGCGGCGCTGGCGGGCATTGTTCTGCTGCTGCGCTATCGGCGCGCGCTGATGCGTGGCAACGGCCGCCTGCTGAGCCGCCTGGGCATGGCCCCGGAGCGCCGACGGCGCTGGGCGCGCAAGCTGCTGCGCTTCGTCCGCGCCCTGGCCGACACCTGGCGCCTGCCCAAGCGCACCTTGGCATTGGTCTTCACCCTCACGTGCGCACACTGGTGCCTGCGCTACAGCGTGCTGTACCTGGTGCTGAAGGGCTTGGGCGTGGAACTGGCGTGGATTGCGAGCTTCCTGGTGCAGATGCTCGCGCTCAGCGCCGGGCAGTTCAGCCTGTTGCCCGGCGGCGCCGGCGCGGCGGAACTGACGTCGGCGACCTTGCTGGCGCCGCTGGTGGGGGGGTCGACGGCGGCCGCGGCGATCCTGATCTGGCGCGCGGTTACCTATTACTTCTATCTGTTCGCCGGTGGGCCGGTGTTCGTCTGCCTGCTGGCGCGTCCGCTGTGGCAGCGCCGTCGTCGCCAGGCGGGTTGAGCACGGCCCAGAGCTCGGCGGCACCGGGGAACTCGGTGCCATCCTCGGCGCTCAAGGCGCTGGGGTCGAAGCGTGCCAGGCAGCCCTCGCCCAAGGTGGCGGGCAATGAAGCACCGGCCTTGTCACCAGGCGCTGCCATGGCTGTTCCTCGCCTGCAAACCTTAGTTGAACACCACGGTCTTGTTGCCGTGCACCAGCACGCGGTCTTCCAGGTGGTAGCGCAGGCCACGGGCCAGGACCATCTTCTCCACGTCGCGGCCGAAGCGAACCATGTCCTCGATGCTGTCGGCATGGCTGACACGCACCACGTCCTGCTCGATGATCGGACCGGCGTCCAGCTCTTCGGTGACGTAGTGGCAGGTCGCGCCGATCAGCTTCACGCCACGCAGGGCCGCCTGGTGGTAAGGCTTGGCGCCGACGAACGAAGGCAGGAAGCTGTGGTGGATGTTGATGACTTTCTCGGCGTACGCCTGGCACAGCTGCGGCGGCAGGATTTGCATGTAGCGCGCCAGCACCACGGCGTCGGCGTCGTATTCAGCCACCAGGCGGGAAACCTCGGCGAACGCCGGTTGCTTGTCCTGCGGATCCACTGGCACGTGGTGGAACGGAATGCCGTGCCACTCGACCATGCTGCGCAGGTCGTTGTGGTTGGAAATCACGCACGGGATCTCGCAATCGAGCTCGTCGGTGTGCCAGCGGTGCAGCAAATCGGCCAGGCAGTGCGACTCGCGGCTGGCCATCAGCACCACGCGCTTCTTCTGTGCCGAATCGGTGATCCGCCAGGTCATCGAGAATTCTTCGGCGATCGGCGCAAAGGCCTCGCGGAAGGCATCGATACCGAACGGCAGGGACTCGGCACGAATCTCATGGCGCATGAAGAACCAGCCGCTCTGCTCGTCGGAGTGGTGGCTGGCCTCGGTGATCCAGCCATTGTAGAGGGCCAGGAAATTACTGACCTTGGCCACGATGCCGACACGGTCGGGGCAGGCAATCACCAATCGATAGGTGCGCATGAGGAAAAACTCCAGAACTTCGCAAAGGCGCACATTCTAGCGAGCTACCAGGAAAAACGCAGTAATGATCTGCCCGCCCGTGCTACCCGGCCCTTGAGCAACAAAAAGCTACAACGCTTTTCCCTTCATCCCACAGGGAAATGGCCATTGGCCGAGCGCTATGTAAATTTTTCTTAACCTTCGCCGTGATCAATACGGCCACTGCTATTAATTGATGCAGGACTTTTTAATTGTTTACTTGAGAGTATCGCCTGTCTATTATTGGCCGCACTGTCTCTCTGTTAACGCATTAAGGAACTCTCCATGTCCCTGATCAACGAATACCGCGCCACCGAAGAAGCGATCAAAGAACTTCAGGCCCGTCTGGCCAACCTGTCGCAAGACGACAAGCTGAAGAAAGAACTGGAATTCGAAGGCAAGCTGCGTACCCTGATGGGTGAGTACTCCAAGTCGCTGCGTGACGTGATTGCCCTGCTCGACCCGGAAAGCAAACTGAGCAAGGCCCCACGTGGCGCCGTCAAGACCACCGCCACCAAGCGTGCGCGCAAGGTCAAGCAATACAAGAACCCGCACAATGGCGAGGTTATTGAAACCAAGGGCGGCAACCACAAAACCCTGAAAGAGTGGAAAGCCAAGTGGGGCGGCGATGTCGTCGAGAGCTGGGCCACCCTGCTCGACTGAGCCGCGATATCGCACATCGCTGCACAATGAAAACGCCGGCATTTGCCGGCGTTTTTGTTTGTCTGCTTATTTCACAGTTGGTAGTTCATTTTCAGCTGTCGGATATGTTCCAACCAGGCCGCCAGCACCTGCCGCCCCGCTTCGCTGGCCTCGCCCCAACTGCTCTGGCAGGCCAGTTCGAAGTCACCGACAGTGGTTGGCGCGCCGTACACCGGATCGGTCAGGCGTTGCTGGCAGAAGCCATGCCAACGGGCACGCTCCTGTTCATCCAGGGTGTCGATGAAGTTGCGGGCGCGGTAGCGGAACAACAACTCCGGCAACCGCGCGTCGTCGAACATCCAGTGCTGCTTGCCCAATAGTCCGGGGTCGGTGTCGCGCACTTGCTCGCTCAGGCGCTTGTCCCGGTCGCCAATAAATCCGTCATACAACTGCTGCTCGGGATCCTCATTCGAGGCGAACCCTTCCTCCTGAAAGATGATCGCCAACTTGTCCTGCCATTGGGCCTGCTCATTTGCCAACTGCTCGCCACTTAACTGCAAGGCCGACAAATCGATGCCCAGGCGTCGCTGATCGTTAGGACGCAATACCGATAAGGGTGCCAGCACCGGGCAGCGGTTGATGTGCACCAACTTCAGTGGCACCGGTAGTTCGCCCTCGGCCATGTCTTCACGCCGCGTGTATAAGCGCTGGCGCAAGGCCTCTGCACTTTCCTCGCGCAAGGGCCTGGCGTCCTGTTGCAGGTCGCAGACAATCAATGCATTGCGATTACGTGGATGCCAGGCCAAGGGCAGCACCACGCCGATATAGTTGCGCTGTGCCGAGAAACGCCCGGAAACATGCACCAGTGGCTGCAACAGGCGAATCTGTTCCATGACCTTGTGTTTACTGCGCAACTGGAACAACCAGTCGTACAACTTTGGCTGTTTCTGACGAATCAGGCGCGCCAGGGCGATGGTTGCCCGTACGTCGGAAAGCGCTTCGTGGGCCTGGCCGTGATCCAGGCCGTTGGCCTTGCTCAGCAGTTCCAGGCGCAGGCTGGTACGCCCATCCTGTTGCGGCCACTCGATGCCTTCCGGGCGCAGGGCATAGGCCGTGCGCACTACATCGATCAAGTCCCAGCGGCTGTTGCCGCCCTGCCATTCGCGGGCATACGGGTCGAAGAAATTGCGATAAAGGCTGTAGCGGGTGACTTCATCGTCGAAACGCAAGGTGTTGTAGCCGGCGCCGCAGGTGCCCGGGCGTGACAACTGCTGGTGCACCCGGGTCATGAATTCGGCTTCGCCCAGGCCCTGGCTGGCCAGTTGCTGCGGGGTGATGCCGGTGACCAGGCAGGCTGCCGGGTGCGGCAGGATATCGTCGGAGGGACGGCAATAGAGGCTGATCGGTGCCTCGATCTCGTTGAGTTCGAGGTCGGTGCGCACCCCGGCCATCTGCAACGGGCGGTCGCAGCGCGGGTTGATGCCGGTGGTTTCGTAGTCGTGCCAGAAGATGCTGGAGCTCACGGGGTCTTCCTGTAACAAGGTCGACCAGAGTCTAGCGGCCCAGGCCGGGCCTGGGCCAGCCTCAGGCGGAGGCGTTCAGCGGGCGGAAGCTGAAATAGCCGCGCAGCGAGCGGACGAATTCGTCGTATTGCGCAGGGGCCTGCAGCAACATGAAGCCGGCATCGTAGTGCCCGGGGGTCTCGTCTTCACGGCACCACAGGCAACTGGCGGTCAGGTTGATGAACTGCACGCCGCCGCCGGCCAGGGGCACCCGCAGTTGCAGCTCGAAGTCCGGCCCCACCAGCAGCGGCAACTGGCTGATCAGCATCAGGCCGTCCTCGGAGGCATTGCCCAGATAGCCGATCTGTTGGTCGGTGCAGCGGTTGTAGACCTTGAGCACGCAAGGCAACTGGTGACGTTCTATATGTCGCTCGATAAACATGATCGCAGTGGAATCCTGTACCTGGAGCCAGGAAGACAAGGTACTGGCGATAATCGTTACAACGCTTTAACAGATTAGCTCAGCCCGCCCCGCCGACTACATGAAATCATCGACACCTTCGGATTAACGCCAAGGTGTAGCGTTGACCGGCTTGGCCACCGCGGTGCCGCCGTCACGCAGGTGGCCGAGCTTCTCCAGGGTCTGCAGCCGGGCCTGGGCACGGTAGGCGTACTCGTTGCGCGGGTATTGCTGGATCAGGTACTGGTAGGTCTGGGCCGCGTCGACATAGAGTTTCTGTCGCTCCAGGCACTGGCCACGCAGCAGCGAGGCTTCCGGGTGGATGAACGGCCGCGCGCGGCTGGTGCGGTCGACCTGCGACAGCTCCAGCATCACCCGCGCGCAATCGCCACGGTCATAAGCGCGATAGGCGTTGTTCAGGTGGTGGTCCATGGACCAGCGGGTGCAGCCGACGACACTGGCCGCCATGGTCAAAACGATCAGGGTGCGCATGGGAATTCTCCTTTGATGGGCAGTGTATCGGCCTTTGCCGGCAAATCTTCACCGACATTTGCAAGCATACCCCTGCCGTTCAAATGCCACCCTGCCTTGCATGCCGGTAGTGCAACGGAACAATGACTACAACGCAATTGAGGAGTAGCCTTTCGCTGCGCTTCACTATAGGAGTCTGTGCATGACCATCCGCCGTACCAAAATCGTCGCCACCCTTGGCCCCGCCAGCAACTCGCCGGAAGTGATCGAACAGCTGATCCTCGCCGGCCTGGACGTGGCACGCCTGAACTTTTCCCACGGCACCCCGGACGAGCACAAGGCCCGCGCCCGCCTGATCCGCGAGATCGCCGCCAAGAACGGCCGCCACGTCGCGCTGCTGGGCGACCTGCAGGGCCCGAAGATCCGCATCGCCAAGTTCGCCAACAAGCGCATCGAACTGAAAGTCGGTGACAAGTTCACCTTCTCCACCGCTCACCCGCTGACCGAAGGCAACCAGGACATCGTCGGCATCGACTACCCCGACCTGGTCAAGGACTGCGGCGTCGGTGACGAACTGCTGCTCGACGATGGCCGCGTGGTCATGCGCGTCGAAACCGCCACCGCCGATGCCCTGCACTGCGTGGTGATCATCGGTGGGCCGCTGTCGGACCACAAAGGCATCAACCGCAAAGGTGGCGGCCTGACCGCCCCGGCCCTGACCGAAAAAGACAAGGCCGACATCAAGCTGGCCGCGGAAATGGACCTGGACTACCTGGCGGTGTCGTTCCCGCGGGACGCCAGCGACATGGAATACGCCCGCAAACTGCGTGACGCAGCCGGCGGCAGCGCCTGGCTGGTGGCCAAGATCGAACGCGCCGAAGCGGTAGCCGACGACGAGACCCTCGACCAGTTGATCCTCGCCTCCGACGCGGTCATGGTCGCCCGTGGCGACCTGGGCGTGGAAATCGGCGACGCCGAGCTGATCGCCATCCAGAAGAAGATCATCCAGCACGCCCGCCGCAACAACAAGGCGGTGATCGTGGCGACCCAGATGATGGAGTCGATGATCCAGAACCCGATGCCGACCCGCGCCGAAGTGTCCGACGTGGCCAACGCCGTGCTGGACAACACCGATGCGGTGATGCTGTCGGCCGAGAGCGCCGCTGGCGCCTACCCGATCGAAGCCGTGCAGGCCATGGCCCGTATCTGCTCGGGCGCCGAAAAGCACCCGACCAGCCAGAAGTCCAGCCACCGCCTGCACACCACCTTCGAGCGCTGCGACGAGTCCATCGCCCTGGCGGCCATGTACACGGCCAACCACTTCCCCGGCGTGAAGGCGATCATCGCCCTTACCGAAAGTGGCTACACCCCGCTGATCATGTCGCGCCTGCGCTCGCACGTGCCGATCTTCGCCCTGTCGCCGCACCGCGCCACCCAGGCTCGTGCCAACATGTTCCGCGGCGTCTACCCGATCGCCTTCGACCCGGCCTCGCTGCCGGCCGACAAGGTTAGCCAGGCAGCCGTCGACGAGCTGCTCAAGCGCGGCCTGGTGGAGCAAGGTGACTGGGTCATCCTGACCAAGGGCGACAGCTACCACACCATCGGGGGCACCAACGGCATGAAGATCCTGCATGTCGGTGATCCGCTGGTCGGCTGATAGCCTCCCCGGGGGCCGCTTTGCGGCCCTTTCGCGACGCAAGGCCGCTCCTACAGGCGATCGCATTTCCCTGCAGGAGCGGCCTGGTGTCGCGATAGGAGGGCAAAGCCCTCCCAGCTCACTCAAGCATGCTCGACGAACACATCGGCAAACACCTGCCCCCGCGGCACCCCGGCAATGAACAGCCGCCGGGCGAACCGCTCGACACTCCCCGCCCCGCCACACACCAGCGCCACCGTCTGCCGCGATGACGGCCGCAACCCCGCCAGCGCCTCATCCATCCGATCGGCCAAGACCAGCTCGACATTCACCCCGGCCATTTCAAGCAACGGCCCGTCCAGATAATGCCCAGCGCCATCGCGCGCCACATGCACCACCCTGATCTCCCCCCGATGCCCCTGGCGCAACGCCTCGCGCAAGATGCCCCACAACGGTGCCAGCCCGGTACCCGCCGCCAGCAGCCACAAGGGCCGATCCTGCCAGTCCAGTTCGTAATGCAAAGCGCCGCCGCGCAGTTCGCCAAGGCGTATCCCATCGCCAACCTGCAAGCCACGCGCAAGGTCGCAGAACGCACCCGGCCGCTGGCAGTCGATATGAAACTCGAGAAAATCATCCTCCCCCGGCAGGCTGGCCAGCGAGTATGGGCGGGCCACCATGCCCAGCCACAGCACCACGTGCTGCCCCGCCTGATAGCGCAGCGCGCGTTGCGGCTTCAGCCGCAAACGCAGCACATCGCCAAACCAGTCCACCGCGCACACCCGCGCCGGCACGCCGTCGCGGTGCGGGTCGAACACCGCCACACGCAGGTCCTCGACCACCCGGCACTGGCAGGCCAGGCGCCAGCCCTGGGCGTGCTGGGCCAGCGCCAGGGCTTCGGGCAAGGCATCCACCGGCTGCCCGGCCAGGCAATGCACCAGGCAGGCATGGCAGCTGCCGGCGCGGCAGCTGTAGGGCACAGCGAGCCCGGCCTCGTTCAAGGCATCGAGCAGGTTGCTGCCGGACGGCACCACCCAGCGGCGTTCGCCCACGCAAAGTTCGGGCATGGTCGGTCTGTCTCCATCGTTCTTCGGGTCACTGTATGCCAAGCGCGCATTGGCAGCAAAAAGGATGCCTGCTGCCTGCCGACCATGGTCCAGACCACACGCAGGTGTTTCCCGCGGCGCGGCGCGGTATACTGCCGCGCCTTTTTGCCCCGGCCCGACCAGCCGGAGCCTTGCCAGGCATGCCCGACATATCGGTGTGCGTTGTCGGAATGCCTTTACGAATGTTCCCGTCTTTAAGAGGAGCGCGCTGCATGACCGTGATCAAGCAAGACGACCTGATTCAGAGCGTCGCCGACGCCCTGCAATTCATTTCGTACTACCACCCCGTCGACTTCATCCAGGCGATGCACGAGGCCTACCTGCGTGAAGAGTCGCCTGCCGCGCGCGACTCCATCGCCCAGATCCTGATCAACTCGCGCATGTGCGCCACCGGCCACCGCCCGATCTGCCAGGACACCGGTATCGTCACCGTGTTCGTGCGCGTGGGCATGGACGTGCGCTGGGACGGCGCCACCCTGAGCGTCGACGACATGATCAACGAAGGTGTGCGCCGCGCCTACAACCTGCCCGAGAACGTCCTGCGCGCCTCGATCCTGGCCGACCCGGCCGGTGCCCGCAAGAACACCAAGGACAACACCCCGGCCGTGATCCACTACTCCATCGTGCCCGGCGACAAGGTCGAGGTCGATGTCGCCGCCAAGGGCGGTGGCTCGGAGAACAAGTCGAAGATGGCCATGCTCAACCCGTCCGACTCGATCGTCGACTGGGTCCTGAAGACCGTGCCGACCATGGGCGCTGGCTGGTGCCCGCCTGGCATGCTCGGCATCGGCATCGGCGGTACTGCCGAGAAAGCCGCGGTGATGGCCAAGGAAGTGTTGATGGAGTCCATCGACATCCATGAGCTCAAGGCCCGTGGCCCGCAGAACCGCATCGAGGAGATCCGCCTGGAGCTGTTCGACAAGGTCAACCAGCTGGGCATCGGTGCCCAGGGCCTGGGCGGCCTGACCACCGTGCTCGACGTCAAGATCATGGACTACCCGACCCACGCCGCCTCCTTGCCGGTGTGCATGATCCCCAACTGCGCCGCCACCCGTCACGCCCACTTCGTGCTCGACGGTTCCGGCCCGGCCGAGCTGGAAGCGCCGTCGCTGGACGCCTACCCGGAAATCGTCTGGGAGGCCGGCCCAAGCGCGCGCCGCGTGAACCTGGACGCCATCACCCCGGAAGAAGTCGCCAGCTGGAAACCGGGCGAGACCATCCTGCTCAACGGCAAGATGCTCACCGGCCGCGACGCTGCGCACAAGCGCATGGTCGAGATGCTCAACCGTGGCGAAGAACTGCCGGTCGACCTCAAAGGCCGCTTCATCTACTACGTCGGCCCGGTCGACCCGGTCGGTGACGAAGTGGTCGGCCCAGCCGGCCCGACCACCGCCACGCGCATGGACAAGTTCACCCGCCAGATCCTCGAGCAGACCGGCCTGCTGGGCATGATCGGCAAGTCCGAGCGTGGCCCGACCGCCATCGAGGCGATCAAGGACAACAAGGCCGTGTACCTGATGGCCGTCGGCGGCGCCGCCTACCTGGTGGCCCAGGCCATCCGCAAGTCGAAGGTCCTGGCCTTCGCCGAGCTGGGCATGGAAGCGATCTACGAGTTCGAGGTCAAGGACATGCCGGTCACCGTCGCGGTGGACAGCCAGGGTGAGTCGGTACACATCACCGGCCCCGCGCTGTGGCAGAGCAAGATCGCCGAAAGCCTGGCGGTGGAAGTGAAGTGACACCCCTGCCGTAGGCAAAAAGCCGCTCCCCTGGAGCGGTTTTTTTTTGCCCGTGCACGGGCTGCCGCACGAGGGGTTCCATCCAGCGGCCTTGTTCCGGGTGATAACGCTGAGCTTTATGTACCGCAGCCAGCGGCCCTGTTCCCACTTTAATGAGGCCCTTCTCCCACAACAGGAAGCCCTCATGAACCACACGCAACAGGCCAATCAGTGGCTCAGCCGCTTCGAAGTCGCCATCACCTCCAACGCCAACCGTGTCTTCGCCAATGGTCGTCAGCAAGTCGAGATCACCCTGAGTATCGAACCGCGCAAAGGCCAGGAGATCACCGCCGAACAGCTTGCCACCCTGCAGCTTGTCGTCCTCGATGACGACGGCATCCCACGCGACTTGCAAGGCGATCTCCAGGTCAGCGACCAGCGTGATCCCCGCTTCGTCTACCATGCCGCCTCCGGTGCGGCGCCCAGCGCCCTGCTGCAGTCGACCCCACGCACCCTCCGGCGGCGCTTCTATGTCAGCTCCACCCTCGCCGGCGGCACGCTGAGCACCCTGTATGCCGGCATCTGGAAAGACCCCGAGACGCATTTCGAAACCACGCGCGCGCCCTTCCAGTCCTCCGTGATCATCGAATCCATTGCAGCGCCCGAGCCGCATATTTCAATGTTCAATCTGGAACTGGAGAAGACCCGCGAAACCTACCACGTAGAAGGTGCTCACGATGATGAGTTCGAGTACCAGATAGGCCACTTCGGCTGCAGCGACCCGCGCAACAGCATCGTTGAGAGCCGCGCCCATGCCACCCCCTCCGGCGAAGCGTTCTACTGGCGCCATAACTGGGAGCATGTGCTGATTTCGTTTACCGGCACCAACGACTACAGCCAGCAATGCCACGTGACAGCCCATGGCGTGAACGAAACGGTCGAGTTCGACACCGCGCAGGCGCAGCGGCGCTTGCGCAACCGCCCCAACCACATGAGCCTGAGCCTCTACCATCGGCGTTTCTACCGCCGCCATTACAGTGACCGGGCAGAACATGCCAGCCGCTGGACCGTGCTGGACAAGCATGGCAACGCCTATGGCATCGAGTTTGTCGCCACCGAGTCAGGTAGAAGCGCCACCTTCCGCCTCACCCAGGCCCAAGCCTGATAGCCGACAGCAGAGCCTCGCAATGAGGCTCCTTTCACCCTTCATGTTTCAGAGACGCTCAGCATGTCAAGCCTGCATACCCAGGCCAGTAATTTCCTGGACTTCATGAAAACCGGTGTGGATCACCGTACCGGCCAGTTCACCCTGGCGCTCACCCTGCCGCTGCCACCTGCCAACCAACTCAACGGCCCTGCACTCTCGCTCACCCTTGCCTTCAGCGTGCTCGGCTCCAGTACCAACAGAGGCTATGGGCTGGGCTGGTCCCTGTGCCTGTCCGAGTTGGACAGGCACAGGCTCAGGCTCGCCTCCGGCGAACAGTACGCCATCGATCAAGAAGCCTCTACTTTCGCGCCCGGTTGCCCATTGCACTTCATTGACCAGAAACTCAAGACGCTGCGGGTCACCCTGCAGGACGATGGCGATTATCGAGTGGACAAGAAGTCCGGCGAGCGTGAATTCCTTCGTGAACAAGAGGCCAGTGGCCGCTACCTGGTCGAGGAAATGCATTCCCCCCAGGGCCATCGGCTGTTTATCGACTGGGCGCCCTACGGCAATGCCGGCGACTTCATTCTCCAGCGCATCCGCGATGAGCAACGCGACCTGCTGAGCCTGGAGCATTTTGCCGATGAGGTGGCGCTGAGCGTCAATCCGCACACCAGCGAGGCAGCGCTATTGCGCCTGGTGCTGAGCAATGAGCGGCTGGTCGAGATCCACCTGCCCAACGTCGACACCCCCATCAGGATCGACTATGACGCAGAGCCCCTGGCCGATGGCTCGCGGCTGCTGTTGCCCCGTGAGGTGCACAGCCCGCTAGGGGCGCATGACACCATCACCTGGGCGACCGGTCGCCAGGGACACCACCTGCCCGTCGATGCCCCGTTTGCCTACTTGCCGCGGGTACTGTCATGGAACCATGACACTGGCACGCCGGGTAACCAACGGCTACATGCTTATCAATGGCTCGGCACCACCAACTACCTGGGTTTTGCCAGCCAGCAGGCCTTCTCCTGGCAAACCGGACGCGACAACCTGTATCAGGTCGAACACGAGTATCGCTACCAGTGCATCGAAACCCTCACCGATGGCAACGGGCAGGACCTGGGCAGCATCGAACGGGTATGGGACCGCTTTCACCTGCTGGTCAGCGAAACGACCCGCCTGGGCAACCACGAAACACGCAAGGACACCCACTATGGTGTCGACCCCAAGCTCACCTGGGAACAGCAGCCTCCCTGCTGCCAGCTCCCTCACAAGGTCCGTACCACCTGGGTCGACCATGGCGACGACGGCGCCAGCCGCACAGAAACAACGCTCTACCGTTACGACGACTTCGGCAACATCACCTACACCCGCTACCCGGGCGGCATTGAAGAGTTCAACCTCTACTATCCCGCCGAAGGTGCCGAAGGTTGTCCGCCGGATCCACTGGGCATGGTCCGCTCGCTCAAGAAAAACACCACCCAGCCTGCCCAGGCGCCTGGCAACGCGCCCATCCTGAGCACGGCATACACCTATGAACTGCTCCCCTCGCTGATCCAAGGTGCGCCTGCGCACCTGGTGGTGGCCAGTGAACGCTTGCTGGACGAACAACGAGGGCAGGTCCTGGAACATACCCGCCAGTCGTACATCAGGACGCCAGGCATCGCCTACGGACGCGAAGCGCTGAGGATCACCGAGCTCAACGGCAAGGCCACCACCACCCACTATCAGTACGCCGCCACCGACGACGAACGGCTCAGCACCACCACCATCAGCGGCTTCGAGAACGACGCAGAGAATCAGGCCAGCGAGACCGTCGCGCAGTCCTGGCTGAGCGGCCAGACCACCTGGGTGCGTGATCGCGCTGGCGTCTGCACCCGCTACCAGTACGATGCCCTGGGCCGCATCACGCGTACCGTCCATGCGGCGGACAGCCCTTACCAGACGGAGCAGACCACCCGTTATCACCTGGACGACAGCCTGGCGCGCGAGGTCCGCGCCAACCCTCAGGACAACCCGGTCATGGTCGAACAGACCGATGCCAGCGGCTGCCGGCACCGACAGTGGCTCGACGGTGACGGCCGCGTCGTGCGACAGGAACGCGAGGCCCTCGATCATGCCCCCGGCACCTTCCGCGAGATCCTGCTCGCTATCTACGACGCCCTGGGTCGCCCCATCAGCCGGACCCGACAGGACTGGTACGGCACGGACGCCAGCAGTGTACTTACCCTGACCAGTACGACAGCCTACGACGACTGGGGCCAGCCCGTGCTCAGCATCAGTCCTGACGGCATCAGCAGCCATCAGCACAACGACCCCATCAGCCTGCGCAGCGAGCAATGGCAATCGGTGGGCGGCGTGTCAGGGCCAAAGCGGGTGGTGGTCCGCGATACTTCGGGCGCGCCCATCGAACAGCAGCACTGGACCGCCGCTGGAGAGCGGGTCCGCACCCACAAGCAGGTGCGTGACGGCCTGGGCCGGGTCATCGAGGAACACATCGAGGCCGCAGGCAGCCCCACCCTCATCACCACCTACGGCCATGACCACTACGGGCGCATCACCCGCAGCAGCAAGCCCGACGGTACCGGCCTGGCCTGGGCATTCGCCGCCCACAGCGATGCCGAGCATGTCGAATCCATCACTGTCACCCCCGCACAGGAGCAGCAGCCATGACTGCCATACCGATCGAAATTGGCCGTCAGACCTTCGACGGACTCGGCCGCCAGCGTTCGGTCAGCGTGACCGGCCGTACCACCCACTACCACTACCAGCCAGGGCAGTTGCCGCCCACGGCCAACACCTTGCCCGACGGCAGCCGCGTGGCTTACAGCTATGAACCACAGTTGGGCAATGCCCTGCTCGGCATTCAGGTCGACGGCAACCCCGGGGAGCGCCTGAGCTATCACCCACACCTCGGTCGACCGATCCAGGCCACCGGCCGCCACAGTGAACACGCCTGGCACTTCACCCCATCCGGCCAACTGCAACGCGACAGCTGGACCGTGGACGGCCAGGTCCACAGCACCCACTGGCGCCATTCGCTGCTCGGCCAGTTGCTCGGCTTCACCGATGCCGCCGGCACGCAACACACGCGCGAGCACGATGCCTTCGGCCGGATCCACCGCGTGCAGGCCGGCGAAGTCCGCACCACGATCAGCTATGACGCGTTTTCACGGCCGGCAATGGTCATCAGCGAGGACCTGGCCAGCGCCAGGACCCTGAGCAAACACCTGGAATATGACAGCTTCGGCCGCGAAGCCCGTTGCACCTTCAACGTCAGCGAAGCCGGCCAGAGCCACGCGTTCGTCCAGACGCTGGCCTACTCCAACCTCGATCAATTGATCTCGCGCACCTGGGAGCAAGACGGCGCGATAACCGAGGAGCATTTCGCCTATGACCTGCGCGGGCGCCTGGTGCACTACAGCGCCAACGCGCACGCCGGCCCGCAAGATCCGTTCGGCAACACCCTGGTCGAGCAACGCTTCGCCTTCAACCACCTCGATGGACTGCGCGAAGTCATCAGCACCTTCACCGACGGCAGCACCGACACCGCCACCTTCCGCTACGCCGAAACCGATCCCACCCAAGTCATTGCGATCGGTCATACCCATCACAGCTGGCCGGCCGAAATCACCCTGACCTATGACGCCTGCGGCCAGGTGGTCGGGGACAGCCTCGGCCGTCAGTTGACCTGGAACGACCAAGGCCGCCTGGCCAGCGTCAGTCTTCAAGGCAGTACCTGTCACTACCGTTACACCCCCAGCGGCCAACTGTGCGACAGAGTGGTCGACGGCAACCTCACCCGCGGTTTCCACAGTGGTACGCAACTGACTCACGAGGAACGGCCAGGTGAACGCCTGGAGCTTGCCGGTGACGGCACCACCCTGTTCGCCGCGAACCGGGTAGCGGGTGGGGTGCGCCAGACCACCCTGCTGGGTTGCGACACCCAGGGAAGTGTCCGCCTGGAAGCCGGCGCCCACCTCAGCAGCCGCCACTACAGCCCCCATGGCGCAGAAACCGGACAGCCGGGGCATAGCCGCTTCGGCTTTTGCGGGCAGCGACGCGAACCGCTGACCGGCTGGATCATCCCCGCCGGCTACCGCCCCTATGACCCCGTACTGATGTGCTTCCTTGCCCCCGACAGCGAAAGCCCCTTCGGCCGTGGCGGGATCAATCCCTATGCCTATTGCGGGGGTGATCCAATCAACCGCAGCGATCCTGACGGGCACAGCTGGCAGACCTGGGTCATGGCCGGCGTCGGCATCGCCGCTGGGATACTCGCCAGCGTCGCCAGCCTGGGTACGGCTGGCGCCGCCCTTGGCGCCATCCTGGCCGGGGGCACGATGAGCGCCAGTGGCGTCCTGGCCGTGGCCACGGCGGCCCTGAATACCCTGTCAGTGGGCACCGGTATCGCGTCCATGGTGTTGCAGGCGCAAGGCGCAGATGAAAAAGCCGCCAGTGTCCTGGGCTGGGTCTCGCTGGGGACCGGCGCGGCCAGCCTGATAGGCGCGGCCAGCAGCCTTGGCAGCCGGTCGCTGGCGCATTACGCCAAAGGCGCTACCCAACCGCAAGGCGGCACGGCGGTCAGGGCCATCAGCAAGCCGACGCACTGGATCAAGCGCAGCGCAGTACTTTATGCCAAGTCCAGCGAGGCCGACGACGTCGTCTGGCACACCAACCTCTGGGGCAAGAACATCAGGGCATTCGAAACCCACGGCAGCCCAACGGGCCATTTGCTGAACGCCCAGGGCCAGGTGGAGGCTGCGGCCCAGCTCGCCCTGCGTGAAATAGCACCTCGTCTGACCGATCTTCCCGCCGATGTCCCTTTCGTCCTGCTGGCCTGTCATGGCGGCAAGAGTGGCGCGGCACAGCAGATTGCCAATGTTCTGCAACGGCCAGTGTACGGCTATGACCATGCAATCTTCGTCAAACGTGCGCAGTGGATGCAGCACCTGTGGGTCGATGACGCCGGGACCTCGATCCCTACGCAGGTGGCGGCGAGCTCGCGCTTGCAAGGCCCGCTGCCGGCGGGTCGCGAACTGGCGGCGGGCAGGTTGTACTTCCCCCGCAAGTAACCTTGGCATCGGCTCGGCGGCGCGCAGCCATGGGGCTGGATGCTGGATCAGAGCGGCAGGGGCTTGAGCCAGAAGGACATGATCTTCGCCGAATGCGTGGGCTGGTCCAGATCGCGCCAGCGGTACGTCGTGCGTAACGATGGCTCCTGCAGGAAGCCGCGATTGCGCCAGAACCCCTGCAGCGGCTTGTAATCCACCGGCCGCTGCGGGTGCCCGGCCGGGCGCTCCACGGCACAAAAGGCACACGCCTCGAACTCGACCAGCTTGTGGGCATAGGATTCACGCTCGATGAAAAAGCGCACGCCCAGGCCCTGGCCGCGATAGGCCGGTAACAGGACCGATCCACCGAAATAATAGACCGATGCCGGATCACGCCCCTGGCTCAGGAACGGTTGCTGGAACTCGGCCACTTCGTCCACCAGTGGCAGGCCAGTAGCGGCTCCGACCAACTGGCCGCCATCCAGGGCCAGCACCACCAGGCTACGCCCCGACTCGGCGTAGCTGGCCAGGTGCTTCACTTCGTGCGTCAGTGAACCGTCGTGAAGGTAGGGAAACTCGCGAAACACCGTCAGGCGCAAACGTGCGAGTTCATCGATGTAAGGCGCGATGGCCGCGCCATGCAGCAGGCGAATTTCCATGCGGGTCGGGCGTCCTGTCGATGGCTATGACTGAGGTCCACCCTAGCACCCACCCTGCCCTGCGGCCTTTCCCCTGCGCGACAGGTATTTCTCCATGACCGCTACCCTGGCTCAACCCGGGTAGCAGCGGCCTCGAATCGCGAAAGGCCGCGTCTACAACTTTGAACGGTGTCGCTCAGGAGATACGGGTACCCAGCACTTTCAAAAACGCCGCCAGCCACGCCGGATGCGCAGGCCAGGCCGGCGCCGTCACCAGGTTACCGTGCACATGCGCCTGGTCTACCGCGATATCGATGAACGTGCCACCGGCCAGGCGCACTTCCGGCGCGCAAGCCGGGTAGGCGCTGCATTCGCGCCCTTCCAGCACGCCAGCCGCCGCCAGCAACTGGGCGCCATGGCACACCGCGGCGATGGGCTTGCCAGCCTGGTCGAAAGCCTTGACCAGCTCCAGCACCCTGTCGTTCAGGCGCAGGTACTCTGGCGCGCGGCCACCGGGGATCAACAACGCGTCGTAACGTTCGGCGCGCACCTGGACGAAGTCGTAGTTCAGGGCGAAATTGTGCCCCGGCTTCTCGCTGTAGGTCTGCTCGCCCTCGAAGTCATGGATCGCCGTGCGCACCGTCTGCCCGGCAATCTTCTCCGGGCACACGGCATGGACGGTATGGCCGACCATGGCCAGGGCCTGGAACGGCACCATCACCTCGTAGTCCTCCACATAGTCGCCCACCAGCATGAGAATCTTCTTCGCCGTCATCGCATCCACTCCTTCGGTTGTCTGGGAACAATCCCAGCACGATAGTCTGCTTTGCCTGGCGGCGATATACGCCGCTAGTCGCGGCGATTCAGCAGGTTGGCCACCAGCCGGTCAAGCCAGCCCCACAGCCGCTGCTGCACCCGCCGCGACAACGGCCTGGCATGCCAGCGCGCCAGGTCGACTTCCTGGCTCTGGGCGAAGTCGCGTTCGAAGCTCGCGACCACGGCGGCGCTCAGCGCAGGATCGATGGCCTCGACATTGGCCTCGAGGTTGAAACGCAGGTTCCAGTGGTCGAAGTTGCACGAACCGACGCTGACCCAATCGTCCACCAGCACCATTTTCAGATGCAGGAAACACGGCTGGTACTCGAAGATCCGTACCCCGGCGCGCAGCAGCCGGGGGTAGTAACGATGCCCGGCATAGCGCACCGCCGGGTGGTCGGTACGCGGCCCGGTGAGCAGCAGGCGCACGTCGATGCCGTTCTGCGCGGCCCGGCGCAGCGAGCGGCGCACGCTGAAGGTGGGCAGGAAGTACGGCGTGGCCAGCCAGATGCGGCGCTGGCCGCTGTTCAGTGCGCGCACCAGCGCATGCAGGATGTCCTTGTGCTGGCGGGCGTCGGCATAGGCCACCCGGCCCATGCCCTGGCCCTGGGCCGGCACTCGCGGCAGGCGCGGCAAGCCAAAGCCCTCCGGCGGGCGCCAGGCGGTGCGGCGCTGGTTGGCGTGCCACTGGCGGTCGAACAACAGTTGCCAGTCGGTGACGATCGCCCCCTCCATGCGCACCATCACTTCGTGCCATTCGCTGGTGTCGGCGTCGGGTGTCCAGAATTCGTCGGTGATACCGGTGCCGCCTACCACCGCCCAGCGCTCATCCACCAACAACAGCTTGCGATGATCGCGGTACAGGTTGCGCAAGCCTCGGCGCCAGCGCAGGCGGTTGTACCAGCGCAGGTACACGCCCGCCGCCAGCAAGCGTTCGCGCAAAACCGTGGGAAACGCCAGCGAGCCATAGTCGTCGAACAGGCAGCGCACCCGCACGCCGCGCCGCGCGGCCTGCTCCAGCGCCTCGACCACCGCCTCGGCGCAGGCACCGCCCTCGACCAGGTACAGCTCCAGGTCGACCTGGAACTCGGCGCGCACGATCGCCAGGAGCATGCGCGGAAAGAACGCGGGGCCGTCGATCAGCAGTTCGAACTGGTTGCCATCCCGCCAGGGGAAGACCGGCCCCGGCATGTCAGCGGGCGGTGAAGATCAGTACCGCGCTCACCGGCACCGATGGGTTGATCGACTTGAGCCCGGCCAGCTTGCGCAGGTTTTCCAGGCCCGGCAGCAAACCGAAATCCGCTGCCCGCAGGATCAACGGCTCCAGGGTCACCACCTGGAAGCGCCGTTCGTCCAGGCGCGTGGCCAGCAACAGGGTGTTGTAGCTGCGGGTCTGGCCGTGCAGGGTAACGCTGACCGGCAGGCGCAGTTCCAGTTGCGCGCCGTCGGCCAGGTCGTTGATCGGGCGCAGGTCGATCTGCGCCTGCACCCTCGCCTCGGGGAACTGCTCGAAGGCGAACAGGTGGTCGCGCATGCGCTCGTCACGCAGCGGGATGCCACTGCTGATCGAGTCCATCTCGATGCTCACCTCGGCCGCGCCCTTGCGGTCGACCTTGCCGTGCAGCACCAGGAAACGGCTGACCTCGGCGATATTGCCGTTCTTGCCGGTGACGAACGACAGCCGTGAGGATTCGCCATCCAGGTGCCAGTTGGCCTGGGCGGGCAGGCCCAGGGCCATGAACCATGGAAGCAGCAGGGAAGGCAGCAGGCGGGACGGCTTGAACATGTGAAATCCTGTGAATCGAGGCCGTCAACCTTACCCGCACGGTTTCACGGCAGCAAGCGGCAGCCGGCGCGCGCCCCCTGCCAGGCGGCCTGGTTGCGCTGGCCAAGGCCCTCGGCGCTGACCAGGCGCCGGGCGCTGTCCTCCTCCAACAGCCCCAAAGGCAGGTACTGTTCTACATAGCCGCGGCAATAGGCTGCAGTGAAACCCATGACGAACCGGCACGAGCAGTACTCCTTGGCCGAATACGCCGAGAGGATGCCAGGGAAATCCGCCAGTGCCTGACGCTCATGCCAGGCCCAGGCCAGCAACGCCAGCACCAGCACCAGCAGCAGCCGCTTCATGCGCCCTCCCCAGCCACGGCGGCCAGCACGCGCTTGAGCAGTTCGTTATGGCTGTAGCTGCCGTCGCGGTCATCGGCGTAGCGCACGATCACCAATTTTTGCGCTGGCAGTATGTACAGCGCCTGCCCCCAGTGGCCCAGGGCGGCGAAGGTGGCGCTGGGCGCATCCGGCCAGGGCCGCGACTGGCCGGGCAAGGGCTGGTTCAGCCACCAATGGCCGCCGGGGTTGGCTTGCCCAGGGATGGCTTGGGCAGCGCCGAACAGGGTGCGGTTGAACGCCACCCAGTCCGCCGCCAGCAGCTGCCGTTCGCCCCAGCGTCCGTCGCGCTGCATCAGCAGGCCGATGCGCGCCAGGTCGCGGGCGCTCAGATACAGGTACGAGGAGCCGACATAGGTGCCCGTGGCATCACGCTCCCAGGTCGCGCTGTCGATACCCAGCGGGGTGAACAGCGCCTGCCAGGGGTAGTCGGTATAGTCCCCCTCCCCGAGCATGCCGCGCAGGGTCGCGGCCAACAGGTTGCTGTCGCCGCTGGAATAGACGAAGCGCGTGCCCGGCGGGCTGCTCGCCGGCATGGCGGCGGTATAGCCGGCCATGTCGTTGCGCCCACGGGTATAGAGCATGGCCACCACCGACGATTTCAGCGGCGCGTATTCGTAGTCTTCCTGCCAGGCCAGGCCGCTGGCCCAGTGCAGCAGGTCGGCCAGGCGCAGCGCGGGGTGCGGGTGCAAGGCCGGGTAGTAGCGCGCGGCCGGGTCGTCCAGGCTGAAACGCCCTTGGCCATGGGCCACGCCCATGACGGTGGCCAGCACGCTCTTGCTCACCGACCAGGTCAGGTGCGGGGTGTCGGCGCGGGTGGGCGCGGCGTAGCGCTCGTGGAGGATGCAGCCATCGCGGATGATCAACAGGGCATCGGTGCGAATACCGCCGCGCTCGGCGTCACGTGGCGGGAAAGCGTAGGCGTCGACGGCTCGCCAGTCGAGCGCGGCGGGGTCGACTGGCCATTGCGCGGTGGGCCAGTCTTCGGCCCAGGCCGGCGTGACGAGCGTGATCAGGGCAAACCAGAGTGCCTTCATGGGACGCATCTGCAGGGGCTGCTTCGCAGCCCAGGTTCAAAGGTTTCCCCAGCGTCTCACGCGTTCATGACAATCCGGCGGCAGCCCAGGCCTTGGCCAGGCGCTGGTCGCGCGCGGCGCTGGCCAGGGCCAGCACGCCCTGGTCGCGTTGCCACAACTGCGCCCACTGCCCAGGCCCATTGGCCAAGGCCTGGTCGATTTCGCCGCGCAGCCCGTGGAACTGGGCGAACAGCCCACCCAGCAGCAGGTGACAGGCGATGCTGTCGGCGCATTGCCGGCTGCCCTCGGCGCAGCCAGCCAACAGCGCCAGCAGGCGCAAACGCAAGTCCTGCGGCCAGCCACACTCCTGGGCGACACCATGCAACCAGCCGACCAGCGCGGCGAGCACGTACAAGTCTTCGAGGGAGCGGAACGGCTTGACGTAGGCATCCCAGCCATCACCGGCGAGCAGTTCGCAAGCAGCCCCCTGCAACAACAGGCGGCCGTGGCCGACCTCGGGCATCAGCGGCAGGGTCGGCAAGGCTTCGAGGGTCACGCCGGGCTCGCCCGGGTAGACCACCGCCAGTTGCAGCCGGGGCGCATCGCCCGACGCTTCGTGGCGCGCCGCCACCAGCAACCATTCGGCCTCGAGGCCGGCCGTGACGAAGTCCTTGCTGCCGGTCAGGCGCAAGCCATCGAGACGGGTGTGCATGTCCGCCGGGCGCACGCTGCGCCGCTCGGTCGCGCACAACGCGCCCAGGCTAGGCGGCGCACTGGGCCAGAGCACCCGCAGGGCGGCCTGGTAACCGAGCAGGAAAGCCAGGCCGGGGGTGGCCATGGCGCGCCCACCGAGCACCGCCAGTTCGAACGGGGCCGCCGTGCCCAGGCGCGCCAGCACTGCCGAGTAGGTTTCACCGAGGGTCGCCGCCAGCGGCTGACGCAGAGGGTCGTTGAGTCGTTGCAACCAGGCCATCGCAAGCTCCTTTGAGGGGTGTCACGCAAGCATCACCAAAGATTCACGGGGGTGACACCACGCGTACCTAGGCTGACTTTGCACAACAAAGCCGACCGGCCGCAACCCTTTGGCTGGCTTATGGAGACTCGCAATGACCCGGATCGCTCGCTCTGGCGACAACAGCACTGAACGCCGTCTGCAAGCCGAACGCCTGGTCGGCGCCGCGGCCCTGCAGGAAGCGCAGGCCCTACGCTTCAAGGTGTTCAGCAGCGAATTCAAGGCCAAGCTCAAGGGCGCCGAACACGGCCTGGACATGGACGACTACGACATCCACTGCCGCCACATCGGCGTGCGCGACCTGGGCACCGGCCAGTTGGTCGCCACCACCCGCCTGCTCGACCACCAGGCCGCCAGCAGCCTGGGGCGCTTCTACAGCGAAGAAGAGTTCGCCCTGCATGGCCTGCGGCAACTGCAAGGGCCAATCCTCGAGCTGGGCCGCACCTGCGTCGACCCAGGCTACCGCAATGGCGGCACCATCGCCGTGCTCTGGGGCGAACTGGCCGAAGTGCTCAAGGAAGGGCGCTACAGCTACCTGATGGGCTGCGCCAGCATTCCCATGCAGGACGGCGGGGTACAGGCCCACGCGATCATGCAGCGCCTGCGCGAACGCTACCTGTGCACCGAGCACCTGCGCGCAGAACCGAAGCACCCGCTGCCGAGCCTGGCCCTGCCGCACAACGTCATCGCCGAAATGCCGCCGCTGCTCAAGGCTTACATGCGCCTGGGCGCGAAGATCTGCGGCGAACCGTGCTGGGACCAGGACTTCCAGGTCGCCGACGTGTTCATCCTGCTCAAGCGCGACGACCTGTGTCCTCGCTACGCCCGCCACTTCAAGGCGGCGGTCTGATGCCCGGCCTGCGGGCCGGCGCCCGCCTGCTGAGACTGTGCCTGGTGTTGGCCCTGGGCGTGGCCATGGCCACGCTGATCGCCGCGGGCGAACGCCTGGGGCTACGGGCCTCGGTCGAGCGCCGCCAGCGCTGGACACGGCAGTTCATGCAACGCCTGGTCCGGGCCCTGCCGTTCAATGTGCGGGTGCAGGGCGAGCTGCCACAGCGGCCGATGCTGTGGGTGTGCAACCATGTCTCGTGGACCGATATTCCGTTGCTGGGCATGCTCACCCCGCTGTCGTTCCTGTCCAAGGCCGAGGTGCGCCACTGGCCGCTGGCCGGCTGGCTGGCCGAAAAGGCCGGCACCCTGTTCATCCGCCGTGGCGGTGGCGATGGCCAGCGCCTGCGCGAGCAGATCAGCGGTCAGTTGCGCGAACAACGGCCGCTGCTGATCTTCCCTGAGGGCACCACCACCGACGGCCGTACCTTGCGTACCTTCCATGGCCGCCTGCTGGCCGGGGCCATCGACCAGGGCACGCCGGTGCAGCCGGTGGCGATCCAGTATTGGCGCGCAGGCCAGCCGGATCCGCTTGCGCCGTTCATTGGCGAGGATGACCTGCTTTCGCACCTGATGCGGCTGTTTGCCCAGGACCGTGGCGAGGTGGTGATCCAGTTGCTGGCGCCGCTGCACAGTGCCGGCAAGGAGCGCGCGGCCCTGGCGTTTCAGGCGCAACAGGCGATTCACCTGGCGTTGTTCGGGTTCGAGGAGGTTGAGCTGCGGCGGGTGGGGAAGGCGGCTTGAGGGGGAGCGCTGCAATGGGCTCGCCGAAACGCTTGCAGCGCCTGTTAGATCGAGCGCCGCCCGCGCGGCGCTCGATCTAACAGGCGCTGAATCTTTTTCGTCAAACACCTTGGCGCCCCCCTGCTACCTCTATTCTCTCCCGGCCTCGGCAAACGCCTGCAACTGCGGATAGAACTCACGAAAATCCGCCAGTAACGGCTCATACAGCCGCTCCAGCTCATCGACCATCCCATCCATCCCCTCAGGCCGCGACAAGCGCCGGGCAATGCCGCGGAACACCTGCTCCAGCGTGGCGAAATCGCCATACGCCCCCAGCCAGTCGTCCGCAGCCATGAAGGGTGCGATCCGCGCCAGCCGCCCAGGTAAATCGGGTTCAGCCAGCAGCACCCGGTAAAAATGACCGGTAAACACCCCCAGCGGCTGCTCGGCATAATCCGCCCAGTGCCGCGCCAGGCAATGATCGAAGAACACATCCAGGGCAATCCCGGCAAAGCGCCGCCGCTCACGCGGAAAACGCGCCAGCGCCGCCAGCACCTGTGGGTGGCTGTCGGTGTAGCGGTCGATATGCCGGTGCAGCCGGATCGCGGCTTCCAGCGCCGGGGGGAAACGCCCCTCCAGTGCGCCCTTGACGAAATCGCCATACAGGCTGCCGAGCAATTGCTGCGGCGCGGGGCCGCCTAGGTGAAGGTGCGCAAGGTAGTTCATGGCGCCAGTCTAGCACCGCGCCGGACATCGCCAGCAGGCCCCTATATAGCGTTTCATGCTCAGCTCAGTGCGCCTTGTCATTTGTATATCGCTAGATAGCGATATATATTTCGCCCCATCGCGATATAGCGTTACACACCCCGAGCCCAGCCATGCCACTCGATCTCGACGAAATCATCAAAGCCCTCTCGCACCCAGTGCGGCGCGACATCCTCAGCTGGCTCAAGGACCCTGCGGCGCAGTTTCCCGACCAGCAGCACAGCACCGAGCATGGTGTCTGCGCCGGACAGATCGACCAACGCTGCGGCCTTTCGCAGTCGACCGTCTCCGCCCACCTGGCCACCCTGCAACGCGCCGGCCTGATCAGCAGCCAGAAGATCGGCCAGTGGCACTTTTTCAAACGCAACGAGCAGACCCTCCAGGCCTTCCTCGCGCAACTGAGCCAAACGCTCTGACAAGGACCCGCAATGCCCCTTTCGCTTCTGATCCTGGCGCTCAGCGCCTTCGCCATCGGCACCACCGAGTTCGTCATCATGGGCCTTTTGCCCGATGTCGCCGCTGACCTCGGCGTGACTATCCCCGGTGCTGGCTGGCTGGTGACAGGCTACGCCCTGGGCGTGGCCATCGGCGCGCCGTTCATGGCCCTGGCCACCGCCCGCCTGCCCCGCAAGGCCGCGCTGGTGGCGCTGATGGGCGTGTTCATCGTCGGCAACCTGCTGTGCGCGGTGGCCGCCGATTACAACCTGCTGATGTTCGCCCGGGTGGTCACCGCGTTGTGCCACGGCGCGTTCTTCGGCATCGGCTCGGTGGTGGCCGCCAGCCTGGTGCCGGCCAACCGCCGCGCCTCGGCCGTGGCCCTGATGTTCACCGGCCTGACCCTGGCCAACGTGCTCGGCGTGCCGCTGGGTACCGCCCTGGGCCAGGTGGCCGGCTGGCGCTCGACCTTCTGGGCAGTGACCGCCATCGGCGTGGTCGCGCTGCTCGGCCTGATCCGCTACCTGCCGCGCCAGGGCGAGGAGCACCGCGTCGACATGCGCGCCGAACTGGCCGCGCTCAAGGGCATCGGCCTGTGGCTGTCGCTGGGCATGACCGTACTGTTCGCCGCCTCGATGTTCGCCCTGTTCACCTATGTCGCGCCGCTGCTGGGCGATGTCACCGGCGTTTCGCCCCGTGGCGTGACCTGGACCCTGCTGCTGATCGGCCTGGGCCTGACCCTGGGCAACATCCTGGGCGGCAAGCTCGCCGACCGCCGCCTGGGCGCCACGCTGATGGGCGTGTTCGCCGCCATGGCCGTGCTCTGCACCGTCCTGAGCTGGACCAGCGTCGCCCTGGTGCCGGCCGAGATTACCCTGTTCCTTTGGGCCACCGCGGCTTTCGCTGCGGTACCGGCCTTGCAGGTGAACGTGGTGACCTACGGCAAGGCCGCGCCGAACCTGGTGTCCACCCTCAATATCGGCGCCTTCAACCTGGGCAATGCCCTGGGCGCCTGGGTTGGCGGCAGCGTCATCGCCCATGGCTTCGGCCTGACCCGCGTGCCCCTGGCCGCGGCGGCACTGGCGGTGCTGGCGCTGATCGTCACCCTGATCACCTTCAGCCAGCGCGGCGGCGACGCCGAGCTGGCCACCGCCTCCCACTGATGTTCACGAGACGCTGCCCATGACTACGCTGTTCGACCCCATCACCCTGGGCGACCTGCAACTGCCCAACCGCATCATCATGGCGCCGCTGACCCGCTGCCGCGCCGACGCAGGCCGTGTACCCAACGCGCTGATGGCCGAGTACTACGTGCAGCGCGCCAGCGCCGGGCTGATCCTCAGCGAGGCGACCTCGGTGACCCCGATGGGCGTCGGCTACCCCGACACCCCCGGCATCTGGAACGACCAGCAGGTGCGCGGCTGGAACAATGTGACCAAGGCCATCCATGCCAGTGGCGGGCGAATCTTCCTGCAGCTGTGGCACGTCGGGCGGATTTCCCACCCCTCTTACCTGAACGGCGAAGCGCCGGTGGCGCCCAGCGCGATCCAGGCCAAGGGCCATGTCAGCCTGGTCCGCCCCTTGAGCGACTACCCGGTGCCACGGGCGCTGGAGACCGAGGAAGTCAGCGATATCGTCGAGGCTTACCGCAGTGGCGCCGAGAACGCCAAGGCCGCGGGTTTTGACGGCGTGGAGATCCATGGCGCCAACGGCTACCTGCTCGACCAGTTCCTGCAGAGCAGCACCAACCAGCGCAGCGACCGCTATGGCGGCTCGCTGGAAAACCGCGCCCGGCTGCTGCTGGAAGTCACCGACGCGGCCATCGAGGTGTGGGGCCCTGGCCGCGTGGGCGTGCACCTGGCGCCACGGGCCGACGCCCACGACATGGGCGACGCCGACCGCGCCGAGACCTTCAGCTACGTGGCACGGGAGCTGGGCAAGCGCGGCATCGCCTTCATCTGCTCGCGGGAGCGAGAAGCCGACGACAGCATCGGCCCGCTGATCAAGGCCGCCTTCGGTGGCCCGTACATCGTCAACGAGCGCTTCGACAAGGCCAGCGCCAACGCCGCCCTGGCCAGTGGCAGGGCCGATGCCGTGGCCTTTGGCATCCCCTTCATCGCCAACCCCGACCTGCCGGCGCGCCTGGCCGCCGACGCGCCGCTCAATGCGCCGCGCCCAGAGACGTTCTACGCCAAGGGCCCGGTGGGTTACATCGATTATCCGCGGCTGTGACAGCCACCGGCCCGTAGGCGCCAACTGCTGGCGAACCAGACGACACGGTGTGGATGGCACCGGCTATGCCGGTGTTCGCCGGCAAGGCCGGCTCCTACGGGGCGTGCGACGGCCTGGCCCGTAGGAGCCAGCCTTGCTGGCGAACCAGGCGACGCGGTGTTCGCCGGCAAGGCCGGCTCCTACGGGGCGTGCGACCGGCCTGGCCCGTAGGAGCCAGCTTGCTGGCGAAGCAAGCGACGCGGTGTTCGCCGGCAAGGCCGGCTCCTACGGGGTGTGCGACCGGCCTGGCCCGTAGGAGCCAGCCTTGCTGGCGAAGCAAGCGACGCGGTGTTCGCCGGCAAGGCCGGCTCCTACGGGGCGTGCGACCGGCCTGGCCCGTAGGAGCCAGCTTGCTGGCGAAGCAAGCGACGCGGTGTTCGCCGGCAAGGCCGGCTCCTACGGGGTGTGCGACCGGCCTGGCCCGTAGGAGCCAGCCTTGCTGGCGAACCAGGCGACGCGGTGTGGATGACACCGGCCTCGGGCTCGGCTCAGGGCCGGGCGTTGATCTGCTGCTGCAGGTTCTGGATCTGGCTCTGCAAGGTGCTGATGTTACGGGTGGTCTGGCCACGGAAAGCATCGAACTCCTGCACCGAGGCACCGCCGGCCGCTGGCGCCGGGCGGTTGTCGACCTGGCTCTTGAGCACCAGCACATCCTGCTCCAGGCTGGCGATCGCCGCGCTCGGATTGCCCTGCTTCTTCAACGCCGCCACCTCGTTGCTCAGGCTCTTGAGCTGGCCATCCAGCTTGCCGCCGTCCACCTGCCCCGACTTCAGCGCCGTCAACTCGGCGTTCACCGCCTTGAGCTGAGCCTGCAACTGGCCCTGCAACTCGGTCACGGCTTTTTGCTGCTCGCGGGTGTCGGCCAGCACCTGCTCCAGGCGCTTGCCCAGGTCGCCCGCCTGGCCAGCGACGCCCTGCTGCTGCTTGCCCTGCTCGACCAACGAGGCCTGCAACTGGCGAATCTGCAGCTTCAACGCCTCGCTGCCGGTGCTGTTGCTCGACTCGCTGGCCTCGACCTTGCCGCTGATCGCCTGCAACCGCCCGGCGGCTTCTTCGCTGATGCGGGCGAAGCTTTCCTGGGTGGCGATCAATTGCTGCTCCATCAGCGAAATCTGCTGGAAGCTCCACCAACCCAGCCCCGCCAGGGCAATGAACGAGGCGCCGAGCAACGCCCACAGTGGCCCATTGCTGCGGGGACGCACCGCCTTCTGGCGGCTGCGCGCCACGTGGGCAGGCAACAGTTCGTCATCATCAGGGGTGCCGGCTCGCAGGGTGGGCACTTCGTCGAAATCGTCGTGGGCGTCATTACGCATGGATGTAGTCAACCGCAGTAGTAGCAAAGAGGCATGAGTATAAACCGCCTGGGCGGCGCACTGATGACCATCATCCCGCCCACAGGTTCAGCGCTGGCCCGGCTGGGCCTGCCACCAGGCGCAGAATTCATCCAGCGCCGCCCACACCTCGACCTTGGGGCGGTAGTCCAGGTACTGGCGGGCGCGGCTGATATCGAGGGTGAAATCGCGGCTCATCACCTGCATCGCAGTACGGCTCAAGGTCGGCTGCGGGCGGCCGGGCCACAGCAGGCAGGCAGCCTCGTTCAGCGCCGCCAGGCTGTAGCCCAGGCCATAGGCGCGGTAGCGGGTGACCTGCGGCAGTTGCATGCGGCGCATGACATAGTTGATCACGTCCCACAACGGCAGCGGATGGCCGTTGCTGATGTTGTAGGCCTGCCCCAGCGCCTGCTCCTCGGCGAACAACGCGCTGAGCAAGGCCTCGTTGAGGTTGTGCACGCTGGTGAAGTCGACCTTGTTCAGGCCATTGCCGATGATCGCCACCCGGCCTTTGCGCTGCATGTGCATCAGCCGCGGGAAAATACTGGTATCACCGGCACCGGTGACAAAGCGCGGTCGCAACGCCAGCACCTCGAGGCCGAACTCCTGGGCGCCGAACACCTTCTGCTCGGCCAGGTGCTTGGTCAGCGCGTAGTGGTCATGGAAACGCCGGGGTACCTGATCCTCGCGGATATCCCGTTGCCCACGACCATTGAAGTAGATCGACGGCGACGACAGGTGCACCAAGCGCCGCACGTGCTCCTTCAGGCAGCCCTCGACCACGTTCTCGGTAAGCACCACGTTGCCCTGATGGAAGTCCTGGTAGCGCCCCCAGGTGCCCACGGCGCCCGCGCAGTGCACCACCGCGTCGACGCCCTGGCACAGGCGCCGGGCCAGTTCGGCATCGCCCAGGTCGCCGGGGATGAACTGCGCCCCGCGCTTGACCAGGTGTTCCACCCCTTCCGCCCGCCGGCCGTTGACCCGCACCTCCAGGCCCTGCTCCAGGGCAAAGCGCGCAAAGCGCCCGCCAATGAAGCCGCTCGCGCCGGTGACCAGAATTCGCATGTAAGACTCCGCCTTGCCTGATATCGGATGCAACTGACGCACGCCGCGCCTACAACGGCACCAGCCAGTCCCGGGCCGAATGGCGCAGGTGTTCGGTCAGTTGGGCGAGCAGTTGCCCGCCATTGCGCCAATGATGCCAGTACAGCGGCACATCGATGGGGGTATCGCTGCAGATTTCCACCAACTCGCCACGGGCCAGTTGCTCGGCCACCTGCCGCTCGGGCACCAGGCCCCAGCCCAGGCCGGCCTCGGTCATGCGCAAGAAGCCCTCGGAAGACGGGCACAGGTGGTGCAGGAAACCATCCTCGATACCCAGTGAGGCCAGGTAGCGGTGCTGCAGGAAGTCATCGGGGCCGAACACGATCGCCGGGGTCCGCGCCAGGCGCGCGACTTCGAAACCGTTGGGGAAATAGCGCGCCATGAACCCGGGGCTGGCCAGCGCCCGGTAGCGCATCGCCCCCAGCGCCAGGCTGCGCGCGCCAGCCACCGGACGCTCGCTGCCGCACAGGCAAGCCGCCACCTCGCCGGCACGCATGCGCTTGAGGCCCACATCCTGATCCTCGACCACCAGGTCCAGCAGCAACTGCTGCTCGGCGCAGAACGCCCCCACCGCGCCCGCCCACCAGGTCGCCAGGCTGTCGGCGTTGAGCGCCACGCGCAGGCGTTCGGGCATGCCCTCTTCGTCCAGCGCCGGCACCTGGCGCTGCAAGTCGCGCTCGAGCAGACGCACCTGCTGCACATGGTTGAGCAGCTGGCGCCCGACCTCGGTCGGGCTCGGCGGTGTCGCCCGCACCAGCACCGGTTGGCCGACCCGCGCCTCGAGCAGCTTGATGCGTTGCGAGATGGCCGATTGCGACAGCCCCAGCACCTGGGCGGCACGCTCGAAGCCGGCTTGTTCGATCACCGCGGCGAGGGCGGCGAGCAGCTTGTAGTCGAACATCGATTTCTCTAATGACAGATCAGCTCTATTTGTTTTTCTTATACCGCCGCGCCCGCCACAATGGCCACATCTTTCTTGTAATCAGCGCCGGCGGCAACGTCGGCGCCAGTGGAGTGTTCCTCACATGTGGCAAAGCTATCTCAACGGCATGCTGGTGGCCTTCGGCCTGATCATGGCCATCGGCGCGCAGAACGCCTTCGTCCTGGCGCAAAGCCTGCGCCGCGAGCATCACCTGCCGGTGGCGGCGCTGTGTGTGGTCTGCGACGCGCTGCTGGTGGCCGCCGGGGTGTTCGGTTTGGCCACGGTGCTGGCCCATAACCCGACGCTGCTGGCGGTGGCGCGCTGGGGCGGCGCGCTGTTCCTGCTCTGGTATGGCGCCAAGGCGCTGCGCAGCGCCTGCTCGAAGCAAAGCCTGCAGCACCAGCAGGGCCAGGGCCAGCGCTCGCGGCGCGCGGTACTGCTCAGCGCCCTGGCGGTGACCCTGCTCAACCCTCACGTATACCTGGACACCGTGCTGCTGATCGGCTCGCTCGGCGCCCAGCAGAGCGTGCCCGGCGCTTATGTGGCGGGGGCAGCCAGCGCCTCGCTGGTGTGGTTCTCGACCCTGGCCATCGGCGCCGCCTGGCTGGCGCCGTGGCTGGCCCGGCCAACGACCTGGCGGCTGCTGGACCTGATGGTGGCGGTGATGATGTTCGCGGTGGCGGCGCAGTTGATTTTCAACTGAAGCGGATGGATTACACCCCTCGCGGTAGGAGCGGCCAATACCTCGGGCCGGCCGCAGAGGGCCGCCAAGCGGCCCCGGCGATCTGCGTATCAACGCTGAAATCCCGGGGCTGCTGCGCAGCCCGTTCGCGACGCAAGGCTGCTCCTACAGGGATTGCACAGCACCTGAGAGGGCCCGCCTGTCGCCCCCGGCGAACCGCTCTGGAACCTCTATTCCCTATAGATGTTGCGTGGTTAAGCGCCGGGGCCGGTGCTATGATCCAGCCCTTGCGTCGCAAAGAGTACAAACTCGTCGACGCTCATGGGCCGCCCGTGATCGGCCTTGCGCAAACCGCAAACAGACCTGAATCAGGAGATCCACCATGGCTTTTGAATTGCCGCCGCTGCCCTACGCCCACGATGCCCTGCAGCCGCACATCTCCAAGGAAACCCTGGAGTTCCACCACGACAAGCACCACAACACCTATGTCGTGAACCTGAACAACCTGGTCCCAGGCACCGAGTTCGAAGGCAAGACCCTGGAAGAGATCGTCAAGACCTCTTCGGGCGGCATCTTCAACAACGCCGCTCAAGTCTGGAACCACACCTTCTACTGGAACTGCCTGGCACCGAACGCCGGCGGCCAACCGACCGGTGCCCTGGCCGAGGCCATCAACGCCGCCTTTGGTTCCTTCGACAAGTTCAAGGAAGAGTTCACCAAGGTTTCCGTCGGCACCTTCGGCTCCGGCTGGGGCTGGCTGGTGAAGAAGGCTGACGGTTCCCTGGCCCTGGCCAGCACCATCGGCGCCGGCAACCCGCTGACCAGCGGCGACACCCCGCTGCTGACCTGCGACGTCTGGGAACACGCCTACTACATCGACTACCGCAACCTGCGTCCGAAGTACGTCGAGGCGTTCTGGAACCTGGTCAACTGGAAGTTCGTTGCCGAGCAGTTCGAAGGCAAGACCTTCAAGGCCTGAGTATTTCAGTGCTGAACCCGAAAACCCGGCCTTGCGCCGGGTTTTTTTATGCCGGCGCCGACAGCTGCCAAGCGATTTGCCCGCCCGGGGCCTCGCCCCTCTTGCTCAGCCGGCAGAGCGCGCTAACATCAACTTCTGGAAAGTTGACGCAGCGCACTCAAGTCGCATGACCGCCCAACCGATACAGAGCCAAGGGCACATCGGTCGATAGTCTGTCGCCATGGTTGATGGCAAAATAATGGCATGCGCATGGATTAAGGAAACCCCATTGAAGCTGGAATTTCGCAACAGCTTGTCGGTCAAGTTGCTCAGGGTGGTGTTGCTCTCGGCGTTGGCTGTCGGCGTCGTGCTCAGCTGTGCGCAGATCGTCTACGACGCCTACAAGACCCGCCAGTCGGTGAACAACGACGCCCAGCGCATCCTCGACATGTTCCGCGACCCCTCGACCCAGGCGGTGTACAGCCTCGACCGGGAAATGGGCATGCAGGTAATGGAAGGCCTGTTCCAGGACCAGGCCGTGCGCATGGCCGCCATCGGCCACCCCAACGAAACCATGCTGGCGGAAAAATCCCGGCCCCTGCAGGACATGTCCATGCGCTGGCTGACCGACCTGATCCTTGGCCAGGAACGCACCTACACCACGCAACTGGTCGGCCGTGGCCCCTACAGCGAATATTACGGCGACCTGAGCATCACCCTCGACACTTCGGGCTATGGCGAAGGTTTTCTGATCAATGCAGTGATCATCTTCATCTCCGGCGTACTGCGCGCCCTGGCCATGGGCCTGGTGCTGTACCTGGTGTACCACTGGCTGCTGACCAAGCCGCTGTCGAAGATCATCGAGCACCTCACCCAGATCAACCCAGACCGCCCCAGCCAGCACCAGATCCCGCAGCTCAAGGGCCACGAACGCAACGAGCTGGGCATCTGGGTCAACACCGCCAACCAGCTGCTGGCCTCCATCGAGCGCAACACCCACCTGCGCCATGAAGCCGAGAACAGCCTTCAACGCATGGCCCAGTACGACTTCCTCACCGGCCTGCCCAACCGCCAGCAACTGCAGCAGCAACTGGACAAGATCCTGGTCGACGGCGGCCGCCTGCAACGCCGCGTCGCCGTGCTGTGCGTGGGCCTGGACGACTTCAAGGGCATCAACGAGCAGTTCAGCTACCAGGTCGGCGACCAACTGCTGCTGGCCCTGGCCGACCGCCTGCGCGCCCACAGTGGCCGCCTCGGCGCCCTGGCGCGGCTCGGCGGCGACCAATTCGCCCTGGTCCAGGCCAACATCGAGCAACCCTACGAGGCCGCCGAACTGGCCCAGAGCATCCTCGACGACCTCGAGGCGCCGTTCGACCTCGACCAGCAGCAGATTCGCCTGCGCGCCACCATCGGCATCACCCTGTTCCCCGAGGACGGCGACAGCACCGAGAAACTGCTGCAAAAGGCCGAGCAGACCATGACCCTGGCCAAGGCCCGCTCACGCAACCGCTACCAGTTCTACATCGCCAGCGTCGACAGCGAGATGCGCCGGCGCCGCGAGCTGGAAAAGGACCTGCGCGAAGCCCTGCCGCGCAACCAGCTGTACCTGGTGTACCAGCCGCAGATCAGCTACCGCGACCACCGCGTGGTCGGCGTCGAGGCCCTGCTGCGCTGGCAGCACCCGGAGCTGGGCATGGTCCCGCCCGACCAGTTCATTCCCCTGGCCGAGCAGAACGGCAGCATCATCAGCATCGGCGAATGGGTGCTCGACCAGGCCTGCCGGCAACTGCGCGAGTGGCACGACCTGGGCTTCGCCGAGCTGCGCATGGCGGTCAACCTGTCCACCGTGCAGTTGCACCACAACGAGCTGCCGCGGGTGGTCAACAACCTGCTGCAGGCCTACCGCCTGCCGCCACGCAGCCTGGAGCTGGAAGTCACCGAGACCGGCCTGATGGAAGACATCAGCACCGCCGCCCAGCACCTGCTCAGCCTGCGCCGCTCCGGCGCGCTGATCGCCATCGACGACTTCGGCACCGGTTACTCCTCGCTCAGCTACCTGAAATCGCTGCCGCTGGACAAGATCAAGATCGACAAGAGCTTCGTCCAGGACCTGCTCGACGACGATGACGACGCCACCATCGTTCGTGCCATCATCCAGCTGGGCAAGAGCCTGGGCATGCAGGTGATCGCCGAGGGCGTGGAAACCGCCGAGCAGGAAAGCTACATCATTGCCCAGGGCTGTCACGAAGGTCAGGGCTACCACTACAGCAAGCCGTTGTCGGCCCGCGAGCTGACCCACTTCCTCAAGCAGGCGCAACGCGACCAGGTGTCCGCGCTGTAACCCCCGGCTGGCCTTGGCGCCACCGCGCAAACGGGCGTTTGCATGAAATGCGCGCCCGACCCTTTACAGCAAATGCAAATCTTTCGCATGATGTCACGGTTTCGCGTGCCACAGCGCACGGCCCACCCTTGGTCCCACCACACGACGCAGGAAACCAACAATGATTCGAATGCCTCTGGCCTCCGCCAGTCTGCTGGCCATCGCCATCGCCCTCGCCGGTTGCGGCGAAGGCAAGGATGACAAGGCCGCCGCGCCGCAAGCCCAGGCACCTGCCGCCGCCAGCAGCAGCGCCGCAGCAGGCGCGGTCGACGAAGCCGCCGCCAAGGCGGTGGTCAAGCATTACGCCGAAATGGTCCACGCTGTGTACAGCGACTCGCTGAGCACCGCCAAGCAGCTGCAAAGCGCCGTCGACGCCTTCCTCGCCAAGCCCGACGACCAGACCCTCAAGGCCGCCAAGGACGCCTGGGCCGCCGCCCGCGTGCCTTACCTGCAGAGCGAAGTGTTCCGCTTCGGCAACACCATCATCGACGACTGGGAAGGCCAGGTGAACGCCTGGCCCCTGGACGAAGGCCTGATCGACTACGTCGACAAGAGCTACGAGCACGCCCTGGGCAACCCGGCGGCTAACGCCAACATCATCGCCAACACCGAGATCCAGGTGGGCGAAGACAAGATCGACGTCAAGGCCATCACCCCCGAGAAGCTCGCCAGCCTCAACGAACTGGGCGGCTCGGAAGCCAACGTCGCCACCGGCTACCACGCCATCGAATTCCTGCTCTGGGGCCAGGACCTCAACGGCACCGGCCCAGGCGCGGGCAACCGCCCGGCCTCGGACTACCTCGAAGGCAAGGGCGCCACGGGCGGGCACAACGACCGTCGCCGCACCTACCTCAAGGCGGTCACCGACCTGCTGGTCAAGGACCTCGAGGAAATGGTCGGCAACTGGGCACCGAACGTCGCCGACAACTACCGCGCCACCCTGGAAAACGAGCCGGGCAACGATGGCCTGCGCAAGATGCTGTTCGGCATGGGCAGCCTGTCGCTGGGCGAACTGGCCGGCGAGCGCATGAAGGTCTCGCTGGAAGCCAACTCGCCGGAAGACGAGCATGACTGCTTCAGCGACAACACCCACTACTCGCACTTCTACGACGCCAAGGGCATCCGCAACGTCTACCTGGGCGAGTACACCCGTGTCGACGGCAGCAAGCTGAGCGGCCCGAGCCTGTCGTCGCTGGTGGCCAAGGCCGACCCGGCCACCGACGCCACCCTCAAGGCCGACCTGGAAGCCACCGAGGCCAAGATCCAGGTGATCGTCGACCACGCGCTCAAGGGCGAGCACTACGACCAGCTGATCGCCGCCGACAACGCCGCCGGCAACCAGATCGTGCGTGACGCCATCGCCTCGCTGGTCAAGCAGACCGGCGCGATCGAGCAGGCAGCAGGCAAGTTGGGCATTGCCAACCTGAACCCGGACACCGCCGATCACGAGTTCTGATCAGCGCCAGCGGTTCAACAGAGGCGGCCTTCGGGCCGCCTTTTTTATTTCCCAGCACCACCATCGCCCCCCTGTAGGAGCGGCCTTGCCTCGACGATAGGGGCCAACTGACATTGATTTCATCCAGCAATTGCAAATTGCTCTTATTCAAACACCCCCGGCCTGATAAGCTTGCACGCCGGTTTTTCGCCCATGCCCAGGATCCTCGATGTCCGTGCTCCGCCTAAGCCCCCTGCTGCTGGCCCTCGCCCTCGCCGCCTGTGACGACGCCCCGCGTTTCACCCAGGCCGAGCCCGGCGAAGCCCTCGCCGGTGGCAAGGCAACCGTGCAGCGCAGCGACCGCAACGCCTACTCGCTGCCCTCGGCCAACCTCAGCCCCGAGCGGCGCCTGGACTTCGCGGTGGGCAACAGCTTCTTCCGCAACCCCTGGGTCATCGCCCCGTCCACCACTACCGCCCGCGACGGCCTTGGCCCACTGTTCAACACCAACGCCTGCCAGAACTGCCACGTGCGCGATGGCCGCGGCCACCCGCCCGAGCCGGGCGACAGCAACGCGGTGTCGATGCTGGTGCGCCTGTCGATCCCCGACCAGCCCTACTATGCCCGCGAAATCGAACGCCTGGGCGTGGTCCCCGAGCCGGTCTACGGCACCCAGTTGCAGGACATGGCCATCCCTGGCGTGACGCCGGAGGGCAAGGTACGGGTGAGCTACGACCTGCAGCGGGTCACCTTCCAGGATGGCCATGCCGTCGAACTGCGCCGCCCAAGCCTGCAGATCAGCCAGCTCGGCTACGGCCCGCTGCACCCGGACACGCGCTTTTCGGCGCGGGTTGCCCCGCCGATGATCGGCCTCGGCCTGCTCGAGGCGATCGCCGAAGCCGACCTGCTCGCCAATGAAGACCCGGACGACCGCAACCGCGACGGCATTCGCGGGCGCGCCAACCGGGTGTGGGACGATGCCCAGGGCAAGACCGTGGTCGGCCGCTTCGGCTGGAAGGCCGGGCAGCCCAACGTCAACCAGCAGAACGTGCACGCCTTCGCCGGCGACATGGGCCTGACCACCGGCCTGCTGCCCAAGGACGACTGCACCCCGGCGCAGGTCGCCTGCCTGGCCGCGCCCAACGGCGATGGCCAGGACGGCGAGAAGGAGGTCAGCGACAACATCCTGCGCCTGGTCACCTTCTATACCCGCAACCTCGGCGTGCCGGCCCGCCGCGACGTCGGCGCGCCCCAGGTGCTGGCCGGCAAGAACCTGTTCTTCCAGGCGGGCTGCCAGGCCTGCCACACCCCGCAGTTCACCACCGCCGCCAACGCCGCCGAACCAGAGCTGGCCGGCCAGGTGATCCGCCCCTACAGCGACCTGCTGCTGCACGACATGGGCCCGGGGCTGAGCGACGAACGCACCGAATTTGCCGCCAACGGCCAGGACTGGCGCACCCCACCGCTGTGGGGCATCGGCCTGAGCCAGACCGTCAGCGGCCACAGCCAGTTCCTGCATGACGGCCGCGCCCGCAACCTGCTCGAAGCCGTGCTCTGGCACGGCGGCGAAGCCCAGGCGGCGCGCGACCATGTACTGACGTTCAATGCCGAGCAGCGCGCCGCGTTGCTGGCCTTTTTGAATTCACTTTAAAACGCACAAGGAGCCGGGCATGTTCCGACCCAAACTGTTGTTCACCAGCCTCGCCGCCCTCGCCCTCGGCGCCTGCTCGCCGCAGGACCCGCAAGCGGTGACCTCGGCCGCCATCGCCAAGCAGGTGATCCTGCCGACCTACAGCCGCTGGGTCGAAGCCGACCGCCTGTTGGCCGCCAGCGCCCTGGCCTACTGCGAAGGCAAGGAGAACCTGGAAAAAGCCCGCGCCGACTTCCTCAACGCACAAAAGGCCTGGGCCGAACTGCAACCGCTGCTGATCGGCCCGCTGGCCGAGGGCAACCGCGCCTGGCAGGTGCAGTTCTGGCCAGACAAGAAGAACCTGGTGGGCCGCCAGGTCGAGCAACTGGTCGCCGCGGACAAACCGGTGGACGCCGAGTCGCTGGGCAAGGCCAGCGTCGTGGTGCGCGGTTTGTCGGCTTACGAATACATCCTGTTCGACAGCAAGCCAGACATCGCCACGGCCGAGCAGAAGGCCCGCTACTGCCCGCTGCTGGTGGCCATCGGCGAACACCAGAAGGCCCTGGCCGAAGAAATCCTCAAGGGTTGGAACAGCACCGACGGCATGCTTTCGCAGATGACCAAGTTCCCCAACCAGCGCTATGCCGACTCCCACGAGGCCATCGCCGACCTGCTGCGCGCCCAGGTCACCGCCCTGGACACCCTGAAGAAGAAGCTCGGCGCCCCGATGGGCCGCCTGAGCAAGGGCATCGCGCAGCCGCTGCAGGCCGAAGCCTGGCGCAGCCACGCCTCGATCAAGAGCCTGGAAGCCTCGCTCAAGGCCGCCCAGACCGTGTGGGTCGGGGTCGACAACCAGGGCCTGCGCGGCCTGCTGGGCAAGGACCAGGCGCCACTGGCGCAGAAGATCGACGACGCCTACGCCAATGCCCTCAAGCTGCTGGGCGACAACCAGAAGACCCTGGGCGAACTGCTGGCCGACGACGCCGGCAAGCAAACCCTCAACCAGATCTACGATGCCCTCAACGTCGTCCACCGCCTGCACGAAGGCGAGCTGGCCAAGGCGCTGAACATCCAACTGGGCTTCAACGCCAACGACGGTGACTGATCATGCTGCGACGCCAGGCCCTGAAACTCGGTAGCGTATTGCTCAGCGCCCTGACCCTGGGCGGCTGGAGCCTGTTTCGCAACAAAGGCAGCGAACCCTTGCTGCTCTCGGCGCGCGACGACGGCGACGGCAGGCATTATGCCGTCGGGTTCCGCCTGGACGGCACCCAGGTGTTCAGCACCCAGGTGGCCCAGCGTTGCCACGCGATCATCAACCACCCTGCGCTGCCCATCGCCCTGTTCGTCGCCCGTCGGCCCGGTACCGAGAGCTACCTGGTCGACCTGCGTGACGGGCGCCTGCTGCAGACCGTCACCTCGCAACCACACCGGCATTTTTATGGCCATGCGGTGATCCACCAGGACGGCGAGTGGCTGTATGCCACCGAGAACGACACCCGCGACCCTGGGCGCGGTGTGCTCGGTGTCTACCGCTTCGAAGGCGAACGCCTGGTGCACAGCGGCGAGATCCCGACCCACGGCATCGGCCCCCACGAAGTAGCCTGGCTGCCGGACGGCGAGACCTTGGTGGTGGCCAACGGCGGTATCCGCACCGAGGCCGAGAGCCGGGTCGAGATGAACCTCGATGCCATGCAGCCGAGCCTGGTGCTGATGCAGCGCGATGGCACCCTGCTGAGCAAGGAGACCCTGGCCCAGCAGATGAACAGCGTGCGTCACCTGGCGGTGGGCAGCGACGGCACCATCGCCGCCTGCCAGCAGTTCATGGGGGGCGCGCACGAGACCGCCGAGCTGTTGGCGATCAAGCGCCCGGGCGAGCCGTTCAAGGCCTTCCCGGTGCCTGAGCGGCAATTGCAGGCGATGGCCCAGTACACCGCCAGCGTGGCGATCCACAGCGACCTGCGCCTGGTGGCGCTGACCGCCCCGCGAGCCAACCGCCTGTTCATCTGGGACCTGGACAGCGGTGCGGTCAAGCTCGACGCGCCGATGCCCGACTGCGCCGGGGTCGGGGCGGTGAAGGATGGCTTTGTGGTCACCTCCGGGCAAGGCCGCTGCCGTTTCTACGATTGCCGCCAGGCTGAGTTGATCGGCCAGCCGATGAACCTGCCGTCCGGGTTCTGGGACAACCACCTGCACCTGGTCTGATGTCGCGGGCAAGCCCTGTGCTCCTCCTGTAGGAGCCAGCCTGGCTGGCGAACCAGGCGACGCGGTGCCTGGCACCGGCTGCGCCGGTGTTCGCGGCTGAAGCCGCTCCCACAGGGTTCGCGCCCTCACCGGCTTGCGCCTCCCCTTTTTTCAAAAACCGACGATACTTTCCCCACCGCACGTGGGTCGCATCGCCCGTTGTCGTGCCCGCTGCATAACCTCACATCCAGGGAACCGGACCATGTTGCGCCGCCGCATGCTGATCATGTTGGCCGTCGTCCTGCTGATCGTGTTGATCCTGGGAGGCATCAAGGCCTTTTCCATCTACCAGCAGGTGCAGATGTTTTCCCAGCCCAAGCCGCCGGTCAGTGTCGCCGCGGCCCAGGCCGAGCTGCGCCAATGGCAGGAGCGCCTGCCGGCGGTCGGCAGCCTCAAGGCCTACCAGGGCGTCGAGCTGAGCCTGGAAGTGGCCGGCACGGTCAGGTCGCTGCATTTCCAATCTGGCCAGCAGGTCAAGGCCGGGCAACTGCTGCTGCAACTGGACAGCGACCAGGAAACCGCCCTGCTCGGCACCGCCCAGGCCGACCTGGGCCTGGCCAAGGTCGACTTCGGCCGCGGCAGCCAACTGGTCGGCGACTCGGCCATCTCCCGCGGTGAGTTCGACCGCCTCACCGCCCAGTACCGGCGCAACCAGGCGGTGGTCGACCAGCTCAAGGCCTCGCTGGCGAAAAAGAGCATCAGTGCCCCGTTCAGCGGCACCATCGGCATCCGCCAGGTGGATGTCGGCGCCTACCTGGCCAGCGGCACGGTGATCGCCACCCTGCAGGACCTGTCCAGCCTCTACGTCGACTTCAACGTGCCCGAGCAGGCCCTGCCCCACTTGAACCTGGGCCAGCGGGTGCTGGCCCAGGTGGCCGCCTACCCCGGGCAGACCTTCCCCGCCAGCCTCAGCGCGATCAACCCCAAGGTCGACGAGAACACCCGCAACCTGCTGGTCCGCGCCACCCTGGCCAACCCCGACGGCAAATTGCTGCCGGGCATGTTCGCCAGCCTCCAACTGCTGCTGCCCGACCCGCAACCGCAGGTGGTGGTGCCCGAGAACGCCATCACCTATACCCTGTACGGCAACTCGGTGTACCGGATCAGCCAGAAGCGCAACGAGGACGGCCAGGTGCAGCACGATGCCGAGGGCCAGCCCAGCCTGATCGCCGAGCAACGCACCGTGCAGACCGGCGAGCGCCGCGAGGGCTGGGTGGTGATACTCAAGGGCTTGCAGGCCGGCGATCAGGTGGTGACCGCCGGCCAGCTCAAGCTCAGCCCGGGCGCGGCGATCCGCATCAGCGCCGACCAGGCCCTCAAGCCCGCTGCGCCGGGCGCGAACTGAACGGGAGGCTGGCATGGCGTTCACCGACCCGTTCATCCGTCGCCCGGTGCTGGCCAGCGTGGTCAGCCTGCTGATCCTGCTGCTGGGGCTGCAAGCCTGGAGCAAGCTGCAGATCCGCCAGTACCCACAAATGGAGAACGCCCTGATCACGGTGACCACCGCCTACCCCGGGGCCAACGCCGAGACCATCCAGGGCTATATCACCCAACCCCTGCAACAGAGCCTGGCCAGCGCCGACGGCATCGACTACATGACATCGGTGAGCCGGCAGAACTTCTCGATTATCTCGGTCTACGCGCGCATCGGCGCCGACAGCGACCGCCTGTTCACCCAGTTGCTGGCCAAGGCCAACGAGGTGCGCAACAAGCTGCCCCAGGACGCCGAAGACCCGGTACTGAGCAAGGAAGCGGCCGACGCCTCGGCGCTGATGTACCTGAGTTTCTACAGCCAGCAGATGAGCAACCCGCAGATCACCGACTACCTGTCGCGGGTGATCCAGCCCAAGCTGGCCACCTTGCCCGGCATGGCCGAGGCCGAGATCCTCGGCAACCAGGTGTTCGCCATGCGCATCTGGATCGACCCGGTGAAGCTGGCCGGCTTCGGCCTGTCGGCGGTGGATGTGACCAATGCCGTGCGCCGCTACAACTTCCTCGCCGCCGCCGGCGAGGTGAAGGGCGAGTACGTGGTCACCAGCATCAACGCCACCACCGAGCTGAAGTCCGCCGAGGCCTTCGCCGCCCTGCCGGTCAAGACCGCTGGCGACACCCGGGTGCTGCTCGGCGATGTGGCACGGGTGGAGATGGGCGCGGAGAACTACGACACGGTCAGCTCCTTCGACGGCACGCCGTCGGTGTACATCGGCATCAAGGCCACCCCGGCGGCCAACCCGCTGGAGGTGATCAAGGAAGTGCGCCGGCTCATGCCACAGCTGGAGGAGGAGTTGCCGTCCAACCTCAAGGTGTCGATCGCCTACGACGCCACGCTGTTCATCCAGGCCTCCATCGACGAGGTGATCAAGACCCTCGGCGAGGCGGTGCTGATCGTCATCGTCGTGGTGTTCCTGTTCCTCGGCGCACTGCGCTCGGTGCTGATCCCGGTGGTGACCATCCCGCTGTCGATGATCGGCGTGCTGTTCTTCATGCAGATGATGGGCTACTCGCTGAACCTGCTGACGCTGCTGGCCATGGTCCTGGCCATCGGCCTGGTGGTGGACGACGCCATTGTCGTGGTGGAGAACATCCACCGTCATATCGAGGAAGGCAAGACGCCGCGCCAGGCCGCCCTGGAAGGCGCCCGCGAGATCGCCGTGCCGGTGGTGTCGATGACCATCACCCTGGCGGCGGTGTACGCGCCAATCGGCTTTCTCACCGGGCTGACCGGCGCGCTGTTCAAGGAGTTCGCCCTGACCCTGGCCGGCGCGGTGGTGATCTCCGGCGTGGTGGCGCTGACCTTGTCGCCGATGATGTGCGCCCTGTTGCTACGCCACGAACAGAACCCCAGCGGCCTGGCCCACCGCCTGGACCTGATCTTCGATGGCCTGAAGCTGCGCTACCAACGCCTGCTGCACGGCACCCTGGACAGCCGCCCGGTGGTGCTGGTGTTCGCCGTGCTGATCCTGTGCCTGATCCCGGTGCTGCTGATGTTCACCCGCAACGAGCTGGCCCCGGACGAGGACCAGGGGGTGATCTTCATGATGAGCAGCTCGCCGCAGACCGCCAACCTGGACTACCTCAACGCCTACACTGACCAGTTCACCCCGCTGTTCAAGCGCTTCCCCGAGTACTACTCGTCGTTCCAGATCAACGGTTTCAATGGTGTGCAAAGCGGTATCGGCGGCTTTCTGCTCAAGCCGTGGAACGAGCGCGAGCGTACGCAGATGCAGCTGCTGCCGCTGGTGCAGGCGCAGCTTGAGCAGATCGGCGGCCTGCAGATCTTTGGTTTCAACCTGCCGTCGCTGCCCGGCACTGGCGAGGGCTTGCCGTTCCAGTTCGTGATCAACACCGCCGGCGATTATCCGGCCCTGCTGGATGTGGCCCAACGGGTCAAGGAACGTGCCCAGGCCTCGGGCAAGTTCGCCTTCCTCGATATCGACCTGGCCTTCGACAAGCCCGAGGTGGTGGTCGACATCGACCGGGCCAAGGCCGCGCAGATGGGCGTGTCGATGGACACCCTGGGCGGTACCCTGGCGACGCTGCTGGGCGAGGGCGAGATCAACCGTTTCACCCTCGAGGGCCGCAGCTACAAGGTGATTGCCCAGGTGGAGCGGCCCTACCGCGCCAACCCTGGCTGGCTGAACAACTACTACGTGAAGAACGAGCAAGGCCAGTTGTTGCCGCTGTCGACCCTGATCACCCTCAGCGACCGCGCCCGGCCGCGTCAGCTCAACCAGTTCCAGCAGCTCAACTCGGCGATTATCCAGGGGGTGCCGATGGTGAGCATGGGCGAGGCGCTGGAGACGGTGCGCGCCATCGCCCGCGAGGAAGCGCCCGAGGGCTTCTCGGTGGACTATGCCGGGACGGCGCGGCAGTTCGTCCAGGAGGGTAGCGCGCTATGGGTGACCTTTGGTCTGGCGCTGGCGATCATCTTCCTGGTGCTGGCGGCGCAGTTCGAGAGTTTCCGTGATCCGCTGGTGATTCTGGTGACGGTGCCGTTGTCCATCTGCGGGGCGCTGCTGCCGTTGTTCCTGGGGGTGTCGAGCATGAACATCTATACCCAGGTGGGGTTGGTGACCTTGATCGGGCTGATTACCAAGCACGGGATTCTCATTGTCGAATTTGCCAATCAGTTGCGCGAGGAGAAGGGGCTTGGGGTGCGCGAGGCGATCGAGGAGGCGGCGGCGATTCGCCTGCGGCCGGTGCTGATGACCACGGCAGCCATGGTGTTTGGCATGGTGCCGCTGATTCTGGCGACGGGGGCGGGGGCGGTGAGTCGGTTCGATATCGGGACGGTGATTGCTACCGGGATGTCGATTGGGACGCTGTTTACGTTGTTTGTGTTGCCCTGCATTTATACGGTTTTGGCGCATAAGGGGGCGGGGTGGGGGTGATGGGGTCGGGGTCGGGGTCGGGGTCGGGTCGGGGTCGGGGTCGGGGTCGGGGTCGGGGTCGGGGTCGGTAGGGATTGTTTTGATTTTTTTATGCGCATTCGTAGATGATGCCGACATTTAGGCACCTTTTCGCCCTTACGGCGACCTACTTTGCACGCGGGCAAAAGTAGGCAAAAACCGCTCGCTCCATTCATCCGGCCCCTACGCTTCGCTCCGGGGTCCCCTCGCTCCGTTCTTGCTCCCGTGGGTACCGCGCTGTACGCCCCATCCTGGGGCGCAGCGCTCGACGGCCATCCATGGCCGTCGCCCCACTACGCAAGAACTCCACTCGGCCTCCTGAAGTCGCAATTGGCGGCGCCTGGACTATCGCGCGCTTAGAAGCAAAATCAAGAGCAGATCAAGAGCAGATCAAGAGCAGATCAAGAGCAGATCAAGAGCAGATCAAGAGCAGATGTTTTTGGTTTGTTAGTTGGAAGTGTGTTGTTTGTTCCGACGCCCGCAATGCGATCCGGAGTTCCCACTGATTCAACTAGCGACTAGCTGCGCCAGTGCAGGCGCCGCCCGTAACTTCGCGACTTCAGGAGGCCGAACGCAGGCCTTGCGTAGGGAGGTGACGGGCATGGATGCCCGTCAAGCGCTGGGGCCCAGGATGGGCCCTACAGCGCGGTCCTCCCGGGAGCAAGGCCGGAGTGAGGGAACCCCGGAGCGAAGCGCAGGGGCCGGATGAATGGAGCGAGGATTTTTTGGTGACTTTTTGATCCTTCAAAAAGTTACCCGCCGTAAGGGCGGAAAGGTGACTATGCGTCGACATCACAAATGAATGCGCATACAACCACCAAAACCAACTAACCAACTAACCAACTAACCAACTAACCAACTAACCAACCAAAACATGATCGCCAAAACCAAAACGCCAGGCACTTCCTGAAGCCCCTGGCGCCAGCCAGCATTTAGCCAAACGGCCGCAACCCCTGCCTCATCCCAAACAGAAACAACAACAAATCGTGATCCGGCTGCGCCCGCGCCTGGTCAGCCTTGGCCACCCGCGGCAGCGGGCACAACCCACCGACCTCGGCCTTGCTGAACACCGTCGGCCGAGGCTGCTCCCAGGCCGCCGCCGCTGCGGTGGTCACCGCCAACGCCGCCACCAGGAACAAAGCTCGAGCGATTTCTAGTTTCATTGCTCTAACCCTTTGACAGCGCTGCCAAACGCCATCTGGTAAAAATAGAGCAACGTCTGCCACTGCGCGTCATTGAACGACGAATGGCGGCGCAGTTGGCGCAAATCGTTATACGCCGCGCGCTGGCAACTGATCCGCCGCCGACATTTCTCCAGATCGAGCAACGCCACCTCGACCCGCGCCAGCTCCCCCTCGCCCGTCACCTTGACGAACACATGCTTGCCATACAGGCAGCCATGCTGCCAATGGCCCAGGTGCATACGCGCCAGGTTGTCCGCCAGGTCCTTGAGCATGCGCTCGTGAACCGCCTGCGGATATCGATCATGGGCGCCCTCGGCATGCCAGGTATCAAGGTCGACGAAACCCTCGAGCGCCTCGCTCACCAGCAATGCGCGCCATTGATGATCGGCATCGCGCTCGGCACCGGCGTAGACGATGCGCGGCACACGCACGCCCAACTGCTCGAAACTGTTCAATGCATCGAGTTCGCGCAACACCGTGGGGCGGCCGAACGGGTGCAGCAGGCTGCGATAGATATGCCCGACCTGACGCTTGGCATACAACATGTGGCCGCGCTCATCGCTCAGGCGCTGCACACCACTCTCGCCACCGCGGCGCTGGTTAGGCTCCTCGACCCACTCCCCCTGCTGCTGCCAGTAATACTCGAACTGCCTGGATTCTTTCTGGGCTACCGCCATCAATCTCTACCCCTTGCGCAATACATACACTCGCCACATGGCATAGAACGGCAGGAAGTCGAGACGTTCCTGAATCCTGAAGCCAGCAGAGGAAAATTCTTCTTCAACTGTAGCCGCTGGTAACACAAACCGGTTCTGGTAGCTGTCCTGCGCTGCCTGGGCACCACGGCGAACCTCCAGCTTGCGACGTCGCCAAGCCTTGAAATTACCATCCACCCACAGTGACAGAATTACACTGTCACGGCTAACCCTTTGAAATTCTGAAAGAATTTTTCTTCGATGGGCGGGGTCACCAATGTGATGGAACAACCGCATACAAAAAATGCTGTCGACTGCGTTATCCGGCAGATCAATCGCGAAGGCAGAAGTCTGCAAAGGGCGTACCCGCGCCACCACCTCTGGCGGTTGTGCCGCACAGGCTGTCTCGATCATCGCGGCAGAATTGTCCGCGCCAATGATCACCCGGTTGGGCTTTTCCGCCAGCATCGGCCAGAAACGCCCGGCACCACAGGGTAGGTCGAGCACCAGGCCCGGTTCACCGACAAGCGCCAGGGCCCGCCGGGCCAGCTGTTCGTCGCGCTGGTGGGAAAGGCGACGGGCCAGGCCATCCTGGTGCTTGAGGAAGTACTCACGGGCATGGTCCCGGTCGTATTTCTCCGAGAACGCAAGTTTGATGGGGCTACGCATTGAACATCTCCTGACTCCAGTGCGCCCCACCTTAGGCAGGCAAGCGTTGGTGCCAGGTCATGTCGATGTGAAAAATCTGTCAGAACAAGCCGCAGATGTTACCGAACGTTAATCCGGATCCAAGATGCCGTCACGCCCTTCGCTGTCCTGCACCACCGGCTTGCCTTGGCTCAGGTCTACCTGGAAACGGCAACCATGGGGCAGCGTCGCGGTGAGGGTCACTCGCCAGCCCTGGTCGTCGCAGATCCGCTGCACCAGCGACAGGCCCAGGCCCAGGCCTTCGCCACGGCGCTCGTCACCGCGCACGAAGGGCCGGAACATGGCCTCGCGCTGTTCCTCGGGAATGCCCACGCCGCTGTCCTCGACACTGAAACCATTGGCCTCCAGGCTCAGGCGGATGTAACCACCGTCGGTGTAGTGGGCGGCGTTGCGCAGCAGGTTGCCCATCACCGATTGCAGGAAGGTGGCGTTGTACAGCACCGGGCTGGCATCCGCCCGACCGTCGTAGTGCAGCACCAGGCCCTTCTGTTCGATGGTGTCGCGCCACACGCCGATCAAATCGTCGCCCACCTCGCGCAGGGTCGCCCGTGAGGCCACCGCGCCCTCGTCGCGCTGGGCCCGTGCCAGCATCAGGAAAGTCTTGACCAGTTCGCGCATCTCCTCGGTCGCCCGGGCAATCCGCTCGACCTGGCTACGCGCGCGGCGCTCGAGGTTGGGGTTTTCCATCAGCAGCTCGCACGAGGTGGCCAGCACCATCAAGGGCGTGCGCAGCTCGTGGCTGACGTCGCTGGTGAACAGGCGCTCGCGGGTCAGGGCATCTCGCAGGCGCCCCAGGGTATCGTCGAAGGCCACCGCCAGTTGGCCAACCTCGTCCGCGGCGTAGTCCGGCGCCAGCGGCGGCGCCAGGCCCAGCAACTGGTCGCGATGGCGCACTTGGCGCGCCAGGCGAATCACCGGCGCCATGACCCGCCGCGCCAGCAACCATCCAAGGATCACCGCCAGTGCCAGGCTGAGCACGAAGCCCACCACCACCACGGCGAACAGCACCCGCTCACGCTCCTCGAAGTCGCTCTGGTCCTGCAACAGCACATAGCGCCGGCCATCGACGATCTCGACCATGGCGTGGTACGACAGCTGGTCGCGGAACACCTCATGAAAGCCGACGTCCAGGTGGCGCAGGTCCTTGGGCAGTTCGAAATCGTCGCGCCCGCCACTGAAGTAGAACAGCTGGTCGGGACGCGGCCGGTGGCTCCAGTCGCTGACGCTGTCCATGCGCAGCAGGCGCTGCAGGTCACCGCCCAGTACCGACGAAATCAGGCGCTCCTCGACCAGATGCACCGTGGCGACGATGCCAAAGGCGAAGGCCCCGGCGACCAGCGCGCTCATCAGCGCAAAGGCGATGATGATGCGCTGGGCAAGGCTCTGTCTAAACTCCATCGCGGCCCTCGGCGAGGCGATAGCCGACGCCATGGACGGTATGCAGCAGGGGCTTTTCGAACGGCTTGTCGATCACCTGGCGCAACTGGTGCACATGGCTGCGCAGGCTGTCGCTGTCCGGGCAGTCGTCGCCCCACAGGGCCTCTTCCAACACTTCGCGGCGCAGCACATGGGGGCTTTTCTGCATCAGCACGGCAAGCAGCTTGAGGCCGACCGGGTTGAGCTTGAGCAGACGGCCCTGGCGGGTGACTTCCAGGGTATCGAGGTCGTAGCTCAGGTCGGCGACCTGCAGCGTGCGCCGCCCGCCGCCCTGGGCCCGGCGCAGCACCGCTTCGATGCGCGCGGCCAGCTCCGAGAGCGCGAATGGCTTGAGCAGGTAGTCGTCAGCCCCGGAACGGAAGCCCTGCAGACGGTCATCCAGTTGGTCGCGGGCGGTGAGCATGATCACTGGGGTATCGCGACGGGCGTCCTCGCGCAGGCGCTTGCACAGCGTGTAGCCATCGATGCCCGGCAGCATGATGTCGAGCACGATCAGGTCGTAGTGCTCGGTAGCGGCCAGGTGCAGGCCGGACAGGCCATCCTGGGCACAATCGACGGTATAGCCCTTCATGCCGAGATAGTCGGCCAGGTTGGCGAGGATATCGCGGTTGTCTTCAACCAAAAGAATGCGCATCGGGGTCTCCTGTGCGGCGCTTCGCAGGGCGCGGCAGGCGCAGCTTACGGCCATCGCCCGCGAGGTGCCAGCCCTGCGGCGAATTCAGCGAACTTGACAGATTTTTCACTGATCCTTCACGGACTCAGGATAGCGGGCGCACGACAATGCCCGGTCATTTTCACACCCTCCCCTCACCCGCTGGAGTCACCATGCAGGCATCTGTCCGCCCCCGCCCGATCAATCCGTGGCTGTACCTGGGCATCCCTTTGCTTACCGTCGTGGCGCTGGTCCTGCTGGAATGGACCTCGCTGGACATGGACCTGGCCGCGCTGTTCTACGACCCGCAGGCCGGCCAGTTCATCGGCCGCCACAGCTACCTGCTGGAAACCATCCTGCATGACCGGGTCAAGCAAGGCGTGATCCTGCTCGGCGTGCTGAGCATCGGCGCCCTTGCCTTGAGTTTTCTGTGGTCACGGTTGTTCAGCTGGCGCCGCGAGCTGGGCTGTCTGGTGCTGGCCCTGGCGCTGTCCACCGCTTTCGTCACTCCGCTCAAGCAACTGACCCAGGTGCAATGCCCGTGGAGCCTGACTCAGTTCGGCGGCAAGGAAACCTATAGCAAGCTGCTCGAACCACGGCCGCCTACCGACAAACCGGGGCTGTGCTGGCCGGGTGGCCATGCGACGACCGGGTTCTGCCTGTTCGCGCTGTTCTTCGCGCTGCGCGACCGCAGGCCGAGGCTGGCGCGGGCAGCGTTGTTGCTGGCGTTTGTCGCAGGTTCAGTGTTGTCGTTGGGACGGATGATGCAAGGGGCGCACTTCTTGTCGCACAACGTGTGGACGGCAGTGTTCTGCTGGTTGATCGGCCTGGGGTCGTATTACCTGGTGCTGTATCGCCGGGCAAGACAAGACGCCCCTGTACCTCAAGGCAGCGTTGTGTAGCGGATGCCTGTGCGATTATTGGATTGCCTGCTGCGCCAGCAAGGCTGGCTCCTACGCTATGGCGTTTAGCGGCAACGCCAACCCGTTGCGCGATGCTATAAACGAAAAAGCCCCGGCTCTCGCGAGCCGGGGCTTTTTCAGGGTACAGGCAGGCTTACATCATGCCGCCCATGCCACCCATGCCGCCCATGTCAGGCATGCCACCAGCCGCTGGCTTGTCTTCCGGCAGGTCGGCAACCATGGCTTCGGTGGTGATCATCAGACCGCCGATCGAAGCAGCCGCTTGCAGGGCCGAACGGGTGACCTTGGCTGGGTCCAGGATACCCATCTCGATCATGTCGCCGTATTCGCCGGTAGCGGCGTTGTAGCCGTAGTTGCCCGAACCTTGCTTGACCTTGTCAGCGACAACGCTTGGCTCGTCGCCGGCGTTGGCAGTGATCTGGCGCAGCGGGGCTTCTACAGCGCGACGCAGCAGGGCGATACCGACGTTCTGGTCTTCGTTGTCGCCTTTGAGCTCGACAATGGCCGCCAGGGCGCGAACCAGGGCAACGCCACCGCCAGGCACCACGCCTTCTTCGACGGCTGCACGGGTAGCGTGCAGGGCGTCTTCAACGCGGGCTTTCTTCTCTTTCATTTCAACTTCGGTGCCGGCACCGACCTTGATCACGGCAACACCGCCAGCCAGCTTGGCCAGGCGCTCTTGCAGCTTCTCGCGGTCGTAGTCCGAGGAAGTCTCTTCGATTTGGGCACGGATCTGCTTGACGCGTGCTTCGATGTCGGCGTCGACGCCAGCACCGTCGATGATGGTGGTGTTTTCCTTGGACAGGATGACGCGCTTGGCGTTACCCAGGTGCTCCAGGGTGGTGGTTTCCAGGGTCAGGCCGATTTCTTCGGAGATGACCTGGCCGCCGGTCAGGACAGCGATGTCCTGCAGCATGGCCTTGCGGCGGTCGCCGAAGCCTGGGGCCTTGACCGCGGCAACCTTGACGATGCCGCGCATGTTGTTGACCACCAGGGTCGCCAGGGCTTCGCCTTCGACGTCTTCAGCCACGATCAGCAGCGGACGGCCCGACTTGGCCACCGCTTCCAGCACCGGCAGCAGTTCGCGGATGTTGGAGATCTTCTTGTCGACCAGCAGCAGCAGCGGGCCTTCCAGCTCGGCAACCATGGTGTCCGGCTTGTTGACGAAGTACGGCGACAGGTAGCCACGGTCGAACTGCATGCCTTCGACGACCGACAGTTCGTTTTCCAGGCCCGAGCCTTCTTCGACGGTGATCACGCCTTCTTTACCGACTTTTTCCATGGCTTCGGCGATGATTTCACCGATGGAGTTGTCGGAGTTGGCGGAGATGGTGCCTACCTGGGCGATGGCTTTGGAGTCGGCGCATGGCTTGGACAGGTTCTTCAGCTCGGCGACGACGGCGGCAGTGGCCTTGTCGATGCCGCGCTTGAGGTCCATCGGGTTCATGCCGGCAGCGACGGCTTTCAGGCCTTCGTTGACGATGGCCTGAGCCAGGACGGTAGCGGTGGTGGTGCCGTCACCGGCAGCGTCGTTGGCCTTGGAAGCCACTTCCTTGACCAGCTGGGCGCCCATGTTCTCGAAGGCGTCTTTGAGCTCGATTTCTTTGGCGACGGAAACGCCGTCCTTGGTGATGGTCGGCGCGCCGAAGCTCTTGGCCAGGACCACGTTACGGCCTTTCGGGCCCAGGGTCGCTTTTACCGCGTCAGCCAGAACGTTGACACCAACCAGCATTTTCTTACGAGCGGAATCGCCGAATTTTACGTCTTTAGCAGCCATGATCGTTTAATCCTTGAAAAATCTTTGGAGTAACGGGAAGTCGGGGAAATCAGCCTTCGATGACGGCGAGGATTTCGTTCTCGGCCATGACCAGCAGGTCTTCGCCATCGACTTTCACGGTGTTGCTGCCCGAGTAAGGGCCGAAAACCACTTTGTCACCCACTTTCACGGCCAGCGCGCGCACTTCGCCGTTGTCCAGGATGCGACCGGTGCCGACGGCGACGACTTCGCCGCGGTTTGGTTTTTCAGCGGCCGAACCCGGCAGGACGATACCGCCAGCGGTTTTCGATTCTTCTTCGCTGCGGCGGATAACGACGCGGTCATGCAGAGGACGAAGCTTCATTGTCGATCTCTCCCAAATAGTGGTTTTCATCGGCCGGTGTCGACACCGGCAGGTTGATACGGTCCGGCGTTGCCGGGAGTGGCCCGCGATGGGCGAACCACTTGTGTCATGTCTGGTGTCGCCACCAGAAACCTTGCGGTGACCACATACATGAGGCCGACAAAATTGATTACAAGGCTTGATAGGTAATTTTTTTCACCTGGCCTTTCAAGGCCGACGTGGCCGCAGGCTTGCCCCGCGACGAGGCAAGCCACAGCGCTGGACGCCGTTACTTGTCACGACGCTCGTACTCGCCCTCGATCACATTGGGGCGATGGCCGCCATCACGCGGCTGCGCCTGGTACGGGTCATCCTGGAAGGCACGCTGGCGCAGGGCCTGCTCCTCGGCACGGCGGCGCATCTTCGCCGCCACCAGGCGCCGGGTGAACGGCAGCAGGCACAGCAGGCCAACCACGTCGCTGATGAAGCCGGGCAGCAGCAACAGGCCGCCACCGACCGCCAGCATCAGGCCCTGGAACATGTCCTCGGCGGGCAATTCGCCACGCTGCAGGCTCTCGCGGGCACGCAGGGCGGTGGCCAGGCCCGCCACGCGCATCACCAGCACACCCAGGGCGGAACCGGCGATGATCAGCAGCAACGCCGGGAAGAAACCGATGGCGGCGCTGACCTTGACGAAGACGAACAGCTCCAGCACAGGGAAGAGTAGAAACAGCAGTAGAAAAGCACGCATCAAGCATTCCTCGATGGAAGAGAATCTTCCTGTAAGACCATCAGATGGATGCCCTGCTGCCGATTTTCAACCCTCGACCGCCGCCGCCACCGGCCACTGGTCGGCGCGGGCCAGCAGTACCAAGGCCTCGCGGACTTGTGTCGGGGTGTTGCAAATTTCTGGAAACGCCAGCCAGTGGACACCCTGGCCGATGCGCAGGTGCATCCCTTCGCTGTCGATACCGACCAGTTCGGCAGGCGCGCTGCGCGGCAGCCCGGTCAGCTCGACATAATGGGCGATGGCATTGGCGTGATCGCTGTTCATGTGCGCGATCATGCTGGCCTCGGCGGAGCCGGCAAACGGATTGGCCAGGGTCACCTGGTCGAGCCAGTGGATTGCGCCGAACCCGCCGATGTAGCGGTGACGCACCGGTTGCAGCACCCAGAAGTCGAAATCGTGGGCCTTGTGGTAATTCGCCGACTCGGGGAAGTAGCGGTAGTAGCGCGCCGCGGCCGCTTCGATGGCGGCCTCGTCGCTGAGCTTGTGGGCCTCGGCCATCACCGTCAGGCGCCCGACCGCCTGCACATCCTCTGCTTCGCGCTCACCCACCAGCATCGAGCACTTGGGGTCCTTGAGCAGATTGTGGGTGTGCTGGGCGATGCGGCTGATGAGGATCAGCGGATGGCCCTCGGCATCCAGGCAGTAGGGCACCACCGAGCCAAAAGGGAAGCCGGGCATCGACTTGGAATGGGTCGAGAGGACGCCGCGGTACTCCTTGAGCAGCAGTTCCCGGGCGGGGCGAAGGGCGTTGGTACTCACAGGCGTGGGCTCCTGGCGGCAGACTGGATGAGTGACAAGATAAGCATTATCACCCGCCGCTGCCAGACTCACCTATGGGATCGATGCACATCCCTGTAGGAGCGGCCTTGTGTCGCGAAACGGCTGCAACGCGGCCCCGGCAATGTCTGCCATGTCGCTGAGATCCTGGGGCCGCTTTGCGGCCCTATCGCGACACAAGGCCGCTCCTACAAAGAGCATGCACAGTGTTTTACCGGCTCGCCTTACCAGGTTACCCCGAAGCCGGCGGTATAGCGGGTCTTGTCCAGGTCGCTGTCACGCGTGCCCCTGATCACGTCCTTCTCGGCCTTGAGGTTCAACGACGCCCACTCGGTCACCTTGTAGCGCAGCCCCATCTCGGCATCCAGCGAGTAGTCGGCGACACCGCCGAACGGCTTGCCGAACTCGCCATTGGTGAAGAACTCGACCTTCTTGCCGATCAGGTAGCGGTTGTAGTCCCACTTCACCGCGGCGGAATAGAAGTTGTCCTTGCCACCATCGCGGTATTCGAAATCGGTTCGGTTGATCAGCGAGCCCAGGGAGAACGCGCCCAGCTCGTCATCCCAGAACTGATAACCCGGGCCGGTACCGACGGTGCGCTGGCGGGCCAGGTCCTCGATATGGTCACGTTTGTATTCCAGACGCCCCTGCCAGAACCACTTCTCGGTGATGAAACGGTCCAGGGCGTACTCGGCGCTCCAGTTGTTGGTGGTGGTGACGTCGTCCTTGGTCTCGCGGTTGTACTCGCCTTCGGCGTTGTGCCGCCAGCGTCCGTGGCGGGCGGTGGTCTTGAAGCTGACGTCATAGTCGTCGGTATCGTTCTCGGCGCGCTTGTAGTCCATCGCCACATCGACATTGCCTTTCCACAGGAAGTCCTCCAGCAGCGGCCGCGGCTTCATGATCTGCTCGATGCTGGCCAACTCGACGGTCTTCGGCGCCTCGCCGTTGGCCAGGGTCACCTTGCCCGGCTCGGCGGCCTTGAGCGACTTGGCCTTCTCGCCGCTGTAGGCGTCCTGCTTGACCAGCAGCTCCTGGTCGCTCTCCAGGGTCTGCACCTGCTTCCAGTCCAGGGCGATGGAGCCACCGTAGGGGGTTTCCAACAGCAACTTGCCGCCGTCGAAGACTTTGATCTTGCCGCTCAGGCGGTCACCGTTCTTCATCCACACGGTGTCGGCGAGCGCCGGGGCGCACAGGGAAACGGCAACGAGGCACAGCAGGGTTCTAGAATACATAAATGCGATACGGGTTCGATTCGACGAAAAAGCCGGGCATTATCCAGATACCCCGGCCCTGAGCAAGGACAGACCCACCCCATGCCGATGAGTTCCACTCGCATTTACCCAAACCGCCTGTCCGGTTTCATCCACAGGCCAGGGGCGCCGTGATGCCCACGCCGCTCGCACCGCCGCCAGAAGACGCACAGGCCCGACGAATGGCGCTGTACTCGGTGCTGGGCCAGGTCCCCAGCGGCAAGGTGGTGAGCTACGGCCAACTGGCCGAGCTGGCCGGCCTTGGCCGCGCGGCGCGCTGGGTTGGGCGCACCTTGGGGCAACTGCCTGGCGACACCCGCCTGCCCTGGCACCGCGTGCTCGGCGCCGGTGGCCGGCTGAGCCTGGCCCTGGGCACCCCCTCGGGCGACGAACAGCGCGCCCGCCTGCGCGCAGAAGGCGTGAATGTGGCCAATAATCGTGTGGATATGGCGCGCCATGGCTGGCGCCCGATGGAGCACAGCGGTTAGAGTGCGCGCTTTGTTTTCGCAAACCTTGAGGCAGATGTTGGCCCATGCCCCGTAAAACCTGGCGCGCTGCGCTCGCTGCCTATGCCAGCCCGTCAACCCTGGTGCTTTTGCTGCTCGGATTCGCCGCCGGCATGCCGTACATGCTGGTGTTCTCGACCCTCTCGGTGTGGCTGCGCGAGGCGGGTGTCGCGCGTGAAACCATCGGTTATGCCAGCCTGATCGGCCTGGCCTACGCCTTCAAGTGGGTGTGGTCGCCGCTGCTCGACCAGTGGCGCCTGCCGCTGCTGGGCGGCATGGGCCGGCGCCGCTCCTGGTTGCTGCTGTCGCAAGTGCTGGTGGTACTCGGGCTGATCGGCATGGGCTTCTGCGACCCGCAAAAGCACCTGTCGTGGCTGATCGCCCTGGCGGTGCTGGTGGCCTTCGCCTCGGCCACCCAGGATATCGCCGTCGACGCCTACCGCCTGGAGATCGCCGACGATCAGCGCCAGGCCGCCCTGGCCGCCAGCTACATGGCCGGTTACCGGGTCGCCGCCCTGCTCGCCACAGCCGGTGCGCTGTTCTTTGCCGAATGGTTCGGTTCCACCGGTTTCAGCTACCTGCATGAAGCCTGGACCGGCACCTACGTGCTGTTTGGCGTGTTGATGCTGCCCGCCGTGTTCACCACCCTGGTGATGCGCGAACCGCCGGTGCCCCTGCGCACCCAATTGTCGGCCGCCCGCTACGGGCTGACGCACCAGCTGGCCTCGGTGTTCGTGCTGATCATCCTGCTGGTGTCGGTACCGGCCAGCTTCACCCAGATGTTCAACACCGACTGGGCCAGCGTGGTCTTCGGCGACGCGACCATGCTCGACCTGCTGCTCGAGGATCGCGCCTTCCTGCGCCTGATCCTCTACGTGCTGCTGACCTGGGCCTGCCTGTCGTCCCTGGGCCGTCGCGGCCTGGCGCCGGTGCTCACGCCGGTCAACGACTTCATCATGCGCTACCGCTGGCAGGCCCTGCTGCTGCTCGGGCTGATCGCCACCTACCGGATGTCCGACACGGTGATGGGGGTGATGGCCAACGTGTTCTACATCGACATGGGCTTCACCAAGGACCAGATCGCCAGCGTCAGCAAGATCTTCGGCCTGATCATGACCCTGGTCGGCGCCGGCGCCGGCGGCCTGCTGATCGTGCGCTTCGGCATCCTGCCGATCCTGTTCATCGGCGGCGCGGCCTCGGCGGCCACCAACATCCTGTTCCTGATGCTGGCCGACATGGGGCCGAACCTGGAAATGCTGGTGGTGACCATTTCGCTGGACAACTTCAGCTCAGGCCTGGCCACCTCGGCGTTCGTCGCCTACCTGTCGAGCCTCACCAACCTGAAGTTCTCGGCCACCCAATACGCCCTGCTCAGCTCGATCATGCTGCTGTTGCCGCGCCTGATCGGCGGCTACTCAGGGGTGATGGTGGAGAAATTCGGCTATCACGATTTCTTCCTGATCACCGCCCTGCTGGGCGTGCCGACGCTGATCCTGATCGCCCTGCACTGGCGCCAGGAGGCCGGCCGGGGAAAGCCGGTGCCGGTGGAGAGCCCGGCGGCTGAAACCCATTAAGCCATCGCCGACCTCATCGCGGGGCAAGCCCGCTGCCACGCACACCTCCTGTGGACGCTGCGTGGCAGCGGGCTTGCCCCGCGTTGCATTCAGCCTGTAACCACCCCTTCCCCGGAACGACCACCCACCACGAACCACAGCGGCAACAGCGCCAGCGCCCCTGCCACACCTGCGGCGACGGCAAAGTGCAGCAGGCTCGCGCCTGCGCCCAGCATCGCCAGCACCACGCCACCCAGCCCCAGCAGCGCGATGGTGATCATGCCCAGCATGGCCGATACCAGGCCCTTGCTCTGCTCGCTGGAGAACAGCGTCATGCGGTACAGCACGGCGTTGGCCACGCCCAGGCCCAGGGCATACAGCGACATGCCCGCCACCACGCTGGTCACCGACGACCAGCACCAGGTGGCCAGAACCATCAGCCCCAGCCCTGCCAGGTATGGCAGCAACGCGCCGCGTACCAGCGCCGGCAATGGATAGCGATCGGCGATGCGGTTGATGATCAGGTTGCCGAGGATCAGCCCGGCGAATACCGGCAACTGCCACAACGCGTAGTCCATTGTGCTCAGGCCTTCGTCGTGGATCAGCAGCACCGGCGACAGGCCGATCCAGCCGATCAGCGGCAGCCCCACCAGCCCCAGTGCCGCGCTGCCGGCAACGAAACGCCGGTTACCCAGCAACTGGGCATAGCCGGCCAGCAGTGGCATCAGCTGAATCGGCGTGAACGGCAGGCGCGAGCCATCGCGGCGCTCCACGCCGAGGGTCTCCGGCATCAGGCGGTACAGCAGCACCCAGCACAGCACCGCGCCCAGGGCGAAGGCGACGAACAGCCAGCGCCAGTCCAGCCATTGCAGCATCAGGGTCCCCACCAGCGGGCCGAGCAACGGCGACAGCAGCGCGATATTGGCCAGCAGGGCCATCATGCGCACGGCGTCGGCCTCGCTGAAGGCTTCGTTGAGCGCCGGGTAGCTGACCGTGACCACGAAGCCCAGGCCGATGCCTTGCAGCAGGCGCAGCAGGTTGAACAGGCCGATGTCCTGGACCCAGAACGTCGCCAGGCAGGCCAGGCCGAAGAACAGGCAACCCACCAGCAACATCGGGCGCCGGCCGTAACGATCGGCCAGGGGGCCGATCAGCCATTGCAGCACCACGCCACCGAGCAGGTACAGGTTCAGTGCGTGGGGGATGTATTCGGGGCTGGCCTGCAGGTCACCGACCACCACCGGCATGGCGGGCATCACGGCGTCACTGGCCAGGTAGGTCAGCAGTTCGAACAGCGCCAGGGTCAAGCCGAACAGCAAGGCGCGCAGAGGGGTGATATACAACAGAGGTTTCATGGCGGGCATCAGGTATTGAGGGCGGGGTCAGGCTATATGCCAGATTTGGCAGTGCCTGTGCTGTGAACAAGTGTAAGGGCAGGAAAAGCAACATGGGGTAAGCCCATCCCCACAAGGTTGTAGGAACAGACTTACCCCACGTTGAACAGCGAGGGTGAAGGCGCGGCTTACTGCACCGCGTTCTCCTGCACCACGCGGATGACCCGCTGCGGGAACGGAATGTCGATGCCTTCGGCCTTGAGCCGGTCACGGGCATGCTCGTTGAGCATGAACAGCACGTCCCAGTAGTCGGCGGTCTTGGTCCAGATACGCAGCGACACGGTGATCGAGCTGTCACCCAGGGTCGAGATCACCGCCTGCGGCGCCGGGTCCTGCAGCACCCGCGGGTCTTGCGCCAGCTCCAGCAGCACGTTGCGCGCCTTCTGCAAGTCGGCCTCGTAGTCCACCCCCACGTCGAACACCACCTTGCGCGTCGGCTGGCGGTTGGTGTTGGTGACAATCCCGTTGGACAGGCTGCCGTTGGGGATGATCACGGTCTTGTTGTCACCGGTACGCAGCACGGTGTGGAAGATCTGGATGCTGTCCACGGTGCCGGACACCCCTTGGGCCTCGATCCAGTCGCCGACACGGAACGGGCGGAACATCATGATCAGCACGCCCCCCGCGAAGTTGCCCAGGCTACCTTGCAAGGCCATGCCCACGGCCAAGGTGGCGGCACCGATAGCAGCCACGAACGAGGTGGTCTCGATGCCGATCATCGATGCCACGCTGACCACCAGCAGCACCTTGAACACGATGTTGGCAAAGGTGCTGAGGAAATCCTGCAGCCCAGCATCGGCACGCAAGCCGATCAGCTTGCCCAACCGGGCACTGAGCTTGTTGATGATCCACCAGCCGATGGCCAGTGTCAGCAGCGCCAGCAACAGGCGGCTGCCGTATTCCATGATCATTGGAATCCAGGTTTGCGATTGGCGGACCAGCTGATCGACTTCAGCGTTCAAATCCATGTTCATCTCCTGATGCCGAACGGCAAGTGCACAGTGAAGCAGGCCGCTGAAACCTCAGCGGCCACGGGACCTGATGGACATCAGTAGGCCATCAAGGTTCCAACGCCAGGCTCAGTCGCGGAAGTTGTTGAACTGCAGCGGCATGTCGAATTCCTTGGTGCGCAGCAGGGCAATGGCTTCCTGCAGGTCGTCGCGCTTCTTGCCGGTCACGCGCACCTGCTCGCCCTGGATGGCGGCCTGGACCTTGAGCTTGCCATCCTTGATGGTGGCGACGATCTTCTTGGCCAGGTCCTTGTCGATACCCTCGCGGAACTTGGCTTCCTGCTTCTTTTCCTTGCCCGAGGCGTAGGGGTCCTTGGTTTCCAGGCACTTGACGTCGATCTTGCGCTTGACCAGCGCCAGGCGCAGGATTTCCAGCATCGCCTCGAGCTGGAACTCCTCCTCGGCGGTCAGCAGCACGGTCTGCTCCTTGTCCTTGAACTCGAAGGTGCCCTTGCCCTTCAAGTCGTAACGGCGGTCGAGGTCCTTGATGGCGTTGTCGACGGCGTTCTGCACTTCGTGCTTGTCCAGTTCCGATACCACGTCGAACGAAGGCATGGTTGATCTCCAGAAAAAAAAGCGCGCTCGGCCTGAAGATGGAGCGCGTCGGGTTTGATGGTTAAAATGCGGACTCATTATAACGGGTTGCGAAACGCAGATGAGCAGCACCTGGCATATTCTCGGCGCCGGTAGCCTCGGCAGCCTCTGGGCCTGCCGGCTGGCCCGCGCCGGCAAACCGGTACGTCTGATCCTGCGCGATCAGCAGCGCCTGGCCGCCTACCAGCGCGGCGGCGGGCTGACCCTGGTCGAGCACGACGGCCAGCGCCACTATGCGATCCCTGCCGAGACCGCCAGTGCCCCCGGCCCGATCCACCGCCTGCTGGTGGCCTGCAAGGCCTACGATGCCGCCCCCGCCGTGGCGCAGCTGGCGCCGCGCCTGGCCCAGGGCGGCGAACTGGTGCTGTTGCAAAACGGCCTGGGCAGCCAGGATGAAGTCGCCGAACAGGTGCCCCACGCCCGTTGCGTGTTCGCCTCCAGCACCGAAGGCGCCTTCCGCGAGGGCGACTGGCAGGTGCGCTTCGCCGGCCACGGCTTCAATTGGCTGGGCGACCCAGGCAACCCCAGCGTGCCGTACTGGTTCGACGAGCTGCTCGATGCCGGCATCCCCGGCCAATGGACACCGGACATCGCCACCCGGTTGTGGCGCAAACTGGCGCTGAACTGCGCGATCAACCCGCTGACCGTCCTTCACGGCTGCCACAACGGCGGCTTGCTCGGCCACCTGGGCGAGGTCGACCAACTGTGCGACGAGCTTGCCGGCCTGCTGCGACGTTGCGGCCAGCCCGAGGCTGCCGAGGGCCTGCACGAAGAAGTGCAACGGGTGATCGTCGCCACCGCGGCCAACTACTCTTCGATGTACCAGGACGTCCGCCATGGCCGGCGCACCGAGGTCCACTACCTGCTCGGCCATGCCTGCCGCAGTGCCGCCCGCCATGGCGCCGCGGTGCCACAGCTGGAACGCCTGCTGCGGCGCCTGGTCGATAACCTCGAGGCGCGCGGCCTGCGCAGCGACTGACGCCCCCATCCACCGATTATGGACACGCCCTGACCCATGACCCTGCGCCAACGCCTGGAAAACCTCCCGGTCGGGCAAAAGCTGCTGGCGGCCCTGCTGGTGCTGCTGGTGACCATCCTGCTGGTGGCCAACCTGGCGTTCATCAGCGCCGCCTACTGGATCACCCAGGAGAGCATGGCGCCCCAGGCCCTGCAGACCATCGGCAAGCTGGTGGCCAACCCGCAACTCTCGGCCCGCGCCGGCGACTCGCCAGACACCGCCACGGCGCTGCTCAAGGAGCTCGACAGCTACACGCCGTTGCGCGCCGCGGCCATCTACGGCGGCGACGGGCGCCTGCTGGCGCAGTTGCAGCACGGCGAGGCGCTGACCCTGCCCAAGCGTTTTCGCAACATCGACGGCTGGCGCCTCATGGAGTTTCGCAGCACCCAGCTGATCCGCCTGCCACGCAACGCCAACCCGCCCGCGCACCTGCTGCTGGTGGCCAGCAGCGAGCTGCCCACCGCGTTCTATACCGGCACGCTGTCGGCCAGCCTGGCGATCCTGGTGTTCAGCGTGCTGCTGTGGCTGGTCATCGCCCGGCAGATCAAGCGCCTGATCACCCTGCCGATCAACAACCTCGAGGAGTTGTCGCGCCAGGTCACCCGCGAGGAGAGCTACGCGCTGCGCGCCCAGCGCGGCAACGACGACGAAATCGGCAGCCTGGCCGAGGCGTTCAACACCATGCTGTCGCGCATCGAGGCCCGTGAGCAGCAGCTCAAGCGCACCCGTGACGAATTCCAGGACGCCTACGACCAGGCCCAGGGCCTGGCCGAGGAAACCCGCCATACCAACCGCAAGCTGGAGCTGGAAGTCCAGGTGCGCAGCAAGATCGAGAAAAAGCTCACCGGTTTCCAGAACTACCTCAACAGCATCATCGACTCGATGCCTTCGGCGCTGATCGCCCTCGACGAACAGCTTTACGTCACCCAGTGGAACCACGAGGCCACGGTGCTCTCCGGGACCCCGCTGGACGAAGCGCTGAACCAGCCGATCTTCCTCGCCTTCGAGCCGCTCAAGCCGTTCCTGCCGCAACTCAAGGAAAGCGTGGAGAAGCACCGGGTCGCCAAGATCGAGCGCGTCACCTGGCCCAAGGGCGAAGACCTGCGCCACTACGCGCTGACCTTCTACCCGCTGATGGGCGGTGGCGGACGCGGGGTGGTGATCCGTATCGACGACATCACCCAGCGCCTGTCGCTGGAAGAAATGATGGTGCAGTCGGAGAAGATGCTCTCGGTCGGCGGCCTGGCCGCCGGCATGGCCCATGAGATCAACAACCCGCTGGGGGCGATCCTGCACAACGTGCAGAACATCCGCCGACGCCTTTCGCCAGACCTGCCACGCAACCAGGAACAGGCCAGCGAGCTGGGCATCGACCTGCCGATGGTCAACCGCTACCTGGACAGCCGCGACGTGCCACAACTGCTCGATGGCATCCAGCAGGCCGGCGCCAGGGCGGCGAAGATCGTCACCCACATGCTCAGTTTCAGCCGCCGCAGCAATCGCCAGCTGGCACCGTGCGAGCTGCCGGCACTGATCGACCAGGCGGTGGAGATCGCCGGCAACGACTTCGACCTGGCCATCGGCTTCGATTTCAAGGGCCAGGCCATCGTCCGCCAGTTCGACCCACAGCTGGGGCCGGTGCCCTGCACCGCCAACGAACTCGAGCAGGTGCTGCTGAACCTGCTGAAGAACGCCGCCCAGGCCATCCACCAGCGCCCGCAACCCAGCGAGCCGGGGCGCATCACCTTGCGTACCCGGCTGAGCCCGCCCTGGGCGGAGATTCAGGTCGAGGATAACGGCGTCGGCATGCCCGAGACGGTGCGCAAACGCACCTTCGAGCCGTTCTTCACCACCAAGGAGATCGGCCAGGGCACCGGCCTGGGCCTGTCGGTGTCGTACTTCATCATCACCAACAACCACAAGGGGCAGATGGAGGTACAGTCCACCCCGGGCCAGGGCACCTGCTTCACCCTGCGCCTGCCCCTGAACCAGGCCCAACCGGCCCCCTTGAACACGGAGACATGACATGGGCTATCGCCTGTCGAAGATCTATACCCGCACCGGCGACAAAGGTGAAACCGGCCTGGGCGATGGGCGCCGGGTGCCCAAGGACCATCCACGAATCGAAGCGATTGGCGAGGTGGATAGCCTCAACAGTCAACTGGGTCTGCTATTGGCCGGTTTGGCCGAGCAGGGGCTGGATGAGGTGAGCGCGGTGCTTGCGCCGTGCCAGCATCGCTTGTTCGACCTCGGTGGCGAGTTGGCGATGCCGAGCTACCAGGCATTGAACCTGGCCGAGGTCGAGCGGCTGGAGGCAGCCATCGATGTGTGGAACGAGGAGTTGGGGCCGCTGAAGAACTTCATCCTGCCCAGTGGCTCGGCGTTGGTGGCCCAGGCACATGTATGCCGGAGCCTGGCGCGCAGTGCGGAACGGCGGTGTCAGCAGTTGAATGCGCAGGAGCCGCTGGAGGGAGTGGGGTTGGCGTATATCAACCGGCTTTCGGATTTGCTGTTTGTCGCAGCGCGTCTCATCGGGCGGCGACAGGGGATTGCAGAGGTTTTGTGGCAGCCGAGCGAAAAGCCTGACGTTCAAATCAAATAGCGAAATATCCTACGAGCTTTTAGGACGTTCGAAGGAAGATACATCGCTACACCAACCTTAATCTCCTTGTCTCACACAAGCGTTGCAGCCTTGAAAAGGTTGCAACGGGACAAGGAGCCCCGATGCCTCGATCAGCCATTTTCCCGCCTGTTCCCCCATTCGCCTGCCAGGGTGCTCGCTGGGGGGGATCGCATGCCGAATAGCACCTACGTTTCCGAAGCTACCTCTGCCCCCGCGTGCAGTGCTCGCATTCCTATTCTGCCGATTCGATACGCAGTAGTACCCAAGGCGCCCGGCGCACATCACTTCCGTTATGTCGACTCAGGCTTCAGGCTGGAACAAGGTTTCACTGAACTGCACCACAGCGCCTACACCCTTCGGGCCCTGCGCGAAGGCTACGTCTATGTCTTCATGAGAGGCCCCTGCGGCGAGAAGCTGGTCATTCATGAATACAACGGCGCAGGCCGCTACAAAGAACTCATGTACAACGGCCTTGAAGACTATCACCGCCGGGATCGCTATACCGTTGGTCCCACAACAGGCTGGGTCTGGGCAGATACCTATCAGGACACCGCCAGCGAAGTGTGGATCGGCTACAGCGCTCATTTGTGGAGCAATGCGATGTCCGCACGCATCATGGCATCGACTGCCATGCGCAAGCGCCACATGCAGGCGCTGAACATCGCCGAGCTGATTGCCGGTGAGCGCTCCAACTCCAGCCAGCTACACGTGTTGCCCGTCAGCGCTCTGAGAACCTGGGTCGAAGACTTCAAACCCGACGCTCTGCGCATGAAACTAGGCTGGAGCAGCCATCCATGCCCGGAAGCATTGAACACTGGCGCTCTGGCTGGCATGGCACGTCACTATCCCTACACCCAACCCAGAATTCCCGCCGTCGTCGCACTCCATGACGCCGAAGGCATCTCACTGGATCTTGGACTGTCGGCAAGTGCTTACCACCACGCTCTGCGTGACATTTCAGCGCCTGACCCACATCGAGCTTTATTCAGCGCGCCTTCGCAGACACAGGAACAGGTACCTGACTGTTATCACGTGGACGCTGAGCGCATCGGTAAGCAAAGCCAGGAATATCACCACAAGAGCATTGTGGCAGCATTGCTGGAAAAAACCCTGCAAACGCTATACCCGCCAAGTGCCCCAGATCTCGTTCAGGCCACAAGAGCGTGCGCAGCACGTGACAGACAATCAACTGGTTTGGCACGGTACAAGGCCCTGACCGACGAACACTGCTCACCGCTTGGCGCCCGCCTTGGCCAGCGTATCGACAGTGCCCGTTACCATGCATTCATCACCGAGCGCGAGACACAACAACAGGTAATAGCCAACTTGCAGATGCAGGCGCTGAACGCCAGCGCGGACCACGACATCTGGCTGGCCACCGCCGAAAATGATCAAGTGGACGACCCTAAATCACTGGCGGCTGCCCTCGCCAGCTACGACCGTGATCACTCTTCCAGTGCCTGTGGCCTGGAAATAAGCCTGGCACTGATGCTCGGCAGCATGAGCCAACCCGTCCCCGGCGCAGAAGAGCAGGATCAGCGGTTCAAGCGCCTGGAGAAATGGCTCGATCAACATGACAGCCCTCTGTACCTGGCTTTGGCACCGTTCAACCCTTTCAAGGATAAAGCCGATGCCGCCGGCACATTGATCGGGGCTTCCGACAGCACCATCGAAGTACTCGCAGGGCGCTTCCCTGCAATCGCCGACATCACGGACCTCACTGCCCAAGCGGTGAACACGGTCGTTCTCAAGCGGTTGGATGGCAAAACCCGTTGGGATGCCAGCCACTCTTTCCAGCAGCGAATCCTTGCAGCCGTGCAGGAAGCCAACGCCGAGAAGGCCGTAGGCCTGTTAAGCACGCGCTACAGAATTACCGGTCAAGCCATACGGGAAAGCAGTCTTAGCCAGGCAGTGACTGATTTTCTCGAGTCGGGCATGGCACAGATTGAAGAAACCAACAAGCTCCGTATCAGTGGCAGTCGAACAGTCACCCTGGAGTCAACCACGACGCAGTTTGTGAAGCCCAAGATAGCGTCAATACTTCGTTCGGTTACAGGAGCAGGGCTGAACGCGGGCATGCTCTGGTTGAACATTATCAATCTCAAGGTCGCCTACGCGAATGTGCAGAAAAGCTCGGCGCCGGAGTTTACGACGGGTTTTGCTTCTGCCATCTTTGGCGTGATTGGAGCGCTGAACGCGACGCTCATCACTACGCGGGCGGCACAGAAATCCATGACGATTAAACTCACTAACTCAGCGCCAGGCATGGCGTTTGGCAACGGGCTTATCAAGTTCTTAAGCAGCAACCTTTTTGCACGTTCCCTTGGGTATCCCGCAATAATATCTGGACTTCTTTCAGATTATCTAAAAGGAAAAAGACAATCAGATAATGGTGACGATGTTGCTCAGCGCCTTACCATCAACTCATCTATCAACATTGCCATTGGCTCAGCAATCATATTAGAGGGTAGCCTTGCTATCGCCGGCCCTACTCTCTTCATTCCATTCGGCGGTTGGGCCGCAGCAGCCGTAGTCCTGCTGGGCGCATCGATTTTGATGGTCGGATTGGCATTGCAGGCCAATGCATCCGAACGCTTGCACTCACCAATGGAGCTGTGGGCAGCACGCAGCATATTTGGAACGCGGTTGAACGATGGCGAGGAACGACCTGGCTTGCCTCTGGACGGGGCAAAAAAATTGCCGCATTTCTTGACATTGACTGACGAACTGAAAAGCTGGCACGCCGCCTATTACTCGCCCTTGCGAGTTACCGGTGACGATGCCCGGCAACTCGGTCTTGAAGGTCTTGGGACTCGTATCCACAACGATACAACCTGGGCATATCCGGACTGGGGTACGATTGTGCAATCCGGTGTAAGTCAATCCGTCAATCGAGGTGAAATCACCGTATTTCTCCGTGGGTTCGTCCTTGGTCAAAGTAGATGGTCCGCTGCCCTTTGCCATCAGAGTGGCTTGTCAGGTATTACCCGAGCCTTGCCGATACAAGCGACATGCCACCTAATTTCAGGCGGCCTTATTCTACATTTTAAAAGTGACCTGCCAGCAGGGGCAACACTCACCCTCGACTTAGAATACTTTCCCGGCCAAGGAGTCGTGGAAGACAGCTCGGCTCGAGCCCGGATATCGGTGAGCCCACACGAATGAACATCGCATGGATTTTTTCTCCCCATCAAAAGTCAAAAACCGCACCCTCCATTGGTGATCAGCGGGTGAGCATGAACAGTCGATATCTTTGCCTGCGAAACCCATGGATCTCAGACTCCATATTCATGGGTAAAATGTATTCTGCAACTACTTTCTTCCTGATAATATTTCAGACCGCCCTATGGAAAGACTCTCACCTATGGAGCAAAGAGCACTTTGACACATTTAACGTCATCACAATCGGAATCTCAATGTTTGTTATGACCCCATTTTTGTGGTATAGGATTTTCCTGATAAAGCGCCTGTCACACATTTATTTCGACTACAACTCAAAAGCTATAATCTATAAGCGAAACAAAAAAACAATCACTTTAGATTGGAATAAATGTGTCGGAGGCTTTCTTGAAAAATCCGAATTTGGAGGAAATTCATTCAGCATCAGCTACGCACTAGCGATTGCCCAGCGAACTGAACACGGAACCATCAAACCCAAAGACGCCATGTGGTTCCCGAGCAATGAGCCCAGCGAGTGCAATCCTCTGTATGCTCAGGAACTGTGGGAATATATCCGCCATTTCATGGCGCATGGCCACGAAACACTCCCTGCACCGAAAGAGCCAAACTGGTGGCACCTACCATTACATACAATTTTCCTGACACCTAAACAGGCGTGGCGCCACTACGCACCTTGGCGAACAGGCGAACCGGGGGAAATGCAGGGCAAAAAAAACTGGATGCTACCGTTTTGGTTCGTGCTGTTTCCTTATAACTTGTTTTCCGCGCTGTGTTGGTATGTGGTTTGCCGACTGTTCAACGTCAAGAGCCCACCTGCGCCAATTTGAATCACGCCCGCTGCTTCTGCCGGCAAGCAAAAGCCTGACTACCACCCCATCGGGCGGCAGTCAGGCTGACGACCTCATCAGGTCTCAGGCCAAAACGCCCGAATCCCGGCAACACCTTGTGCCCCGGCTGCCCAGGCCTTCTCCCGCTCACCCGGCCCGACTCCACCCAACAGGAATACCGGCTGCTTGAACTCAGCGATCAGGCGCTGCGCCTCATCCCAGCCCAACGGCAACGCCTCGGGATGCGTCTGGGTCGCCTGTACTGGCGACAGAGTGACGAAATCCACCCCCATCTGCTCGGCCAGCGCCAGCTCCTCGGCACTGTGGCAGGACGCCGCCAGCCAACGCGCCGTGGGGAACGGACGGCCCTTGGCCGCGTATTTGCGCAGTTGTGCCGAGGTCAGGTGCCAGCCCGCCGACGGGAAGTCGCCCAGCCACTCCAGCGGCCCCTTGAGCATCAGCTGCGCCTTGCCCGCGCACAGGCCCACCGCATCCACCGCCACATCGCGGTACTTGGGGTCGTACATGTCCGGCGCGCGCAACTGGATCAGGCGGATACCACTGGCCACGGCCTTCTGGATGCCCTTGAGCATCTGCGGCACTTCCAGCCCGTCCGGGGTGATCAGGTACTGATCGGGCAGGCGCGCGGCCGCGACGATCGGCGTGTTGGCCTCGGGGAACGCGTACTGGTCCAGCTCGCGCGGCGTCACCCAGGCCAGGGGCTGGCCCTCGGCGCCGTGCGGCTCGCCGCTGAAGGCGTGCACCTCGCGCACATCCAGCAGCACTTGCTTGTCCGGGTAGTCATGGCTGACCTTGATCAACGGCCGCGAACGGCTGACCTCGATGCCGAGCTCCTCGCGCAGCTCACGGGCCAGCGCCGCCTCGACACCCTCGCCCTGCTCCACCTTGCCACCGGGAAACTCCCACAGGCCACCCTGGTGCTGGGTGTCGGCACGCCGGGCGATCAGGATACGACCGTCGGCGCCGCGAATGACCGCAGCCACTACATGAATACGCTTCACCCTTCACGCTCCGCCAGGCCGGCCTGCTGCCATGCCTGGAAGGCCGGCCACTGGTAGATGGTCTCGATATAGGCCGCGGCCTCGGCCGGCACCTCGACCCGATAAGTGCGCAGGCGCACGGCCACTGGGGCGAAGAAGGCATCGGCCAAGGTCGGCCGGCCGAACAGGAACGGGCCACTGTCCTTGGCCGCCAAGCGACATTCGGACCACAGCGCGACGATGCGGTCGATGTCCACCTGCACGTCCAGTGGGACATGTTCCAAGGCTTCGTCGCGTGCAAGGTCGAACGGCATGGCACCGCGCAGGGCGAAGAAGCCGCTGTGCATCTGGGCACAGGCCGAACGCGCCTGGGCGCGGGCGGCGATGTCCTCAGGCCACAGGCGGGCCTCAGGGTGGCGTTCGTTGAGGTATTCGGCGATGGCCAGGGAGTCGGCGATCACGCCGTGCTCGCTCTTGAGCAGCGGCACCTTGCCGGTGGCGGAAAAGGCCAGCAGGCGCTGGCGGGTGTCGGGCTGGTTGAGTTTGACCAGGGTTTCTTCATAGCGCACGCCAGCCAGCTCAAGGGCCAGAGCGCCGCGTAGCGACCAGGAGGAATACAGCTTGTCGCCGATGATCAGGTGATAGCTCATGGTTCGGCTCCATGTTGCGGACAGTGTGCAGGAGTCGCGGGGCAAGCCTGCTCCCACGACAGTCGTGGGAGCAGGCTTGCCCCGCGATGAATCAGGTACGGTATTCGGCGTTGATCTTCACGTACTCGTGGGACAGGTCGGTGGTCCAGATGGTTTCGCTGCACTGGCCACGACCCAGTTCGATACGGATGGTGATCTCCTCCTGGGCCATCACCTTCGAACCCTGCTCCTCGGTGTAGCTCGGGCTGCGTCCGCCCTTGCTGGCGATGCAGACGCTGTCCAGGTACACATCGATCAGGCTGACATCCAGCGCTGGCACGCCGGCACGGCCGACCGCGGCGAGGATACGCCCCCAGTTCGGATCAGAGGCGAACAGCGCGGTCTTGATCAGCGGCGAATGGGCGACGGCGTAGCCGACGTCCAGGCATTCCTGGTGGTTGCCACCGCCGTTGACCTGCACGGTGACGAACTTGGTGGCACCTTCGCCGTCGCGGACGATGGCCTGGGCCACCTCCATGCACACCTCGAATACGGCTTTCTTCAGGGCCTCGAACAGCTCGCCACGCGCCTCGGTCACCTCCGGCACGTCAGCCTTGCCGGTGGCGATCAGCATGCAGCAGTCGTTGGTCGAGGTGTCGCCGTCGATGGTGATGCGGTTGAACGACTTGTTGGCGCCGTCGAGCATCAGGTCTTTCAGCACCTGGGGCGCGACCTTGGCGTCGGTGGCGATGTAGCCGAGCATGGTGGCCATGTTCGGGCGGATCATCCCCGCGCCCTTGCTGATGCCGGTGACGGTGATGGTCTTGCCGTCGAACTGGAACTGGCGGCTGGCGCCCTTGGGCAAGGTGTCGGTGGTCATGATGCCGGTGGCGGCTTCGGCCCAGTTGTGCTCGGACAGGTTGTCCAGGGCAGCCTGCAGCGCGCCTTCGATCTTCTCGACCGGCAGCGGCTCGCCGATTACGCCGGTGGAAAACGGCAGCACCGACTCAGCCGCTACCCCGGCCAGCTCGGCCAGCTTGGCACAGGTGCGCTCGGCGGCGGCCAGGCCCGGGGCGCCGGTGCCGGCGTTGGCATTGCCGGTGTTGGTCAGCAGGTAGCGCACGGTGCCCTGCACGCGTTGCTTGGAGAGGATCACCGGGGCTGCGCAGAAGGCGTTGAGGGTGAACACGCCAGCCACGCTGGAGCCTTCGGCGCAACGCATCACCACCACATCCTTGCGCCCAGGGCGCTTGATGCCCGCCGAGGCGATACCGAGTTCGAAACCGGGAACCGGGTGCAGGGTGGGCAGGGGACCAAGACCAACAGCCATTAGAGCGCTCCTAGATAAATCGGTTGATAGCAAAAAGCGGGGCCGCTTCGCGCCCCATCGCGACACAAGGCCGCTCCTACAGGCTTACTGCGATACCTGTAGGAGCGGCCTTGCCGAGGCGTCGGACCGGTCGGAAAGGGCCGCAAAGCGGCCCCCGGATATGTCACGTTACTGCAGGTGGTTCAGATCATTCAATCTGACCATGGCAATGCTTGAACTTCTTGCCCGAACCACACCAGCACGGCTCGTTGCGGCCCAGCTTCATGTCGTTGCGTACAGGGGCCGAGGCAACGGCGACTTCGGCGCCCTCTTCAGCCAACTGCTCGCCTTCCAGGCCAGGCGCAGCGGCGTGCTGGAACTGCATGCGGCTGGCCAGCTCCTCGGCCTCGCGGCGCAGACGGGCTTCTTCCTCGGCCGGATCTTCGCGGCGTACCTGCACGTGCGACAGCACACGGATGGTGTCGCGCTTGATCGATTCCAGCAGCTCCTGGAACAGGGTGAACGACTCGCGCTTGTACTCCTGCTTCGGGTTCTTCTGCGCATAGCCGCGCAGGTGAATACCGTGGCGCAGGTGGTCCATGGTCGACAGGTGGTCTTTCCACAGGTCGTCCAGCACGCGCAGCAGGATCTGCTTCTCGAAGGTGCGCAGGGCGTCGAGGCCGGCCTGGTCTTCCTTCTCGTGGTAGGCGTCGGTGATTTCCTTGAGCAGCTTCTCGCGCAGGGTCTCCTCGTAGAGGTGATCGTCCTCGTCCAGCCACTGCTGGATCGGCAGCTTGATGGCGAAGTCGCTGGACAGCGAGGCTTCCAGGCCCGCCACGTCCCACTGCTCGGGCAGCGACTGCGGCGGGATGTGCTGGCTGATGGTGGCATCGAGCACTTCCTGGCGGAACTCGGCGATGGTGTCGCCAATGTTCTCGGCGGCCAGCAGGCTGTTGCGCATGTGGTAGATCACCTTGCGCTGTTCGTTGGCCACGTCGTCGTATTCGAGCAGCTGCTTGCGGATGTCGAAGTTGCGGCCTTCGACCTTGCGCTGGGCCTTCTCGATGGCGTTGGTGACCATGCGATGCTCGATGGCCTCGCCGGATTGCATGCCCAGGGCCTTCATGAAGTTCTTCACCCGGTCGGAGGCGAAGATACGCATCAGGCTGTCTTCCAGCGACAGGTAGAAGCGGCTGGAGCCGGCGTCGCCCTGACGGCCGGCACGGCCACGCAGCTGGTTGTCGATACGGCGCGACTCGTGGCGCTCGGAGGCGATCACGTGCAGGCCGCCGGCCTCCAGCACCTGCTGGTGGCGCTTCTGCCAGTCGGCCTTGATCTGGGCGATCTGTTCGGCGCTGGGGTTGTCCAGGGCGGCGACTTCGGCCTCCCAGTTACCGCCCAGCAGGATGTCGGTACCGCGACCGGCCATGTTGGTGGCGATGGTCAGGGCGCCCGGCGCACCGGCTTGCGCGATGATCTCGGCTTCCTTCTCGTGGTACTTGGCGTTAAGGACCTTGTGGTCGATACCTTCCTTCTTGAGCAGGTTGGACATGTGCTCGGAGGTTTCGATGGTCGCGGTACCCACCAGCACCGGACGGCCCTGGGTCATGCTTTGCTTGATGTCGGCGATGATCGCGGCGTACTTCTCGTCGGCGGTCAGGTACACCAGGTCGTTGAAGTCCTTGCGCGCCAGCGGCTTGTTCGGCGGGATCACCATCACGTTGAGGGCGTAGATCGACTGGAACTCGAACGCCTCGGTGTCGGCGGTACCGGTCATGCCGGACAGCTTGGTGTACAGGCGGAAGTAGTTCTGGAAGGTGGTCGAGGCCAGGGTCTGGCTCTCGGCCTGGATGTTCAGGTTTTCCTTGGCCTCGATGGCCTGGTGCAGGCCTTCGGACAGGCGCCGGCCCGGCATGGTGCGGCCGGTGTGCTCGTCGATCAGGAGGATCTGGCCTTCCTGGACGATGTACTCGATGTTGCGGTGGAACAGCTTGTGCGCGCGCAGGCCGGCGTAGACGTGGGTCAGCAGGCCCAGGTTGTGCGCCGAGTACAGGCTCTCGCCCTCGGCCAGCAGGCCGGACTGGGTGAGCATGTCCTCGATGAACTGGTGACCGGCTTCGTTGAGCTCGACCTGGCGGCTCTTCTCGTCGATGGTGTAGTGGCCCTCTTGGGTCACCTGGCCTTCGACTTCCTCGATGTGCTGGGTCAGGCGCGGGATCAGGCGGTTGATCTCGATGTACAGCTTGGAGCTGTCCTCGGCCTGGCCGGAGATGATCAGCGGGGTACGCGCCTCGTCGATGAGGATCGAGTCGACTTCGTCGATCACCGCGAAGTTCAGCTCACGCTGGAACTTCTCGTCCTGGCTGAAGGCCATGTTGTCGCGCAGGTAGTCGAAACCGAATTCGTTGTTGGTGCCGTAGGTGATGTCGGCGGCGTAGGCAGCGCGCTTTTCTTCAGGCGGCTGGAAGGCCGAGACGATACCCACGGTGAGGCCGAGGAACTCGTACAGCGGGCGCATCCAGTTGGCGTCACGGCGGGCCAGGTAGTCGTTGACCGTGACCACGTGCACGCCTTTGCCGGACAGCGCGTTGAGGTAGACGGCCAGGGTACCGACCAAGGTCTTGCCTTCACCGGTGCGCATTTCTGCGATCATGCCTTCGTGCAAGGTCATGCCGCCGATCAGCTGGACATCGAAGTGACGCATGCCCATCACGCGCTTGCCGGCCTCACGGGCCACGGCGAAGGCTTCAGGCAGCAGCTGGTCGAGGGTCTCGCCTTTGGCCAGGCGCTCTTTGAACTCTGCGGTCTTGCCCCGCAGTTGCTCGTCAGAGAGGGCCACCATTTTCTCTTCGAAGGCGTTGACGGCGCTCACCGTCTTGAGCATGCGCTTGATTTCACGCTCGTTCTTGCTTCCAAAAAGTTTCTTTAACAAAGGCGCAAACATATCGGCAGGATCTTCCACACGTAGGGATGGAGGGCGGCCCCGTGAAGTCGCCCGTGCAGCCCATAGGCCGCATGCGAACGAGCATTCTACCCGGAAACGATGGTGAGGAAAGTGGTGGATTTCCACGATGCTGGCACAGCGCTTTTTGGGGGCCTGACTAACATAGGGGCTTTTTTCGCAAGTTCAAGGTGCGCGGACATGAAACGTATCGCGAATGACTTGCATCAAGATCCCCCCCTCGCCGACCGACCTGGGCCCAGCGCACGATCAATGCCCAACTGTTAAACTGTCGAACTAGCAACCTGCCGCGTACCCCCATGGCCTACAAACCCACCCCCGCCCGCCCCCCCGCCGCCTTGCTGCGCCAGGCTCGTCCACTGCGCCTGCTGCTGAACCAGGCCGAGCGCCTGGAGCATTTGCAGCGCCTGCTGGAAAGCCAGCTGCAACCGGCGGCGCGCGAGCACTGCCATGTGGCCTCGTGGAAAGAAGGCACCTTGTTGCTGGTGGTGACCGATGGCCATTGGGCCACGCGCCTGCGCTACCAGCAGAAACGCCTGCAGCGCCAGCTGCTGGCGCTGGAAGCCTTCGCCAACCTTACGCGTATCCTGTTCAAGGTGCAGCCGCCGCTGGTGCCGGCCAAGCGCGAAGGCCAAGGGCCGGAATTGTCGGAAAACGCCGCCCAGAGCATTCGCGGCTCGGCCGAGGGCATCAGCGACCCGAAGCTGCGCGCAGCCCTGGAACGCCTGGCTGCGCATGCGCAGGGCAAGAACTGAAGGCCCAGAACATCATTCTGTAGGAGCGGCCTTGTGTCGCGAACGGGCCGCAAGGCGGCCCCGGCGATTTCTGGAAAAACACTGAAATCCTGGGGCCGCTTTGCGGCCCTTTCGCGACACAAGGCCGCTCCTACAGGGATCGCGCAAAGCTAAAGAGTGATGGACGATCTGTGGACATAAAAAAGGCCACCCGAAGGTGGCCTCAATGAACTAGAGAGTGTTCGAACTTACACGGCCGCGACAGGGCGCATGTACGAGATCGGTGCCGTGCTGGCATCTTCGAAAGTCACCACTTCCCAGGCATCGGTTTCGGCGATCAGCTTGCGCAGCAGCTGGTTGTTCAGCGCGTGGCCGGACTTGTAGCCCTTGAACTCGCCGATCAGGCTGTTGCCCAGCAGGTAGAGGTCGCCGATGGCATCGAGGATCTTGTGCTTGACGAATTCGTCTTCGGAACGAAGGCCGTCTTCGTTGAGCACGCCGGTCTCGTCGACCACGATGGCGTTCTCGACGCTGCCGCCAAGCGCAAGGTTGTGCTTGCGCAGGTACTCGATGTCACGCATGAACCCGAAGGTCCGGGCGCGGCTGACTTCCTTCACGAACGAGGTGCTCGAGAAGTCGACCGAGGCGCTCTGGGTCTGGCCCTTGAGAACCGGGTGATCGAAGTCGATCTCGAAGCTCACCTTGAACCCGTCGAACGGCAGGAAGGTAGCGCGCTTGTCGCCCTCCTCCACTGTCACTTCGCGCAGGATGCGGATGAACTTCTTCGGTGCGTCCTGCTCTTCCAGGCCGGCCGATTGAATCAGGAATACGAAGGGTCCGGCGCTGCCATCCATGATCGGCACTTCCGAGGCGGAGAGCTCGACGTAGGCGTTATCGATGCCCAGGCCCGCCATGGCGGAGAGCAGGTGCTCGACCGTATCGACTTTGACGTCACCGTTGACCAATGTCGTGGACATGGTGGTCTCACCGACGTTGGCCGCGCGCGCCGGGATTTCGACCACAGGGTCGAGGTCGGCGCGACGGAAGACGATGCCGGTGTCGACAGGCGCAGGCTTGAGGGTCAGGTAGACCTTCTCCCCGGAGTGCAGGCCGACACCTGTGGCACGGATGGTATTCTTCAGGGTGCGTTGTCTAATCATGGCATTGGCCGCTTCAGCGCAAATTGCGAACAGGTATCAACAAAGGCTGGGGATGATAACAGACCCGGCCTTTGCTGAACACCAATCACCCTTATACCCCTGATAAATTCCATTAATCGGCCTGGCGACGCAGGAAGGCCGGGATATCCAGGTAGTCCAAGTCATCCTGAGGATTGAGTTTAGCGGCTGCCGCGGCACCTGCGTGGGCCTGGTTGCGCATCACGGTCGGACGCTCCAGGTCACGGTAGTTGACGGCTGGCTGCTCTTGGCGAACCGGCGCCGGGTTGGACGACTCGTACACCTGCTGGGCGGTCTGCAGGGTGTTGTCGACGACCTTGACCGGCTTCTCGATGCGCGCGCCCAGGCCAGTGGCCACCACGGTCACGTGCAGTTCGTCGCGCATGTCCGGGTCGATCACGGTGCCGACCTTGACCATCGCGTGGTCGGAGGCGAAGGCCTCGATGATGCTACCCACGTCGGAGTACTCACCCAGCGACAGGTCGGGACCTGCGGTGATGTTCACCAGGATGCCGCGGGCGCCCTGCAGGTTGACGTCTTCGAGCAGCGGGTTGCGGATCGCCGCCTCGGTGGCTTCGCGCGCACGGTTCGGGCCGCTGGCGCAGCCAGTCCCCATCATGGCCATGCCCATCTCGCCCATCACGGTGCGCACGTCGGCGAAGTCGACGTTGATCATGCCCGGACGCTTGATGATGTCGGAGATACCGCGCACGGCACCGGCCAGCACGTCGTCGGCCTTGGCGAAGGCGGACAAGAGGCTTGCATCCTTGCCCAGGATGGTCAGCAGCTTCTCGTTGGGGATGGTGATCAACGAGTCGACGCTCTCAGCCAGCATGCGGATGCCTTCATCGGCGATCTGCATGCGCTTGCGGCCTTCGAACGGGAACGGACGGGTCACCACCGCAACGGTGAGGATGCCCATTTCCTTGGCCACTTCGGCGATGATCGGCGCAGCACCGGTACCGGTACCGCCGCCCATGCCGGTGGTGATGAACACCATGTTGGTGCCCTGCAGCACTTCGGCGATGCGCTCACGGTCTTCCAGCGCGGCCTGACGGCCGACTTCCGGATTGGCACCGGCACCCAGGCCCTTGGTCACGCCGGTGCCCAATTGCAGGATGGTGCGCGCGCCGATGTTCTTCAGCGCCTGGGCATCGGTGTTGGCGCAGATGAACTCGACGCCTTCGATGTTGCTTTTGACCATGTGGTTGACGGCGTTGCCGCCACCACCGCCGACGCCGATCACCTTGATGACCGGACTTTGCGGGACGTTGTCTACGAGCTCGAACATTTTCCCTCTCCTTACAGTTCTCTAGTTGTCGCGCCTACCACTACTGCTTTGAAACTCAGAAGTTGCTCTGGACCCAACGCTTGAGTCGCTCAAGCACTGGCCCCTTGGGTTCATCGCCATAGCTGTTATTGCTGTTGCTGCTGTTGCTGATACCGGTCAGGGACGGGTCCTCGGACTGCTTCTGCAGGCCGTAGGTGAGCAAGCCCACGCCGGTGGAATAGATCGGGTTGCGCACCACGTCGCTCAGGCCCCGAACACTGTGCGGCACGCCCAGGCGTACCGGCATGTGGAAGATTTCCTCGGCCAGTTCCACGGCGCCTTCCATCTTCGCGGTACCGCCGGTGAGGACGATGCCGGCCGGCACCAGGTCCTCGAAGCCGCTGCGACGCAGCTCGGCCTGGATCAGGGTGAACAGTTCGTCGTAACGCGGCTCGACCACCTCGGCCAGGGCCTGGCGCGACAGTTCGCGCGGTGGGCGGTCGCCGACGCTCGGCACCTTGATGGTCTCGCCGGCACCGGCCAGCTTGGCCAGGGCGCAGGCGTAGCGGATCTTGATCTCCTCGGCGTACTGCGTCGGGGTGCGCAGGGCCATGGCGATGTCGTTGGTGACCTGGTCGCCGGCGATCGGGATCACCGCGGTGTGGCGGATCGCGCCTTCGGTGAAGATGGCGATGTCGGTGGTGCCACCACCGATGTCTACCAGGCACACGCCCAGCTCTTTCTCGTCGTCGGTCAGCACCGAGTAGGCCGAGGCCAGTTGCTCGAGGATGATGTCGTCGATTTCCAGGCCGCAGCGACGCACGCACTTCTCGATGTTCTGCGCCGCGTTGACCGCGCAGGTGACCACGTGGACCTTGGCCTCCAGGCGCACGCCCGACATGCCCAGCGGCTCGCGCACGCCTTCCTGGTTGTCGATCACGTAGTCCTGCGGCAACGTGTGCAGCACGCGCTGGTCGGCCGGGATGGCCACGGCCTGGGCGGCGTCGAGCACGCGCTCGAGGTCGGCGGTGCTGACTTCGCGATCACGAATGGCGACGATGCCGTGGGAGTTCAGGCTGCGGATGTGGTTGCCGGCCACGCCGACGAACGCCGAGTGGATGCGGCAGCCCGCCATTAGCTGGGCCTCCTCGACGGCGCGCTGGATCGACTGCACGGTCGACTCGATGTTCACCACCACGCCCTTCTTCAGGCCGCGCGAAGGGTGGGTGCCGATGCCCACGATCTCCAGGGTACCGTCCTCGCCGACTTCACCCACCAGCGCCACCACCTTGGAGGTGCCGATGTCCAGCCCGACGATCATTTTGCCGCTATGCGCGTTTGCCATGGTCCTGCCTCTCTCTAATTCTTCGCAACGGCGGGTTGGGCCGTCGTCGGTGCATTCGGTTCCCGCCAACCAACGGCAAGTCCGTTGGAATAACGCAGATCGATGCGGGCGATATTGGTGATCTGGTCTTTAAGCGTCTTGTCGTAAATGGCAATGAAACGGCGCATCTTCTCCACCAGGTGGTCGCGCCCCAGCAGCAGCTCGATGCCTGGGCCGGCGCTACCCGCACCAGTGGTCAGGAACCAGCTGCCTCGCTCGCGCAGCTCCAGGCGAGCGATGGAAAAGCCCATGGGGCGCAGCATCTGGCTCAATACCTGATACTGCTGCATGACTGGTTGCTGAGCGCGCTGCGGCCCGAACAGCTGCGGCAGGTGCTCGTAGTTGGCCAGCTCGCGCGGGGTAAAGGCCTGGCCCTGGTTGTTGAGCAAGGCCTCGTCGCCCCAGCGCGCCACCGGCAACTGTTCTTCCAGGCGGATCACCACCTCGTCCGGCCACACCCGGCGCACTTCGGCGTGGGCGATCCAGGGCATCTGCTCGAGCTCGACACGCATGGCCGCAAGGTCCACGGTGAAGAAGCTCGCCGCCACGTAGGGCGCAATGCGCTGTTGCACCGACTGCTGGCTGATGTAGCTGAGGTCGCCCTGCACGTCGATCTTGGTGATCGGCCGGTCGGCATAGGGCATCAGGCGGATGGCGCCTTCATAGGCGCCAAAGCCTGCGGCCACCAGCAGCACCGGCCACAGCAGGCGCTTGAGGCCGCCGAAGTTCGGCCGCGGCAGGCGCGCCGATACGGGCTCGTCGGCCACCAGTCGGCTGGCACCGCGCGGCACCGGCTTGCTGCGGCCGGTGGCGGGTTGCTGCTGACGTATCATCGCGCCTTGCATGATTGCTTAACCTCGCGTCGCTACGCTGTCGGCCAGGATCGCCAGCACCAGTTGCTGGAAGTCCAGGCCGGCCGCGCGGGCCGCCATGGGCACCAGGCTATGGTCGGTCATGCCCGGTGCGGTGTTGACTTCGAGCAGCCAGAAGCGGCCCTGCTCGTCCTGCATCACGTCCAGCCGGCCCCAGCCTTCGATGCCGATGGCATCGCAGGCGCGCGCGGTCAGGTCGATCAGTTCCTGTTCCTTGGCACTGTCCAGGCCGCACGGGATGCGGTACTGGGTGTCATTGGCGATGTACTTGGCGTCGTAGTCGTAGAACACGTGCGGGGTGCCCAGCGCGATCGGCGGCAGCACCTGGCCACGCAACACGGCGATGGTGAACTCCGGGCCATGGATCCACTGCTCGACCAGCACTTGCGAATCGTAGTTGGCGGCGTCTTGCCAGGCCGCGACCAGTTCCTGCTCGCTGTTCACCTTGGCCATGCCGATGCTCGAACCTTCATGGGCAGGTTTGACGATCAGCGGGAAGCCCAGTTCCGCACTGGCTGCCACGCAGTCCTGCGCGCTGGCCAGCACCGCGTGACGCGGCGTCGGAATGCCCAGGCTCTGCCACACCTGCTTGGTGCGCAGCTTGTCCATGGCCAGGGCCGAGGCCAGGATACCGCTGCCGGTGTAGGGAATCCCCAGGCACTCGAGCAGGCCCTGCATGCTGCCGTCTTCACCGCCACGGCCGTGGAGGATGATGAAGGCGCGGTCGATCTTCTCGCTCTGCAGGCGGGTCAGCAGGTCGTCGCCGACGTCGATGGCAACGACGTCGACACCAGCGTTGGTCAGCGCCTCGATCACTGCCTTGCCCGACTTCAGGGAAACCTCGCGCTCGGCACTCTTGCCACCGTACAGCACGGCGACGCGGCCAAAGGCCTTGACGTCCAGGGTCGAGTGCAACTTGTCGTAGGCGCTGGTCATTTCGACTTCTCCTGCTTGGCGCCTGCGAACAGCGGGCTTTTCATCAATTGCGGGGCCAGGCCGCCGACATCGCCGGCACCCTGGCAGATCAGGATGTCGCCGGCGCGCAGCAGCGGCTTGACCAGCGGCGCCAGCTCGGCGCCACGTTCGATGTAGATCGGGTCGAGCTTGCCCCGCTGGCGAATGCTGTGGCACAGCTGGCGGCTGTCGGCACCGGGGATCGGCTCTTCGCCGGCCGGGTAGACCTCCATCAGCAGCAGCACGTTGGCATCGCCCAGCACCTGCACGAAGTCGTCGTACAGATCGCGCGTGCGGCTATAGCGGTGCGGCTGGTAGACGATCACCAGGCGCCGGCTCGGCCAGCCGCCACGCACCGCCTTGATCACCGCGGCGACCTCGGTCGGGTGGTGGCCGTAGTCGTCGACCAGCATCACGCTGCCGCCGTCGACCGGCAGTTCGCCGTACACCTGGAAGCGTCGGCCGACGCCCTGGAAGCCCGACAGGCCCTGGACGATGGCCTCGTCGCTGATGCCTTCGTCGGTAGCGATGGCGATGGTGGCCAAGGCGTTGAGCACGTTGTGGTTGCCGGGCATGTTCACCGACACCTCCAGCGGCTCGCAGTCGCGGCGCAGCACGGTGAAGTGGGTCTGCATGCCCTGCTGGCGGACGTTGATGGCGCGGATGTCGGCCTCTTCGCTGAAGCCATAGGTCACGGTCGGACGCTTGACCTGCGGCAGGATCTCGCGCACCACCGGGTCGTCCAGGCACATCACCGCCAGCCCGTAGAACGGCAGGTTGTGCAGGAACTCGACGAAGGTCTTCTTCAGCTTGTTGAAGTCGCCTTCGTAGGTCGCCATGTGGTCGGCGTCGATGTTGGTGACCACGGCTACCATCGGCTGCAGGTGCAGGAAGCTGGCGTCGCTTTCATCGGCTTCGGCGATCAGGTAGCGGCTGGTGCCCAGCTGGGCATTGGTGCCGGCCGCGGTCAGGCGCCCGCCGATGACGAAGGTCGGGTCCAGGCCGCCGGCGGCGAACACCGAGGCCAGCAGGCTGGTGGTGGTGGTCTTGCCGTGGGTGCCGGCCACTGCCACGCCGTGGCGATAGCGCATCAGCTCGGCGAGCATCTCGGCACGCGGCACCACGGGGATGCGCCGCTCCAGGGCGGTGGCGACTTCCGGGTTGGCCGGGTTGATCGCGCTGGACACCACCAGCACATCGGCGGTGGCGGCGTTCTCGGCACGGTGGCCAACGAAGATCTGCGCGCCGAACGACTGCAGGCGCTCGGTGACCGGCGACTCCTTGAGGTCGGAGCCGGACACTTCATAGCCCAGGTTCAGCAGCACTTCGGCGATGCCGCACATGCCCACGCCGCCGATACCGACGAAGTGGATGCGACGGATGCGGCCCATCTTCGGTTGCGGCATGGCTTTCTGGCTTTCAACCATGGGCCACCTCCAGGCAGATATCGACCACGGTGCTGGTTGCATCAGGCTTGGCCAGGCGCCGTGCGGTGCCAGCCATGGTGTTGAGTTTCTCGGGTTGCATCAGCACCTCGTTCAGGCGTTCAGCGAGCTGCGCTGCGCCAGTTGTCGCTTGTGGCATCAGGAAGGCGGCGCCTTCACGAGCCAGGTATTGGGCGTTGTGGGTCTGGTGGTCGTCGATCGCGTGGGGCAAGGGCACCAGCATCGAGGGCAGGCCCGCCGCCGCGAGTTCGCTGACCGTCAGGGCGCCGGCCCGGCACACCACCATATCGGCCCAGCCATAGGCGTGGGCCATGTCCTTGATGAACGGTTCCACCTGGGCCTCGACGCCTGCCTCGCGATAACGCTCGGCAGTGATCGGCGCATGGTTTTTCCCGGCCTGGTGGAACACCTCCGGGCGCAGGTTCGCCGCCACTTCGGACAGGGCCTTAGGCAACAATTTGTTCAATGGTTCCGCACCCAGGCTGCCACCCATCACCAGCAGGCGCGCGCGGCGCTCGGCCAGGGGCGCGCGTGCCGCGTCCATGAACAGCTCGGGGCGCACCGGGTTACCGGTGGTGCGCAGCTTGTCGCTGGCGGCGAAGGTGTCGGGGAAGGCCTGGCAGACCCGCGCCGCCATCGGCAGCAGCAGGCGGTTGCTGGTCCCCGCGCGGGCGTTCTGCTCGTGGATCACCAGCGGCACGCCGCACAGCCGCGCGGCCAGGCCGCCAGGGCCGGTCACGTAGCCACCGAAGCCGACCACGCACACCGGCTTGAGTTCACGCACGATGCGCCGCGCCTGGAGCACCGCCTTGACCAGGGTGAACGGCGCCTTGAGCAGGGACAGCTTGCCCTTGCCACGCAGGCCCGTAACCTGGATCAGGTGCAACGGCAACCCGGCCTGGGGCACCAGTTCGTTCTCGATGCCGCGCGGGGTACCCAGCCAGTGCACGCGGTAGCCACGTGCCTGGAACTCGCGGGCGCAGGCCAGGGCCGGGAACACGTGGCCACCGGTACCGCCGGCCATGATCAGGACATTTTTGCCGTCAGCGGCCATGGCTGGTCTCCTCGGCAAAATCGCTCTCGTTGAATTCGTGCTCTTCGCTGCCCAGGTGCGTGCGGCTCTCCCACTCGATCCGCAGCAACAGCCCCACGCAGGCGCAGCAGATCACCAGCGAGCTGCCGCCATAGCTCAGGAACGGCAGGGTCAGGCCCTTGGTCGGCAGCAGGCCGACGTTCACCCCGATGTTGATCAGGAACTGGCCGATCCACAGGAACGACAAGCCGAACGCCATGTAGGCGGCGAAGAACTGCTTGGCCTTCTCGGCCCACAGGCCGATGTACAGCGCGCGCACGGTGATGAACACGAACAGCGCGATGGTCAGCAGCGAGCCGATCACCCCCAGCTCCTCGGCCAGTACCGAGAACACGAAGTCGGTGTGCGCCTCGGGCAGGTAGAACTGCTTCTGCACGCTGTTGCCCAGGCCCACGCCCAGCCACTCGCCGCGACCGAAGGCGATCAGCGCCTGGGTCAGCTGGTAGCCGGAGCCGAACTGGTCGGACCAGGGGTCGGTGAAGGTGATCAGGCGCGCCATCCGGTACGGCTGGGCCTGCACCAGCACCACCACCGATATCACCGCCAGCACCACCATCAGCGAGAAGCGGAACAAGCCCACCCCTCCGAGGAACAGCATGGCCGCCGCCGCGCCCATCATCACCACCGTGGCGCCGAAGTCCGGCTCCATCAGCAGCAGCCCGGCCATCGGCAACAGCACGATGAACGGCTTGAAGAAGCCCATCCAGCTCTCGCGCACCTCGGTCTGCCGGCGCACCAGGTAACCGGCGAGGTAGATCACCACGAAGACCTTGGCGATCTCCGAAGGCTGGACGTTGAAGAAACTGAAGCCGATCCAGCGCATCGAGCCGTTCACTTCGCGGCCGATACCGGGCACCAGCACCATCACCAGCAGGCCGAAGGCGCCGATCAGCATCATGAAGCCCATGCGTTGCCAGGTGGCGATCGGCACCAGGATGGTCAGCACCCCGGCGCCGAGGCCCAGGGCGACATACACCAGGTGGCGGAACATGTGGTACAGCGGGTTGCCCGACTGCACCGCGGCCACTTCCGAGGAGGCCGAGGTGATCATCACCAGGCCCAGGCCCAGCAGTGCCAGGCAACCGGCCAGCAGCGGGAAGTCGAGGTCGATGCCACGGCCGCTGATCAGCGGCGACGGGTAAGGCTTGAGGATGCCGAAGATCATGCCAGCGCCTCCGCCGCCTGGGCGAACAGGCGCCCGCGTTGTTCGAAGTTCTTGAACATGTCGAGGCTGGCGCAGGCCGGCGACAGCAGCACCGCATCCCCCGGCTGGGCCAGTTCGGCGCAGCGCTGCACGGCTTCGTCCAGGGTCTGCACGTGCACCAGCAGCACGGCATCCTTGAGCGTTTCGGCCAGGCGCTCGGCATCACGGCCCAGCAGCACCACAGCGCGGCAATGCTGCGCCACCGGTGCGCGCAGGGCGGCAAAGTCGGCACCCTTGCCATCACCGCCGGCAATCAGCACCAGCTTGCCGTCGATATCGGCCCCCAGGCCTTCGATGGCAGCCAGGGCAGCGCCGACGTTGGTGGCCTTGGAATCGTCGTACCAGTTCACCCCGTTACGCTCACGGACCCACTGGCAGCGGTGCGCCAGGCCCTTGAACTCACGCAAGGCCTCGAGCATCGGCGCGAACGGCAATCCGCCGGCATGGCCCAGGGCCAGGGCGGCCAAGGCGTTGCTCTGGTTATGGGCGCCACGAATCTTCAGCTCACGCACGGGCATCAGGGTCTGGAATTCGAATGCCAGGTGTTTCTCACCATCGACTTCGCGCAGGCCAAAAGCCTTGAAATCCGGGGCATTGAGGCCAAAGGTCCAGCACGGCCGACCTTCGACCGGCAGCGGCCGGCTGAGGGCGTCCTGGCGGTTCACCACCACCTGGCGCGCCCCGCGGAAGATTCTGTGCTTGGCCAGGTGATAGGCCGGCAGGCCGCTGTAGCGGTCCATGTGGTCTTCGCTGACATTGAGCACGGTGGCGACTTCGGCATTGAGCTGGTCGGTGGTCTCCAGCTGGAAACTCGACAGCTCCATCACATAGAGCTCGACGCTGTCGTCGAGCAGGTCCAGTGCCGGGGTGCCGAGGTTGCCACCCACTGCCACACGTTTGCCTGCCTTGGCGGCCATCTCGCCGACCAGGGTGGTCACGGTGCTCTTGGCGTTGGAACCACTGATCGCCACGATCGGCGCCTTGGCATGACGGGCGAACAGCTCGATATCGCCAGACAGCTTCACGCCGCGCGCGGCGGCCTGCTGCAGGGCCGGAGTGGCCAGGGCCAGGCCGGGGCTCACGTACAGCTCGTTGGCACGGCAGAGGAACTCGACGTCCAGCTCGCCACAGCGCACTTCCACCTGCGGGTATTCACGGCGCAGGGTGTCCAGTTCCGGCGGTTGCTCGCGGGTGTCGGCGACCGCAAAGGCAATGCCCCGGTTCGCCAGGAAGCGAACCAGGGACATGCCGCTCTTGCCGAGGCCGACAACGATGCGGAATTGGTCGGAAGCGATCAGTGACACGCTCGTTTACCTCAGTTTCAGGGTGGCAAGGCCGATCAGCACCAGGATCACGGTGATGATCCAGAAGCGGACGATCACCCGAGGCTCGGGCCAGCCCTTGAGTTCAAAGTGGTGGTGAATCGGCGCCATGCGGAACACGCGCTTGCCGGTCAGCTTGAAGGAGGCCACCTGGATGACCACCGACAGGGTTTCCATGACGAACACGCCGCCCATGATGAACAGCACGATTTCCTGGCGCACGATCACCGCGATGGTGCCCAGCGCGGCGCCCAGCGCCAGGGCGCCGACGTCGCCCATGAACACCTGGGCCGGGTAGGTGTTGAACCACAGGAAGCCCAGGCCGGCGCCGATCAGCGCGCCGCAGAACACGATCAGCTCGCCGGCGCCCGGCACGTAGGGGATCAGCAGGTATTCGGCGAACTTCACGTTGCCCGACAGGTAGCAGAAGATGCCCAGGGCACCGCCGACCATCACCGTCGGCATGATCGCCAGGCCATCGAGGCCGTCGGTGAGGTTGACCGCGTTGCTCGAGCCGACGATGACGAAATAGGTGAGCACGATGAACCCGGCACCCAGCGGAATGGCCAGGTCCTTGACCATCGGGATGATCAGCGTGGTTTCGACGCTGGTCGGCGCGGTCTGGTAGAGGAAGATCGCCGCCGCCAGGCCAAATACCGATTGCCAGAAATACTTCCAGCGGCTCGGCAGGCCACGGGAGTTCTTCTCGATCACCTTGCGGTAGTCGTCGACCCAGCCGATGGCGCCGAACGCCAGGGTGACGATCAGCACCACCCACACATAACGGTTGCTCAGGTCGGCCCACAGCAGGGTGCTGATGGCGATGGCCGACAGGATCAGCGCACCGCCCATGGTCGGGGTGCCGGACTTGGACAGGTGCGATTGCGGGCCGTCGTTACGCACGGCCTGGCCGATCTGGCGGATCTGCAGGGTACGAATCATCCAGGGGCCCAGCCACAGGGCCAGGGACAACGCGGTCAGCACACCCAGGATCCCGCGCAGGGTCAGGTACTGGAAGACCGCGAAGCCCTTGTGGAACTGTTGCAGATACTCGGCCAACAGCAGCAGCATTAATGTTTCTCCCCGCAAGCTTCGCACAAGGCTGCCACGACGTTTTCCATCGCAGCGCTGCGCGAGCCCTTGATCAAGATAGTGGTATCGCTGGCGGTCTCGGCGCTAACGGCATCGATCAGCTCAGCTTGAGTAGCGAAATGGCGGGCATTGGCGCCAAACGCCTGAACAGCATGGGCCATGTTGGTGCCCACCGCGTACAGCGCGTCGACCTTGCCGCGGGCGTAGTCGCCCACTTGCCGGTGACCTTCCTCGGCCCATTGCCCCAGCTCGCCGATATCCCCGAGCACCAGGACGGTGCGGCCGGAAAAGCCGGCGAGTATATCAATGGCGGCGCACATCGAGGTGGGATTTGCGTTGTAGCTGTCGTCGATCACGCGCACGCCGTTCGCGGCGATCTGCGCCACGGTGCGACCCTTGACCGGTTGCACGGCGCCCAGGCCCGCGGCGATACCGCTCAGGCTCAGACCGACAGCGTGGGCGGCAGCGGCAGCGGCCAGGGCGTTGCTGACGTTGTGGGTGCCGAGCAGGTTCAGTTGCACCGGGACGCTGCCGTCCGGGCCGTGCAGGGTGAACGATGGGCAGCCACGGGCATCGCGACCAATGTCACTGGCATGGAAGTCGGCCTGTGGGTTGTCCAGGGCGAAGCTGACGACACGGTGACTGCCGGCACGCTTGCGCCAGATATCGAACGCCTTGTCGGCCAGGTTGAGGATGGCCGTGCCGCCCTCGCCCAGGCCTTCGAGGATCTCGCCCTTGGCTTCGACGATCTTTTCCGGGCCGCCGAACTCGCCGACGTGGGCGGTTCCAGCGTTATTGATGATGACCACCTGCGGCCGGGTGAGGCCGACGGTGTAGCGGATCTCGCCAATGCGCGACGCGCCCAGTTCAATTACAGCAGCGCTGTGCTCCGGGGCGATCTCCAGCAGGGTCAGCGGCGCGCCAAGGTCGTTGTTCAGGTTGCCGCGGGTGGCATGCACCGGGCCGCGGGTACGCAGGATCGCGGCAAGCATTTCCTTGACCGTGGTCTTGCCGCTGGAGCCGGTGATGGCCACCACCGGCTTGTCGAAGCCGGCACGGTTCAGCGCGCCAAGCTGGCCGAGGGCGACGCGGCAGTCGGCGACCACCAATTGCGGCAGATCGACATCGGTGATTTCGCGCTCGACCAGCGCGGCGACCGCACCCTTGGCCTTCACATCGGCCAGGTAGTCGTGGCCATCGAAGCGCGGCCCGCTGAGGGCGACGAACAGTTGGCCGGCAGCGACGCTGCGGCTGTCGATGCTGACGCCGGTGAAGCAGGCGTCGGCGCCTGCCAGGCGTGCTTTCAACGCAGCAGTCAGCTGGCTGAGCATCATGGGCTTAAGCATGTGGAGCCTCCCAGGCGGCAAGGGCCTTCTCGGCTTCGACCAAATCGGAGAAGTCATGGCGCTGGCCATTGATCTCCTGGTAATCCTCGTGCCCCTTGCCGGCCAGCACGATCACATCCTCGGCAGCCGCAGTGGCGACCAGGTGGGCAATGGCCTGGCCACGGCCAGCGACGAACTCCACGCTGTCGGGTTGGGCAAAGCCGGGGCGAATGTCATCGAAGATGCGCTGCGGATCTTCGGTACGCGGGTTGTCATCAGTCACCAGTACACGATCGGCCAGGCGCTCGGCCACCGCAGCCATCAGCGGGCGCTTGCCGGCGTCACGATCACCACCACAGCCGAACAGGCACAGCAACTTGCCGTGGGCGTGCGGGCGCAAGGCCTCCAGCACCTTTTCCAGGGCATCAGGGGTGTGGGCGTAGTCGACCACTACCAACGGCTTGTCACCGCCACCCAGGCGCTGCATGCGACCGACCGGGCCTTGCAGCTGCGGGGTGATTTTCAGGATCTCGTCCAGCGAATAATCCAGCGCCAGCAAGGTCGCCACCGCCGCCAGCATGTTGCTCAGATTGAAGCGCCCCAGCAGTTGGCTGCGCAGGCTGCGTTCGCCCTGCGCGGTGACGAGGGTAGCCCGTACGCCATCATCGTCGAACGTGGCCTCGCGGCAGAACAGCGAAGCGTCCGGGTTTTCCAGGCTGTAGCTGAGCAACCGGGTCTCGATATGATCGGTACTCGGGCGGCGGGCGAAGTCGGCAGCCAGGCGGCGGCCAAAGGCATCGTCCAGGTTGACCACCTGGCAACGCAGGCTCGGCCAGGCGAACAGCTTGGCCTTGGCGGCCTCGTAGGCCTCCATGCTGCCGTGATAGTCCAGGTGATCGCGCGACAGGTTGGTCATCACCGCGATATCGAACTCCAGCGCGGCGACGCGCCCTTGCTCGAGGGCGTGAGAGGACACTTCCATGGCCACGGCCCTGGCACCCGTTTTTTTCAGGTCGTTGAGGGTCGACTGCACGGCGATGGGGTCTGGCGTGGTCAGGCGGCCGCTCTGCAATTCACCGTAGAAGCCGGTGCCCAGGGTGCCGATCAGCCCGCAACGCTGACCAAGGGCATCGAGCGCCTGGGCTACCAGCTGAGTGACGCTGGTCTTGCCATTGGTGCCGGTGACACCCACCAGGTTCATCTGGCGGCTGGGCTCGCCATAGAAGCGACCGGCGATCTGCGACAGCTGGCCGATCAGCCCCTTGACCGGGATCAGCGGCGCGTCGGTAATCGGCAACACGCAGGTGCCCTGCTCTTCATAGGCGACCGCGGCGGCGCCACGGGACAGCGCGTCGGCAATATGCTCACGGCCGTCGACCTTGGCGCCCGGCACGGCGAGGAACAGATCGCCCTGGCGCACCTGGCGGCTGTCCAGGGTCAGCTCGCGGATCAACGGATCGCGGCTGGCATGGGCGAACAATTTGCTCAATGGCATCGTCATCAACCACGCCCTCCCTTGGCGGGTACTGCGCTGGCTTGCTGCGTCGAGGACGGCGGCAGGTTGTCCGGCGGTACATTCATCAGGCGCAGGGTGCCCGACATCACTTTGCTGAAGACCGGGGCCGAGACCAGGCCACCGAAGTAGCCGCCCTTGCTCGGCTCGTCGATGACCACGACGATCGCGTAGCGCGGGTCGCTCATCGGGCCGAAGCCGGCGAACAGCGAGCGGTAGGCGTTCTCGGTGTAGCCCTTGGAACCCACGGTGGCTTTACGGGCCGTACCCGACTTGCCGCCTACGTGGTAGAACGGCACCTGCGCGCGGAACACCCCGCGCGGCGCCTCGATCACTTGCTGGAGCATGCCCTGCACGGTCTCGGCGGTTTCCTTGGGGATCGCCTGCACCGCTTCCGGGGCCTTGTCGACCTTGAGGATCGACAGCGGCACCATCTTGCCGTCGTTGGCCAGGGCGGCGTAGGCATGCACCAGTTGCAGGGCGGTCACCGACACGCCGTAGCCATAGGACAGCGTGGCGGTCTCGGCCTTGCGCCACTCGCGGTGGTTGGGCAGGTTGCCGACGCGCTCGCCGGGGAAGCCAAGGCCGGTGTACTGGCCCAGGCCGACCTGGGACATGACCCGGTAGATGGCTTCGCCACCGATATCGAAGGCGATCTTGCTCATGCCGACGTTGGACGAGTTGATCAGGATGCCGGTCAGGTCGAGGATCGGGCCCTCGCTGCGCGACACGTCCTTGATGGTGTAGCGGCCGATCTGCAGGCTGCCCGGGTATACCTCGACCTTGTCGGTGACCTTCCAGCGGCCGCTTTGCAGGGCGGCGCTCATGGAAATCGGCTTGACCGTCGAGCCCGGCTCGAACACGTCGATGATCGCCCGGTTGCGCATCGCGGCGGGGAACATGCTGCGGCGGTTGTTCGGGTTGTAGGTCGGCTGGTTGACCATGGCCAGGACTTCGCCGGTCTTGACGTCCATGATCACCAGGCTGCCGGCCTTGGCTTCCTGCTCGGCGATGGCGTTGCGCAGCTCGCGGGTGGCCAGGTACTGCAGGCGCAGGTCTATCGACAACGCCAAGGTCTTTCCGGCCTTGGCGTTCTTGGTAACCTGGATGTCCTTGATCAGCCGGCCGCGCCGGTCCTTGATCACCTGGCGCTTGCCGGGCACCCCGGCGAGCCATTCGTCGTAGGCCAGCTCCACACCCTCGCGGCCGTGGTCGTCAAGGTCGGTGAAGCCGACCATGTGCGCGGTGACATCACCGGCCGGGTAGAAGCGGCGGAACTCTTCCAGGCCATAGACGCCCGGCACCTTGAGGTCGAGCACGTGCTGGCCCTGCTCAGGGGTCAGGCCACGGACCAGGTAGATGAATTCCTTGTTGGCCTGCTGGGTGAGGCGCTCGACCAGCTGCTGCGGGTTCTGCCCCAGCGCGGCGGCCAGTTGCGGCCAGCGCTCTTTCGAGGCCTGCATTTCCTTGGGGTTGGCCCACAGGGTGGTGACCGGGGTACTGACGGCCAGGGGCTCGCCATTGCGGTCGGTGATCAGGCCGCGGTGCGCAGGGATTGGAATGTGCCGCAGGCTGCGGGCATCGCCCTGGCCCTTGAGGAAGTCGCGGTCGACTACCTGCAGGTCGATGATGCGCCAGCAGATGGCACCGACCATCAATGCCAGCAAGCCGATCACCACCCGGAAGCGCCAGGGGTAGAGTGCGCCTTCGAGCTTCATCATGGCGCCACCATCCGCACTTCGTCAGCCGCCGGCACGCGCATCTTGAGCTGCTCGGAGGCCAGGCTCTCGATGCGGCTGGCCGCGGTCCAGGTGCTTTGCTCGAGGATCAGCCGGCCCCATTCGGCCTGGGCCTTGTCGCGCTCGCTCAGCTCGCCGTAAAGGGTGTTGAGCAACTGACGGTTCCAGTGCGCGCTGTAGGACACGGCGATAGCCGAAATCAGCACGCCGACGAACAGCAGAAGCATCAGGAAGCTTCCGCCTGGCAATGGCTTGGCGAACAGCCGGCTCACCGCAACTTCTCCGCCACCCGCATCACGGCGCTGCGCGACCGCGGGTTGGCCTTGAGCTCGGCATCGGAGGCGAACTGCGCCTTGCCGATGAGCTTGATCTTCGGCTCGAAGACCTTGTGCTGCACCGGCAGGTTGCGCGGCAGGTTGTCCGCCTCGCCCTTGACCAGCTTGCGCATGAACAGCTTGACGATACGGTCTTCCAGCGAGTGGAAGCTGATCACCGCCAGGCGGCCACCGACTTCAAGGGCATCGAGCGCAGCCTCAAGGCCGGTCTCGAGGTCGCCCAGTTCATTATTGACGTGGATTCGCAGGCCCTGGAAGGCGCGGGTCGCCGGGTTCTTGCCCTTTTCCCAGGCCGGGTTGGCGACTTTGAGCACCTCGGCCAGATCGGCGGTACGGGTGAACGGCTGCTTCTCGCGGCGCTCGACCACGGCGCGCGCCATGCGGCCGGCAAAACGCTCCTCGCCGTATTCCTTGAACACCCGGGCAATTTCTTCGACGGTGGCAGTGGCGATGAACTCGGCGGCGCTGACGCCCTGGGCAGGGTTCATGCGCATGTCCAGCGGGCCGTCGTTGAGGAAGCTGAAGCCGCGCTCGGGGTCATCCAGCTGTGGCGAGGACACACCCAGGTCGAGCAGCACGCCACTGACCTTGCCGTCCAGGCCGCGGGCGCGCACTTCGTCGCCAAGCTCGGCAAAGCTGCGCTGCACAATGACAAAGCGGCCGTCTTCGGCCGCCAGCGCTTGCCCGGTGGCAATCGCCTGAGGATCCTTGTCGAACCCCAGCAGCCGCCCCTGTGGCCCGAGCTTGCTGAGGATCAGGCGGCTGTGGCCGCCACGCCCGAAGGTGCCGTCCAGATAGCAACCGTCGGCGCGCAAGGCCAATGCCTCGACAGCTTCGTCGAGCAGGACGGTGATGTGGTTGAAGCCGCTATCTATGGTCACAGGATCAGGTCACGCAAATCATCGGGCATGGCGCCCGGTTGTTGAATAGCTGCGAGGTCGGCTGCCGAAACCGCGTTCCAGGCATCCTCATCCCACAGCTGGAATTTGTTCAGCTGCCCCACCAGCATCGCCTTCTTGTCCAGCTTGGCGTACTCACGCAGGCGTGGCGGCACCAGGAAACGCCCACTGCCATCGAGCTCCAGGTCCACCGCATTACCGATCAGCAAACGCTGCAGGCGGCGGTTTTCCTCACGCAACGATGGCAAGGCGCGCAACTTGGCTTCTATCTGTTCCCACTCATCGAGGGGATAAACACACAAGCAGGGGTCAACGGCGTCGATGGTCACGATCAGTTGACCATTGCAACGCGAATCGAGCTCGTCACGGTACCGGCTCGGCATGGCGAGACGGCCCTTGGCATCGAGACTGACGGCGTTGGCTCCGCGGAACACGGCTGCGATTCCCCACAATGTTAGCTTTTTTGTGTCAGAAAACCCACTTCATCCCACTTTCTGCCACTTGCGCACACTATAGGAATCCGCCCGCCACACCGTCAAGGCACGTTCATAAGGAAATCCCTTACAGGACGGCGATTTAGCGCAACAAAAGAAGGCCGAAGGAATACTGGAGAGGAAAAATGACGGAAAAAATCAAACACACTCAAGCGGATAGAGTGCGAAGTTAAAGTGATTTATTAAGAGTAAGATTTTTTTGGTATTACCAGGACACATCTGCTATCGATTCAAGCAGGGAAGGAAGAGGTGGAGAGTCGATCTGTAAGCCGGGTTTTGTCGAGGACAGTCATTCCTCTACGACGGCCATCACTGGACGCCTCTAGCAACCTACCCGGTTCCGACGCGGGCCACGCCGTATGGAACCCTATTTGGTCTTGCTCCGAGTGGGGTTTACCTAGCCACGGACTGTTGCCAGCCGTGCGGTGCGCTCTTACCGCACCTTTTCACCCTTACCGGCACCGAAGTGCTTAGGCGGTTGTTTTCTGTGGCACTTTCCGTAGGCTCGCGCCTCCCAGGCGTTACCTGGCACTCTGCCCTATGGAGCCCGGACTTTCCTCCCCCGCCCCTTGCGGAACAAAAGACGGCAGCGACTGTCCGATCGACTCTCCGCCGCCAAGGTTACCGGTAGGCGCGCTCAAGAACAAGTGATCTGACAAACAATGCCATTACGCCACTATCGGCGACGCGCTCTAGATCGAGCGCCGCCCGCGCGGCGCTCGGTCTCACAGGCTCCGCAGCGCCAGCGCCGGACACCTCGAGACCATTTACTAATCGGCTTTCTGCTTTTCCAGGGCCAACTGGTAGAGCAGGTTCTTGCGCACCCCGGTGATCTCGGCCGCCAACGCCGCAGCCTTCTTCAGCGGCATCTCGGCCAGCAGCAGATCCAGCACGCGCTGGGCTTCGGCGCTGATTGCCTGCTCACCCTCCGGGGCGCTCCAGCCAGCCACCAGCACCACGCACTCGCCACGCTGCTGGTTGCTGTCGCCCTGCACGAACCCGCGCAACTCAGCCAACGGTAAGCCCTTGAGGGTTTCGAAGGTCTTGCTGATCTCGCGCGCCAGCACGGCCGGGCGCTCACCACCGAACACCGCCTCCATGTCTTCCAGGCACTCCAGGATACGGTGCGGCGCCTCATAGAAGATCAAGGTCCGCGGCTCTTCCTTGACCTGCTCCAGGCGCGCCCGGCGCCCGGCCGCCTTGGCCGGCAGAAAGCCCTCGAAGATGAAGCGGTCCGACGGCAACCCCGCCGCCGACAACGCGGCGATCAACGCGCAGGCACCCGGCACCGGCACCACCTGTACCCCGGCGGCGCGCGCCTGACGCACCAGGTGATAGCCCGGATCGGAAATCAGCGGCGTGCCGGCATCGGACACCAGCGCCACATCGTCACCCGCCAGCAAGCGGGTGATGAAGCGCCCACCCTCGTCGCGCTCGTTGTGCTCATGGCAGGCCGCCAGCGGCGTATCGATGCCGAAGTGCTGCAGCAGGCGCACCGAGTGGCGGGTGTCCTCGGCGGCGATCAGGCTGACCTGGGCCAGCACCTTCAGCGCCCGCGCGCTCATGTCGTCGAGGTTGCCGATGGGCGTGGCCACCACATACAACTTGCCCAACGCGGAATTCGAAACCCCTGCACCATCAGTCACTGCGCACACCTGCTTTCACGGATCAAAGGCCGCCATTGTAGCCCGAGCACCGGCAACAGGGCGCAAAGAACTTCGTCCTGCGCCGCGCGCCAGCCACCTATAGTGAAGGTTCACCGTCGGCAACATCGCGTCGGGCGCGAGGCTTGGGTACAATTGCCGGCCAACTTGATCGAGTAACAGGACCTTTACATGATCGCTTGCCTGCGGCTGCTCACAGCCCTCTGCCTCGCTGCCCTGCTGGCAGCCTGCGCCAGCTCGCCCTCATCCAGCCTGGGCGAACTGCCGCGCACCCCGGACGCCAGCATCGAGCAACTGCTCGACAAGGCGGCTTCCAGCAAGTCCGCCGAGGACGCAGCCCTGCTGCGCCTGAGCGCCGCCGACCTGGCCTACAAGCAGAAGGACTTCCCGCGCGCGGCCCGCATCCTCGAGCAAGTGCAACTGGAGCCACTCAAGCCTGCCCAGCAAGTGTTCGCCTCGACCCTGGCCGCAGAGCTGGCCATGAGCCGCAACCAGCCCAAGGCCGCCTTGACCGCCCTCGCCCACCCCAGCCTGCAGCGGCTCGGCGAACTGCCGGACGAGCAGCAGGCGCGCACCTACAGCGTGCACGCCGCCGCCCTCGAGGCCGACGGCCAGGCCCTGGCCGCCGCCCAGCAGCGCGTGGCACTGAGCCCGCTGCTCAGCGGCCAGGCCGCCGCCAGCAACAATGATGCGATCTGGGCCCTGGTCGCCGCGCTGCCCGCCGAACAGCTGCAGCAGCCGGCCGCCAACGAAACCCTGGCCGGCTGGACCAGCCTGGCCTTCGCCGTGAAAAGCGCCGGCACCCTCGAGCAGCAACAAGCCGCCATCGATACCTGGCGCAACCAGCATCCGCAGCACCCAGCCGCCAAGCAGCTGCCCACCGCGCTGGTCAAGCTCAAGGAACTGGCCAGCCAGCCGCTGACCAAGATTGCCCTGCTGCTGCCCCAGGAAGGCCCGCTGGCCGGTGTCGCCCGCGCCCTGCGCGACGGCTTCATGGCCGCCCACTTCCAGGCCCAGCAAGGTGGCCAGCCGGCGCCGGCGGTGCAGGTGTTCGACAGCTCGCGCATCACCTCCCTCGACGATTTCTACCGCCAGGCCCAGGCCGCCGGCGTGCAACTGGTGGTCGGCCCGCTGGAAAAACCGCTGGTGAAGAAACTCGCCGCCTACCCGCAGTTGCCGATCACCACCCTGGCACTGAACTACGCCGATGCCGGGCAGAAAGCCCCGCCGCAGCTGTTCCAGTTCGGCCTGGCCGCCGAGGACGAAGCCCGCGAAGTGGCCCGCCGCGCCCGCGCCGACGGCATGGTCCGCGCCGTGGCCCTGGTGCCGAGTGGCGAATGGGGCGACCGCGTGCTGGCCGCCTTCCGCCAGGACTGGGAAAGCAACGGCGGCACCCTGCTCGCCGCCGAGCGCATTGCCCAGCCCGTCGCCCTGGCCCAGCAGATTGCCCAGCTGTTCCAGCTGCGCCAAAGCGAAGCCCGAGCCAAGAGCCTGCAGAGCACCGTGGGCGGCAACATCGCCGCGCAACCGTCGCGCCGCCAGGACATCGACTTCATCTTCCTCGCCTCGACCCCGCAGCAGGCCCAGCAGATCAAGCCGACCCTGAACTTCCAGTACGCCGGCGACGTACCGGTCTACGCCACCTCCAACCTGTACAGCGCCAGCGGTGACGTGAACCAGTACAACGACATGAACGGCATCCGCTTCTGCGAAACGCCATGGCTGCTCGACACCAGCAACAGCCTGCGCCAGCAGGTGGTCCAGCAGTGGCCGCAGGCCGCCGGCAGCCTCGGCCGCCTGTACGCCATGGGCGTCGATGCCTACAGCCTGGCGCCGCGCCTGGGCCAGCTCAAGGCCCTGCCGGACAACCGCGTCGAAGGCCTGTCCGGTAGCCTGAGCATGAGCCCGAGCCAGCGCGTGGAACGCCAGCTGCCGTGGGCCGAGTTCGCCGGCGGCCAGGTCAAGCGCCTGCCGGACACCCCGCGCTGATGCCCAGTGCATCGCCCGGTTGCGCCGGCCAAGCCGCTGAAGACCAGGCCCTTGCCTTTCTGCAAGGGCATGGCCTGCAGCTGCTGACGCGCAACTGGCGATGCACCGGTGGCGAGCTCGATCTGGTCATGCTCGATGCCGATACAGTAGTATTCGTCGAAGTCCGCTACCGGTGGCACGCGCAGTTCGGCGGAGCGCTCGGCAGCATCGATGGGCGCAAGCAGCAGCGACTGGCGCTTGCCGCCAACCTTTTCCTGCAGCACGAGCCCCGCTGGGCCGATCAACCCTGCCGCTTCGACATCGTCGCGCTGCAGGGCCAGGGCCATGCCGGGCAACCGCTTCAATGGCTGAAAAACGCCTTCGAATGCTGAACCCTATTCGATTTTTTTGCTCTATGTTTCGCGGGCTGGTCACTGTTGCGCGCCGCGCCAGCCACCGCCCCACTTAAGGTCACACCAGATGGACATGCAATCCCGAATTCGCCGGCTGTTCCAGGCCAGCATCGACACCAAGCAACAGGCAATGGACATCCTGGCACCCCACATCGAGCAGGCCAGCCTGGTCATGGTCAACGCCCTGCTCAGCGACGGCAAGATGCTCGCCTGCGGCAACGGCGGTTCGGCCGGCGATGCCCAGCACTTTTCGTCGGAACTGCTCAACCGCTTCGAGCGCGAGCGCCCGAGCCTGCCGGCCATTGCCCTGACCACCGACAGCTCCACGCTCACCTCGATCGCCAACGACTACAGCTACAACGAAGTGTTCTCCAAGCAGATCCGCGCCCTGGGCCAGCCCGGTGACGTCCTGCTGGCGATCTCCACCAGCGGCAACTCGGCCAACGTGATCCAGGCGATCCAGGCCGCGCACGACCGCGAAATGATTGTCGTCGCCCTGACCGGCCGCGACGGCGGCGGCATGGCCTCGCTGTTGCTGCCCGAGGACGTGGAAATCCGCGTCCCCGCGAGCGTCACCGCGCGCATCCAGGAAGTCCACCTGCTGGCGATCCACTGCCTGTGCGACCTGATCGACAGCCAACTGTTCGGGAGTGAAGAATGATCCCCAAGCGTCTCGGCCTGATGGCCCTCACCCTGTGCCTGGGCCTGTCCGGCTGCAGCTCGGTCCTGACCTCGGCCCGCAACTCGCCGATCGAGGATGACCGCGGCACCCGCACCATCGGCAGCAAGATCGACGACTCGCTGATCGAGACCAAGGTCTCGGTCAACATCGCCAAGGCCAACCCGGACCTGGACAAAGGCTCGCACATCGTCGTCAGCAGCTACAACGGCGTTGTCCTGCTGGCCGGCCAGACCCCGCGCGCCGACCTCAAGTCCCTCGCTGAGCAGACCGCCGGCCAGGTACAGCGGGTCAAGAAAGTGCACAACGAGCTGCAGGTGATGCAGCCCTCGTCGATTCTCGCCCGCAACAACGACGCCTGGCTGACCACCAAGATCAAGACCCAGATGCTGACCGACGAAAACGTCCCCAGCTCGCGGATCAAGGTGATCACCGAAAACGGCATCGTCTACCTGCTCGGCCTGGTGCGCCAGCAAGAGGCCAACGCCGCCACCAACGTGGTGCAGGGCGTGTCGGGCGTGCAGAAGATCGTCAAACTGTTCGAATACATCGATTGACCCTCTCGCCGGCTTGCCGGCGAACCTACCTCACCAGGAAACACCCATGAAGAAGTTGTTGCTGCCCACCCTGCTGATCGGCGCCTTCGCCACCCTGGCCGGCTGCTCCACCCCGAGCGTCATCGTCCTCAACGACGGCCGCGAACTGCAGACCACCGACACCCCGCACTACGACCGCAACTCCGGCTTCTACGAGTTCAAGCAACTCGACGGCAAGCCGACCCGCATCAACAAGGACCAGGTTCAGACCATCAAGGACCTGTAATCGGCACCGCGGCAAAAAAAAGGCGATCCATCCGGATCGCCTTTTTTGTTACTTGACCACCTTCAAACTGGGTCGACCGCTCGGACGCGGCGGCTGGCCACCACCTGGCGGCGGCCCCTGGTCATCCGGCTCGACGCTGTCGTCGACGAGGTCGTCCTCATCATCGTCCAGCGGCGGCTCCAGCTCGAAGACCATGCCCTGGCCGTTCTCCCGGGCATAGATGCCCAGGATCGCGCTGGCGGGCACATAGAGCGAGTGGGCGACACCACCGAAGCGCCCTTCGAAGCTCACCGCCTCGTTGTCCATGTGCAGGTTGCGCACGGCACTGGGCGAGATGTTCAGGACGATCTGGCCATCACTGGCGAAACCTTGTGGCACCTGGACCGCCGGGTATTCGGCATTGACCAGCATATGGGGCGTGCAATCGTTGTCGACGATCCACTCGTACAGCGCGCGAACCAGATAGGGGCGACTGGAGTTCATCAACGGCTCCTCTTAAACCTTGCGCATTTCACGTTCGGCAGCGGACAGGCTCGCCTGGAAAGGCTCGCGGGCGAACTGTCGCTCCATGTATTCCAGCAGCGGCTTGGCCTGCCGCGGCAATTCGATCCCCATCACCGGCAATCGCCAGAGGATGGGCAGTAGACAACAATCGACCAGGCTTTGCTCCTCGCTCATGAAGCACGGCATCTCGCCGAACAACGGTGCCACGCCGGTCAGGCTTTCACGCAGCTCCTTGCGTGCCTGGGCCCGGGCCGCATCGCTGTTGCGCGTATCGAGCACGGTATCGGCCAGGCTGCACCAGTCGCGCTGGATGCGGTGCATCAGCAGGCGGCTGTTGCCACGCGCCACCGGGTAGACCGGCATCAACGCGGGGTGCGGGTAACGCTCCTCGAGGTACTCCATGACCACGGTCGACTCGTACAGCGCCAGGTCGCGGTCGACCAGGGTCGGCAGGCTGCCATAAGGGTTGACCTCGACCAGCTTGGGCGGCAGGCGATCGGCGGCGACATCGATGATCTGCACGGCGACGCCCTTTTCGGCGAGCACCAGGCGAACCCGATGGGAGTAATGATCAGCGGGGTCGGAATAGCAGGCTAACCTGTTGGTTGCGCCCATGTAGCGCCTCCTCGCACGGGATGCTTGTAAAACTATAAATGAAAACGCGCCCGGGGCGGCCCAGCACTCATGCTGGGCCGCCCCGGGCGCGTTCAACTACCAGAAACTACTGCGTGATCAGTGCACGTCCTTCCAGTATTCGCGCTTGAGCAAGTAGGCGAACACGAAGAAGAAAGCCAGGTACAGCAATACATAGGTACCAATGCGCTGGCTTTCCAGTTTGACCGGGTTGGCCGAATAGGCCAGGAAGGTCACCAGGTTCTTGACCTTCTCGTCGAACTGCTCGGCGGTCAGGGTACCGGATTTCTCTTCCACGGTCAGCTGGTCGCACGCCTCATGGGTCAGCGGGCTACCGGTGAGCGGGTCGAACTGCTTCTTGCCATCGACCACGCTCTGCACCTGCTTGCAACCGATCACCTGGTTGCCCTGCAGGCCCACCAGCACGTTCGGCATGCCGACGTTGGGGAAGACCTTGTTGTTCACCCCATACGGCCGCGCCTTGTCTTCATAGAAGCTGCGCAGGTAGGTGTACAGCCAGTCGTTGCCGCGCACCCGGGCGACCAGGGTCAGGTCGGGCGGTGCCGCCCCGAACCAGGTCTTGGCATCGTTGGGCTGCATGCCGATCTTCATGTGGTCGCCAATCTTGGCGCCGGTGAACACCAGGTTGTCGAGCATCAACTCGTGGGGAATGCCCAGGTCGTCGGCCACCCGCTCGTAGCGTTGGAACTTGGCACTGTGGCAACCCATGCAATAGTTGGCGAAGGTGCGCGCGCCATCCTGCATCGCGGCCTTGTCGGTCAGGTCGATGTCGACCTTGTCCAGCTCCAGGCCATGTTCGGCGGCGAACGACAGGCTAGGCATCAGTGTCAGCAAGCATACTGCAATCAACTTTTTCATCAGCCAGTCACCCTTTCCGGAACCGGTTTGGTCTTCTCAAGCCTTGTGTAGAACGGCATCAGCAGGAAGTAGGCGAAGTACAACACCGTGCACACCTGCGACAGCAAGGTACGCCCCGGGGTTGGCGCCAGTACGCCCAGCACGCCAAGGATGACGAAGGACACGCAGAACACCAGCAACCAGATCTTGCTCAGCCAACCCTTGTAGCGCATGGAGCGCACGGGACTGCGGTCGAGCCAGGGCAATACGAACAGCACGGCGATGGCGGCGCCCATGGCGATGACCCCGAACAACTTGTCGGGCACCGCCCGCAGGATCGCGTAGAACGGCGTGAAGTACCACACCGGGGCGATGTGCTCAGGCGTCTTGAAGGCGTTGGCCTGTTCGAAGTTCGGTTTTTCCAGGAAATACCCACCCATTTCCGGGAAGAAGAACACCACGGCGCAGAACACGAAGAGGAACACCACCACCCCGGCGATATCCTTCACGGTGTAGTACGGGTGGAACGGAATGCCATCCAGCGGAATGCCGTTCTCGTCCTTTTTCTTCTTGATGTCCACGCCATCGGGGTTGTTCGACCCCACTTCGTGCAGGGCCAGGATGTGCAGCACCACCAGGCCGAGGATCACGATCGGCAGGGCCACTACGTGCAGGGCGAAGAAGCGGTTCAGGGTGATGCCCGAAATCAGGTAGTCACCACGGATCCACTGGGTCAGGTCGTCGCCGATCACCGGGATGGCGCCGAACAGCGAGATGATCACCTGGGCGCCCCAGTACGACATCTGGCCCCATGGCAGCAGGTAGCCCATGAAGGCCTCGGCCATCAGCGCCAGGTAGATCAGCATGCCGAACAGCCAGACCAGCTCGCGTGGCTTCTGGTAGGAGCCGTAGAGCAGGCCGCGGAACATGTGCAGGTAGACCACGATGAAGAACGCCGAGGCGCCGGTGGAGTGCAGGTAGCGCAGGATCCAGCCGTATTCGACGTCGCGCATGATGTACTCGACCGAGGCGAAGGCCTCTTCCGCCGAGGGGGTGAAACTCATGGTCAGCCACACGCCGGTGACGATCTGGTTGACCAGCACCAGCAGTGCCAGGGAGCCGAAGAAGTACAGGAAGTTGAAGTTCTTGGGCGCGTAATACTTGCTCAGATGGTCTTCCCACATCTTGGTCGCGGGGAAGCGCGCATCGATCCACTCCATGAACTTGCTCATCATGCGTTCTCCTGATCGACGCCGATGACGATGATGTCGTCCGACTCGTACGAGTGCGGTGGCACTGGCAGGTTGAGAGGCGCCGGCTGGGACTTGTAGACGCGGCCGGCGAGGTCGTAGTGCGAGCCGTGGCAAGGGCAGAAGTAGCCGCCCACCCATTTCGGCCCCAGGTCGGCAGGCGCGACTTCCGGACGGAACGTCGGCGAGCAGCCCAGGTGGGTGCACAGGCCGACCAGGATGAGGATCTCCGGCTTGATCGAGCGGACTTGCGGGTCAACGTAGGTCGGTTGCACCGACGCCTTGGATTCCGGGTCGGACAGCTCGCCGGCGATCTTTTTCAGATTGCCGAGGATCTCCTCCGTTCGCCGCACGATGAATACAGGTTGCCCGCGCCATTCAGCTACCATCTGCTGACCGGGCTCGACCTTGGCGATATTGACCTTCACCGGTGCCCCTGCGGCTTTCGCCTTGGCACTGGGAAACCATGACCCCACGAACGGTACCGCTGCCCCCACTGCCCCCGCTGCCCCGACCACGGATGTCGCGGCTACGAGGAAGCGGCGCCGGCCTGCGTTGACGCCGTCATTGCTCATTCAGTCCTCTCCCATCAGCTTGCTTGGCCTGTTTTGAACAGGCATCTACTTAGGTACGTCTGTGGCACTAAAAATTGGCCGCAATGGTAAGGAACAAATCCACACGCTGACAAGGTGATTACCCGCTCGTCGGGCCACAACCCTCGCTTTGCTTGATCTGCGTCTATGCGACAAACGGCCACGGACTAGCAGAGAGGGTAGTTCAAGACATAAAAAAAGCCCGGTTCCAAACTGGAACCGGGCTTTTTTCGACTGCCGAAGCGGTATTAACGCTTGGAGTACTGAGGACGCTTACGCGCTTTACGCAGACCCACTTTCTTACGCTCGACTTCACGAGCGTCGCGGGTGACGTAGCCAGCACGACGCAGGGCGCCACGCAGGGTTTCGTCGTATTCCATCAGGGCGCGGGTGATACCGTGGCGGATCGCACCGGCCTGACCGCTGACACCACCACCGGAAACGGTGACGTAGATGTCGAACTTCTCAACGGTCTCGGTCAGTTCCAGCGGCTGGCGAACAACCATGCGAGCGGTTTCGCGGCCGAAGAACACGTCCAGGGAACGGTTGTTGATGGAGATGTTACCGGTACCAGGACGCAGGAAAACGCGAGCGGTTGCGGTCTTGCGACGGCCAGTGCCGTAGTTTTGAGTCGCCGACATAATGAACTATCCCGTTAGATCTTCAGTTCTTGAGGCTGCTGAGCAGTGTGTGGGTGAGCAGCACCCGCGTACACTTTCAGCTTGCGGTACATGTCGCGACCCAGCGGGTTCTTCGGCAGCATGCCTTTGACCGCGGTTTCGATGACACGCTCAGGGGCCTTGGCGATCAACTTCTCGAAGTTGATTTCCTTGATACCGCCCGGGAAGCCGGAGTGGGAGTAGTACATCTTGTCGGAAGACTTGGCACCAGTCACACGGATTTGCTCGGCGTTGATGACGACGATGTAGTCGCCGGTGTCAACGTGAGGGGTGTATTCTGGCTTGTGCTTGCCACGCAGGCGGCTAGCGATTTCGGTAGCCAGACGACCCAGGGTCTGACCAGCGGCGTCGACTACGAACCACTCGCGCTTTACTGTTTCCGGTTTAGCAGTAAAAGTTTTCATTCTCTAAAGCCTCAGAGGCCGCCCAGCGAAAAATAGACGGCGAATCTTACTGGATAGTGCACAGCTTGCCAAGGGCAAACGCGCAGCCGAACGCTGACGCTTTTGGGGGCTCGGGTCGGGCACGCCAATGTTCGACAAAGGTTCTTCAGTCATGGTGGTGCATCACTTCCGCCACGCGAAGAGCTGCAGAATTATCCAGATTGCACAAGAAATTTCAACCTGCTTTTATGGGCTTCTTTGCCTGGAGCGCTTTTTTGATGGAATACCGCAAGCTCGGCCGCACCGACCTCAACGTCAGCGCCCTGTGCCTGGGCACCATGACCTGGGGCGAACAGAACACCCAGGAACAGGCCTTCGCCCAGATCGCCCTGGCCAAGGCCTGCGGCATCAACTTCATCGACACCGCCGAGATGTACCCGGTGCCGCCACGCCCGGAAACCTACGCCGCCACCGAGCGCATCATCGGCAACTGGTTCGCCGCCAACGGCGACCGCGACGACTGGTTCCTGGCCAGCAAGGTCGCCGGCCCTGGCAACGGCATCAGCCATATCCGCGACGGCCAGCTCAAGCACAATCGCCAGCACATCGTCGCGGCGCTGGAGCAAAGCCTGAAGCGCCTGCAGACCGACCGCATCGACCTGTACCAGCTGCACTGGCCCGAGCGCAGCACCAATTTCTTCGGCAAGCTCGGCTACCAGCACCTGCCCCACGACCTGTTCACGCCGCTGGAAGAAACCCTGGAGGTGCTCGACGAACAGGTGCGCGCCGGCAAGATCCGCCATATCGGCCTGTCCAACGAAACCCCGTGGGGCACGATGAAGTTCCTGCACCTGGCCGAAACCCGCGGCTGGCCACGCGCGGTGTCGATCCAGAACCCCTACAACCTGCTCAACCGCAGCTTCGAAGTGGGCCTGGCCGAGGTGGCGATTCGTGAACAGTGCGGGCTGCTGGCCTACTCGCCGCTGGCCTTCGGCATGCTGTCGGGCAAGTACGAGAACGGCGCCCGCCCGGCGCAAGGCCGCCTGACCCTGTTCAGCCGCTTCGCCCGCTATTCCAACCCGCAGACCGTGGCGGCCTGCAGCCGCTATGTGCAACTGGCCCGCGAGCACGGGCTGGACCCGGCGCAGATGGCCCTGGCGTTCGTCACCCGCCAGCCATTCGTCACCAGCAACATCATCGGCGCGACCAGCATCGAGCAGTTGCAGAGCAATATCGACAGCCAGGCACTGAACCTGGGCGACGAGCTGCTGGCGGCAATCGAGGCGCTGCATCAGGAGCAGCCGAACCCGGCGCCCTGAGCCGAGGCCCGCTCCTGCACGGGCGTGGCAGCGGGCTTGCCCGGCGATGGGGAATACGGGGTAGACACAATCGCCAAAAAATAAGACGATCCAGCCGGTGATTGACCACTCTACCCTATAAGAACAATGACAATGATGTTTACCCAACCCTCCGCGTCCTTGCGGCGCGTCAGCATCCTGGCCATTGATAAAGTGTTCGCCTCGACACTGATGCAGGCCAAGGATTTCTTCCACCTGGCCAGCCTGCGCTACAGCAAGCAGCTGGGCCTGGGCCTGCAGCCGATGTTCGAGATCGGCCTGGTGAGCCCGGACGGCCTGCCCGTGGACAGTTTCAGCAACGTACAACTACCGGTCGACGGCGGCCTGGACGATGCCGACGTGATCATTCTCCCGGCGTTCTGGGACGACTTCGACAACCTCCTGCAACGCTACCCGCAGGTACTGCCCTGGCTGCGCGAGCAGCATGCCCGTGGCGCGGTGCTGTGCGCCGAGGCCAGCGGGGTGTTCTGGCTGGCCGAGTCGGGCCTGCTCGACGGCAAGGAGGCGACCACCTACTGGCGCTTCTTCGCCAGTTTCGCCGAGCGCTACCCGAAGATCCGCCTCAACCAGGACAAGCACCTGACCGACGCCGACAACCTGTACTGCGCCGGCGGCACCACCTCGGCCTGCGACCTGTACATCTACCTGATCGAGCGCTTCTGCGGGGCGAACGTCGCCCGGGCGGTGGCCCGCGACATCCTCTACGAGGTACAGCGCAGCTACACGCCCGGGCGCATGGGTTTCGGCGGCCAGAAGCTGCACCAGGACCTGATCATCCTGCAGATCCAGCACTGGCTCGAGGAGCACTTCGCCGACAAGTTCCGCTTCGAGGACGTGGCGCGCAACCACGGCATGAGCATCCGCAACTTCATGCGCAGGTTCCAGAGCGCCACCGGCGACAAGCCGCTGCACTATTTGCAGCGCCTGCGCATCGAGACCGCCAAGGGCCTGCTGTCGAGCACCCGCAAGAGCATCAAGACCATCAGCTACGAGGTCGGCTACGACGACGCGAGCTTCTTCGCCCGCTTGTTCCGCCAGCACACGGAGTTGTCGCCGAACCAGTATCGGCAGCAGTTCATGCAGGAAGCTTGAGGCATTGGGGCTGCTTTGCAGCCCTTTCGCGACACAAGGCCGCGCCTACAGAAGTCACGCGATCCCTGTAGGAGCGGCCTTGTGTCGCGAAAGGGCCGCAAAGCGGCCCCAGATTCTTAAGGCTTGTGCGCCCGCGACAGGAACTCGTGGGACTGCATCTCCAGCAACCGGCTGAGCGTGCGCTGGAACTCGAAGCTCAGGCGACCACCGGTATACAGGTCCTTGAGCTCCACCTCGGCCGAGATGATCAGCTTCACGTTACGGTCGTAGAACTCGTCGACCATGTTGATGAAGCGCCGGGCGATGTCGTCGGTGGTCACGCCCATCTGCTCGACGTTGCTCAGCAGCACGGCGTGGAAGATCTTGCCCAGCTCGATGTAATCGTTCTGGCTGCGCGGCCCGTCGCACAGGGCGCGGAAGTCGAACCAGGCGACGTCGTCACAGGTGCGCAGGGCGTGGATCGGACGGTTCTCGATCATCAGCACGTCGTTGTCGACGGCCTGGGTGCACTCGGGGGTCAGTGCCTTGAAGCTGGCGCGCATGCTTTGGTGCGCCGCCTCGTTGAGCGGGAAGTGGAACAGCTCGGCCTGCTCCAGGTGGCGCAGGCGGTAGTCCACGCCGCTGTCGACGTTCACCACGTCGGTGTACTGCTTGATCATGGCGATGGCTGGCAGGAAGCGCGCGCGCTGCAGGCCGTCCTTGTACAGGCCGTCCGGCACGATGTTGGAAGTCGCCACCAGCGACACGCCGTTCTTGAACAGCTCTTCCATCAGGGTGCCGAGGATCATGGCGTCGGTGATGTCGGAGACGAAGAACTCGTCGAAGCAGATCACCTTGGCTTCGTCGCTGAAGCGCTTGGCGATGATGGTCAGCGGGTTCTTCTCGCCCTTGAGGGTCTTCATTTCCTCGTGGACACGCTTCATGAAGCGGTGGAAGTGCGTGCGCATCTTCTGCTTGAACGGCAGCGCTTCGTAGAAGGTATCGACCAGGTAGGTCTTGCCTCGCCCTACCCCGCCCCAGAAGTACAGGCCCTTGACCGGCGTCTGTTCCTTCTTGCCGAACAGCTTGCCGAACACGCCCGGCTTGTTGTTCTGCGCGCGCACCAGGTCGTCGTACAGGCGCTGCAGGTGGCGCACCGCAGTTTCCTGCGCCGCGTCATGGAAGAAGTCGGGACGTTTCAGATCTGCTTGATAGCGTTCTAGAGGAGTCATGATTTCGTTAGCGAGGCAACAAAAAACGGGCCGTCACTGTAGCGACAGGCCCGCCTGATGGCAATGATACATGCGACCACTTGCCTCATTACCTGAGAAGGCAAGCACTCCACGTCGCCTGTAGGAGCGGCCTTGTGTCGCGAAAGGGCCGCAAAGCGGCCCCGACAGTTGCGCATGAAACAAAAAATCCCGGGGCCGCTACGCGCCCCTTTCGCGACACAAGGCCGCTCCTACAGGGCAGGCGCTCAGTCCTGCTGCGGCGCCAGGGCCTCGCGCAAGCTCGCGATGGCCGCGTCACGGGCTTCGGCGCTCTCGAACTGCGGCCCTTCGGCGACCTGCTCGCCTTCCAGCCACAGGCTGAAGCTCAAGCCCTCGACCCGTACATCGGCCTCGCCAGCTTGCTGCAGTTGTTTGCTCACGGCACCGGCGCTCTTGCCATCGGCGAAGCTGCGCGACAGCAGCAGTTGCTCGCCATCGGCAGCCAGCAGGCGGAAGCGGAAACTGCCGTCCTCGTCGCGGAAGCTGACGAAACGGGCGCTCTTGGCGGCCTTCTTCTTCACTTCAGCGCTGGCCTGCACGGCCGTGCGGAACGAACGCAGGCCCACCGCCTCGCGCAATTGCTCGAGGAACGGCGTGGCGATCTTGCGCGCCTTGGCAGCGCCGGCCAGGAGGATGTCTTCCAGGTCAGAGGGGCGTGCGATCAACTGATGGTAGTGCTCGCGCTTTTCGGCCAGCTGGCCGTCGAGCAACTGGAACAGGCGCTGCTTGGCCTCGCCCCAACCCAGCCCCTGCAGCAGCTCGTCGCGGAACGCGGCGGACTGCGCTGGCGTCGAGAACGCCTGGAACAAGGTGAACAGGTGCGAATTGTCCGGGTCCTTCGCCTCGCCCGGGGCGCGGGAGTCGGTGACGATGCGCGAGATCGCATCCTTCATGTCCTTGGCGCTGGTGAACAACGGAATGGTGTTGTCATAGCTCTTGGACATCTTGCGACCGTCCAGGCCCGGCAGGGTCGCCACGGTTTCCTCGATGACCGCCTCGGGCAGGGCGAAGAAGTCCTTGCCCTGGCCGAACAGGTGGTTGAAGCGCTGGCCGATGTCGCGGGCCATTTCCACGTGCTGGATCTGGTCGCGTCCGACCGGCACCTTGTGCGCGTTGAACATCAGGATGTCGGCGGCCATCAGTACCGGGTAGCTGAACAGGCCCATGCTCACGCCGGCGTCCGGGTCTTCGCCGGCCTCGACGTTCTTGTCCACCGAGGCCTTGTAGGCGTGGGCGCGGTTGAGCAGGCCCTTGGCCGCGACACAGGTCAGCAGCCAGGTCAGTTCGGGAATCTCGGGGATGTCGGACTGCCGGTAGAAGGTCACCTTGTCCGGGTCCAGGCCACCGGCCAGCCAGGTGGCGGCGATTTCCAGGCGCGAACGCTGGATGCGCAGCGGGTCGTCGCACTTGATCAGGGCGTGGTAGTCGGCCAGGAAGTAGAACGAGTCGGCACCGGGCTGCTGGCTGGCGAGGATGGCCGGGCGGATGGCGCCGGCGTAGTTGCCCAGGTGCGGGGTGCCGGTGGTGGTGATACCGGTGAGAATGCGCGTGGTCATGGGTGTTCGCTTATTCAGGCTTGGCTCAGTTCGAAAGGCGCGGCAGCAGCAGATCCTTCAGATCGGTCAGCTTGCCATGGAAGAAGTGTCCGCATTCTGCCACTTTCAGCAGCTCATGGGGACGCGACAGGGCCTCGGACCAGTCGTAGACCAGCTGCGGGGCGACCACTTCGTCGCTGTCCGGCTGGATGATAGTGAGCGTGGCGCGCTCGGGCAGAGGGAACTGCTCGGTCAGGCGCATCACCGCCGGGGCGATCATGAACAGTTGTTGCAATTCGACGCCCTCGCCCTCCAGGCGTCCGGCCAGGCTGGTGGCGACGAAACCGCCGAAGGAGAACCCCATCAGCACCAGGGGCAGCTCGGGGTGCTGTTCACGCAGCCAGGCCGCTACCGCCTCGGCGTCGTCTACCTCGCCGGCGCCCATGTCATGGCTGCCAGCGCTCTGGCCGACGCCCCGGTAGTTGAAGCGCAAGGTGACGTAGCCGGCATCGCGAGCGGTGCGTTGCAGGGTCGAGACCACCTTGTTGAGCATGGTGCCGCCCTGGACCGGGTTGGGGTGGCAGATCAGCACCGCGCCGCGGGCGTCGGCCACGTCCAGGTACAAGGCTTCCAGCTGACCGCACGGGCCATCGATGAACAAGGGTGTTTCGCGGATAAGCAAGGCACTACTCCGTGACCTCGGGAAGGGTCGACTCGTCTAGCTGAGGAATTCTGTTCTGATTTGCGATCGCTCGCGGTATACAGCGCAGGTCTGAGCCGTTAACGTAAAGCAAAGCCGTTTATAGAGGAAGGACTCGTGGAACACTCGCTCCTTGTTTGGTTGCTGCCGACCCTGGCCCTGGTTGTCGGCGTGGTCGTCGGTTTCGCGCTGGCCCGCCTGCTGCCCAATGCGGCACCGAGCAACACCCAACGCCAGCTGGATGACATCCAGCAGCGTTTCGACAATTACCAGAACGAAGTGGTGACCCACTTCAACAGCACCGCTTCGCTGGTCAAGAAGCTGACCCAGAGCTACCAGGACGTCCAGGATCACCTGGCCGATGGCGCCAACCGCCTGGCCCTGGACGAGCTGACCCGCCAGCGCCTGCTGGCCGCGCTGCATTCGGACGCCGCGCAAGGTCCGCGCGACCGCCTGACGCCGCCCAAGGACACCGCCGAAGTGCCACGCGACTATGCGCCCAAAGCGCCGAACTCGCCGGGCATGCTCGACGAGAGCTACGGGCTCAAGCGTTAAACAAAAGGCCTCGCAAGAGGCCTTTTTTTGTACCGCAGTCCAGACCGTAGGAGCCAGCCTTGCTGGCGAAGCAGGCATCGCGGTACCGACAAGCAAGGCTGCGCCTTGCGTTCGCCGGCAAGCCGGCTCCTGCAGGTGTTGCGTAGTCAGCGATACCAAGGTGCAGCATCATCCGTGATCGAATAGCGCGCCCTGGCGTGTGCCACCACCTGCTCGGGCAACTGCCCCTGGCGAACCAGGCTGTACAACGCCGCCATCACCACCGCGTAACGGTCCACCTCGAAGAACCGCCGCAACTGCTGCCGCGTATCGCTGCGCCCGAAGCCATCGGTGCCCAGGGTGATGTAGGGGGCGCCGACATACTCGGCAATCAATTGCGGCCAGGCGCGCACATAGTCGCTCGCCGCGATCACCGGTGCATCGCCGGGCAGGCAGCCACGCAGATGGCAATCTTCCTCGCCGCCCGCCAGCGCAACCCGTCGCGCATCCCGGGCGTCGCGCGCCAGTTCGCTGAAGCTGGTGACGCTGAACACCTCGCAATCGACCTGCCAGTCGTTCGCCAGCAACTCGCCCGCCGCGATCACCTCGCGCAGGATCGTGCCCGAGCCCAACAAACGCACCTGGCCGAGCGGGCGCTGCGCCTGCTGCCGGGTGTACAGATACATGCCACGCAACACGGCCTCCCGCGCGCCATCGGGCAACGATGGCTGTGCATAGTTTTCGTTCATCACCGCCACATAGTGGAATTCGTCGCACTGCTCCACCAGCATGCGCCGCGCGGCATGGTCGAGGATCACCGCCAGCTCGCCGGCGAAACAAGGGTCCCAGGCCCGGCAGTTGGGCACCATCGAAGCCATCACCAGGCTGGAGCCGTCCTGGTGCTGCAGCCCTTCCCCACCCAGGGTGGTGCGTCCGGCGGTGGCGCCCAGCAACAACCCGCGGGCACGCTGGTCGGCGGCGGCCCAGATCAGGTCGCCGACCCGCTGGAAACCGAACATCGAGTAATAGATGTACACCGGCAACATCGGTTCGCCATGCACCGCGTAGGCGGTGGCCGCCGCGATCCAGGAAGACAGCGCCCCGGCCTCGGTGATGCCCTCCTCCAGCAGCTGGCCGTCGCGCGCCTCCTTGTAGACCAGCAACGAGCCGGCGTCCTCGGGTTCGTAGCGCTGCCCCTGGGGGGCATAGATGCCGATCTGGCGGAACAGGCTGGCCATGCCGAAGGTGCGCGCCTCGTCGGCGACGATCGGCACCACCCGCGGCCCCAGGCCCGGCGCCTTCAGCCAGTTGCCTAGCAGGCGCACGGCAGCCATGGTGGTGGACATCTGCTTGCCGTCGGCGTGCAAGGCAAAGCCGGCGAAGGCCTGCAGGTCCGGCAAGGGCAGTGTCTCGCAATCGGTGCGCCGCTTTGGCAATGGCCCCCCCAGGGCTGCGCGGCGCTGGCGCAGGTAGCGCATTTCCGGGCTGTCCTCGGCCGGGCGATAGAACTGCAACTGCTCCACCGCCTGGTCCGACAGCGGCAGGCGAAAACGATCGCGGAACGCCAGCAACGCCTGCACGTCGAGCTTCTTGGCCTGATGCGCGGTCATCCGCGATTCACCGGCACTGCTCATGCCGTAGCCCTTCTTGGTCTTGGCCAGGATCACCGTCGGCCGGCCCTTGCACGCCTTGGCGGCGGCATAGGCGGCGTGCAGCTTGCGAAAATCATGGCCGCCGCGCTTGAGCGCGTTGATTTCGTCGGTGCTCATGTGCGCCACCAGGCGCTGCAAGGCCGGGTGCTGCTTGAAGAAATGCTCGAGGTTGTAGCTGCCGTCCTTGGCGCCAAGGGTCTGGAACTGGCCGTCCGGGGTCGCCGCCAGCTGACGCAGCAGCGCATGCTCGTGGTCGCGGGCGAACAGCGGGTCCCATTCCGAGCCCCACAGCACCTTGATCACATTCCAGCCGGCGCCACTGAACAGCGCTTCCAGCTCCTGGATGATCTGGCCATTGCCGCGCACCGGGCCGTCCAGCCGTTGCAGGTTGCAGTTGACGATGAACGTCAGGTTGTCCAGCCCTTCGCGCGCAGCCAGGGTCAGGCCGGCGATGGATTCCGGCTCGTCCATCTCGCCGTCGCCGAACACGCCCCACACATGCCGCCGCGAGGTGTCGAGCAGGCCACGGTGCTGCAGGTAGCGCATGAAGCGCGCCTGGTAGATCGCGTTGAGCGGGCCGATGCCCATGGAGCCGGTGGGGAACTGCCAGAAGCCGGGCATCAGCCAAGGGTGTGGATAAGAGCACAGGCCGTTGCCGGCGACTTCCTGGCGGTAGTTGGCCAGTTGCGCCTCGTCCAGGCGCCCCTCGAGAAACGCCCGGGCATAAATGCCCGGTGCCGAATGCGGCTGGAAGAACACCAGGTCGGCGCTGCGCCCCGGCCCGTCGCCTTCGCCGCGAAAGAAATGCTGGAAGCCGACCTCGAAGAGCTCCGCCGCCGAGGCGTAGCTGGCAATGTGTCCGCCCAGCTCGCCATAGGCGTGGTTGGCGCGCACCACCATGGCCAGGGCGTTCCAGCGCAGGATGCTGGTAATGCGCTGGTCCAGCTCCAGGTCACCGGGGTAGGCGCCCTGCTGCTCCACCGCCAGGGTGTTGCGATAGGCCGAGAAGGCCTGGGCCTCGCGCGCCAGGCCCAACTCCAGGGCGTGGGCCTGCAAACGCTGCAACAGATACCGCGCGCGCGTCGGCCCGCAGTGGACCAGGGTCGATTCCAACGCCTGGCACCATTCCGCCGTTTCCCCGGGGTCACTGTCCAGGGCCTGGTCCAGGGCCGTCAGCGGCTCGTTCGGATTCATCATCGCTACCATCGCTCAAGCCTCGTGCGTGGCGGTTCAGGCGCAAGCCTTCAGGGCCTGGGCAATGTCGGCCAGCAAGTCGTCGATGTCCTCCAGGCCTACCGAAAGCCGTACCAAGCCTTCCGAGATGCCATGCGCGGCGCGCTCTGCCTGGGTATAGCTGGAATGGGTCATGCTCGCCGGGTGCTGGGCCAGCGATTCGGCGTCGCCCAGGCTGACCGCGCGGCTGAACAGTTGCAGGGCGTTCATGAAGCGGCGCCCGGCCTCGATGCCGCCCTTGAGTTCGAAGGCGATCATCCCGCCTGGCAGGCGCATCTGCCGCTGCGCCAGGGCGTACTGGGCGAACGACGGCAGGCCTGGGTAATGGATCAGTTCCACCTGGGGCTGGCGCGCCAGGTACTCGGCCACCTGGCGCGCGTTGGCGCAGTGCCGGTCCATGCGCAAGGCCAGGGTCTTGATGCCGCGCATCAGCAAGGCGGCGTCATGCGGCGAGAGCACCGCGCCGGTCATGTCCTTGAGCCCTTCCAGGCGAATCCGCTCGACCAGCGCCTGGCGCCCGACCACCAGGCCGGCGGTGATGTCGCCATGGCCAGAGAGGTACTTGGTGGCCGAGTGCACCACCAGGTCGGCACCCAGCTCCAGCGGCCGCTGCAGGTATGGCGTGCAGTAGGTGTTGTCGACCACGATGCTCAAGTCATGGCCGCGGGCCGTCTCGGCCACCGCGGCGATGTCCACCAGTTGCATGTTGGGGTTGGCCGGGGTCTCGAAGTAGATCATGCGCGTCCTGGCGCTGAGCGCGGCCTTGAGCGCGGCGCTGTCGTTAAGATCGACATGGCGGATCTTCACCCCGAATTCGCCGATGCCATGGTGCAGGTAGGCGAAGGTGCAGCCGTACAGGGTGCTGCCAACGATCAGCTCGTCCCCCGGGCGTAGCAGGGTCCATAGCGTGGCGGTAATGGCGCCCATGCCCGAGGCCAGCGCCAGCCCGGCCTCGCCGCCTTCGAGCGAGGCCATGCGCTGCTCCAGCAACGCCAGGGTCGGGTTGGAAATGCGGCTGTAGAAATGCCCGGGCTGCTCGCCGGCAAAGCAGGCGGCGCCGTACTCGACCGTGGGGAAGGCGTAGGTGGCGGTCTGGTAGACCGGCGGCACCAGCGCGCCGCCGTGGGACAGCGGGTCATAGCCGTGGTGGATGGCCCGCGTGGAAAAACCGGTGTTGTTATTGGAGTCGCGCATGGCAACAGCCTCTTGTGGTTTGCTATAAGCTTATGCCACCGGCCTGCGACGTTTTTTCCAAAGTTGCCCACGGTTACCGGCCATTGCTGAAATAAAAACAACAAAAATAAACATGGGAGGGCAAGATATGCCTTCGTCGCTGGACCGCACCGACCGCGCCCTGCTCGCCGCCCTGCAGGACAACGCGCGCCTGACCGTTTCCGAACTCGCCGACCAGGTCGCCCTGACCACCTCGCCTTGCTGGCGACGGGTCAAGCTGCTCGAGGACAACGGCTACATCACCGGCTACCAGGCCATCCTCTCGCCCAAGTCGCTGGGTTTTGGCGTGACCGCCTTCGTCAGCATCATGATGGACTCGCACACCAAGGACATGGCCCTGGCATTCGAGCAGCGGCTGATGGAAATCCCCGAAATCGTCGCCTGCCACAATATTTCCGGGCGCTATGACTTCCTGCTGGAGATTCTCGCCCGCGACCTTGAGTCGTTTGGCGAGTTCACCCGCGAGGTGCTGCAGCGCTTGCCGGGGGTGAAGGAGATCTATTCGAGTTTTTCGTACAAAGCGGTGAAGGAGCGGCGGGTGATTCCCGTTACCGAGAAACATATCTAGCAATGCCGGGGGCGCTTTGCGCCCCTTTCCGACCGGTCCGACGCCTCGGCAAGGCCGCTCCTACAGGCGCTCGCGTTCCCCTGTAGGAGCGGCCTTGTGTCGCGAAAGGGCTGCGAAGCAGCCCCAGGCTCTCGCAAGCACCGCATTTGCCGGCCCCGAACCAATAAAAAACCCCGCCGAAGCGGGGTTGTTCATGCAGGGTGAAGATCAGATCGCGCCGCGCTGGCGCAACACATCCAGCACCTGCTTCACGCCTTCATCGACGCTGACCGACTGGGTGTCGATCACCAGGTCGGCATCCAGCGGCACATCGAACGGGAAGCTCTCGCCCGGGATGTTGTCGCCGCCAGCGGCATACAGGCCCTGCGGATCACGCTCGCGGCAGACCAGCGGCGAGGCCTGCACATAGACGGTCACCAGACGCTCCTTGCCGATCAGCGCCTTGGCCTGTTCGCGGCCTTCGGCATCCGGGGCGACGAACGCGGCCAGGGTCAGCATACCGGCTTCGTTGAACTGGCGCGCCACATGGGCGGCGCGGCGCCAGTTCTCGGTGCGCCCGGCACGGTCCTGCGCCAAGCCCTTGTTCAGGTCGTGGCGCAGGTTCTGGCCATCGAGCACATAGACCGCACGGCCCATGTCGAACAGCTTGCGCTCCACGGCATAGGCCAGGGTGCTCTTGCCCGCGCCGGACAGGCCGCTGAACAGCACGGTGGCTGGCTGCTGGCCGAAGCGCAGGGCACGCTCCTCGGTGGACACATGGGCCAGCTTGCCGTGCTGCCCGGCACTGCCATGGGGCAGTACCGGCGGGGCGATGATCATGCCGGCGCCGACAGTGCCATTGGTCAGGCGGTCGATGACGATGAACGCACCCGTGGTGCGGTTGCTGTCGTAGCCGTCCAGGGCGATGGCGCTGTCCAGCGCCACTTTCACCCGGCCGATCTCGTTCAATTGCAGGGCACTGGCAGCGCCCTGCTCGAGGGTGTTCACATCGACCTTGTGGCTGATGCTGGCGATCGAGCCCGGCACATAGCTGGTGGCGCGCTTGATGTCGTACTTCTTGCCCGGGAGCATCGGCTCCTCGGCCATCCATACCAGCATGGCGTCGAACTGGTCGGCCACCTGCGGCACGTTGTCGGCATGCACCAGCAGGTCGCCGCGGGAGATGTCGATCTCGTCTTCCATGGTCAGGGTCACCGCCTGGCCTGGGCCGGCGTTTTCCAGCTCACCTTCGAAGGTGACGATGGACTTGACCCGGCTGCTCTTGCCCGACGGCAGCACGACGATCTCGTCGCCCTTGTGCACCACGCCACCGGCGATGGTGCCGGCAAAGCCGCGGAAGTTCAGGTTCGGGCGGTTGACGTACTGCACCGGGAAACGCAGGTCGGTGACATTGCGGTCGCCGGCGATCTCGACGGTTTCGAGGATTTCCATCAGGGCCGGGCCCGTGTACCACGGCGAGCGCTCGCTGCGGTTGACCACGTTGTCGCCCTTGAGCGCCGACATCGGCACGAAGTGCAGGCTCGATGGCTTGAGGTCGATGCCCGCGGCGAACTTCAGGTAGTCGGCCTTGATCGACTCGAACACCTGCTCGTCGAAGCCCTTGAGGTCCATCTTGTTGACCGCGACGACGATGTGCTTGATGCCCAGCAGGGAGGCGATGTAGCTGTGCCGACGGGTCTGGGTCTGCACGCCGTAGCGGGCATCGACCAGGATGATCGCCAGGTCGCAGGTGGACGCGCCGGTGGCCATGTTGCGGGTGTACTGCTCGTGGCCCGGGGTGTCGGCGATGATGAACTTGCGCTTGGCGGTGGAGAAGTAGCGATAGGCCACATCGATGGTGATGCCCTGCTCGCGTTCGGCCTGCAGGCCGTCGACCAGCAACGCCAGGTCGACTTCCTCACCCGTGGTGCCGGACTTCTTCGAATCGCGGGTGATGGCCTCGAGGTGGTCCTCGTAGATCATCTTCGAGTCGTGCAGCAGGCGCCCGATCAGGGTGCTCTTGCCGTCGTCCACGTTGCCGCAGGTGAGAAAGCGCAGCAGCTCTTTACGCTCGTGCTGGGCCAGGTAGGCGAGGATGTCCTCGCTGATCAGATCGGATTGGTGCGACATGAGGAAGCCCTGAAATTAGAAGTAGCCTTGGCGTTTTTTGTCTTCCATGGAACCGGCGCCATCGTGGTCGATGACGCGGCCCTGGCGCTCGGACGTTCGGGTCAGGAGCATTTCCTGGATGATGTCCGTCAGGGTCTCGGCTTCAGACTCGACCGCACCCGTCAGCGGGTAGCAGCCCAGGGTACGGAAACGCACCTTCTTCTTGACGATCCGCGCTTTCTCTTCCTCGGTGAGGTGCTCGAGGATGCGCGCGTCGTCGATCATGATCAGGGTGCCGTTCTTCTCGATCACTTCGCGCTCGGCGGCGAAGTACAGCGGCACGATCGGGATGCCTTCGAGGTAGATGTACTGCCAGATGTCCAGCTCGGTCCAGTTCGACAAGGGGAACACGCGGATCGACTCGCCCTTGTTGACCTTGCCGTTGTAGATGTTCCACAGCTCCGGGCGCTGGTTCTTCGGATCCCAGCGGTGCTTGCTGTCGCGGAACGAGTAGACGCGCTCCTTGGCCCGCGACTTCTCTTCGTCGCGGCGCGCGCCACCGAAGGCGGCGTCGAAGCCATGCTTGTCCAGCGCCTGCTTCAGGCCCTGGGTCTTCATGATGTCGGTGTGCTTGGAGCTGCCATGGGTGAACGGGTTGATGCCCTGCGCCACACCCTCGGGGTTGACGTGGGTGATCAGCTCCAGGCCCATCTCTTCGACCATCTTGTCGCGGAAGCGGTACATCTCCTGGAACTTCCACTGGGTGTCGACGTGCATCACCGGGAACGGCAGCTTGCCCGGGAAGAACGCCTTGCGCGCCAGGTGCAGCATGACCGCGGAATCCTTGCCGATCGAGTACAGCATCACCGGGTTGTCGAACTCGGCGGCCACCTCGCGGATGATGTGGATGCTCTCCGCCTCCAGCTGTTTCAAGTGCGTCAGATTGTCGACCATGGCTACTCACGAAAAACGATCTTATGGACGGCCTGCGGGCCGTGTTCGAGCGAGCCACTTTATCACAGCGCCCTGTTCTATTTAGGAGGCTGCCTAGATCGAAACAATCTAACGATATGACTGGGGGTTTGGGACCTGCGAGGCCCCTGTAGGAGCGGCCTTGGGTCGCGAAAGGGCTGCAAAGCAGCCCCGGCAATTGATGCGTAAACGCTGAAAGCCTGGGGCCGCTTTGCGGCCCTTTCGCGACCCAAGGCCGCTCCTACAGGAACGACACCTGCATCATCAGATCGGATTCGGGCAATCGATGAACAGGTGCTCCAGGGCAAAGCGACGCGCCAGGTAATCGCCCAGCGCCTGCACGCCGTAGCGCTCGGTGGCGTGGTGCCCGGCGGCGATGAAGCTGATGCCGTTTTCCCGGGCACTGTGGAAGGTCTGCTCGGAAGCCTCGCCACTGATGAACAGGTCGACCCCGGCGGCAATGGCATTGTCGATGTAGCCCTGCCCACCGCCGGTGCACCAGCCGACCCGGCGAATCATCTGCTCGCCCTCGACCACCAGCGGCTCGCGGCCCAGGGCCTCCTGCACACGCCGGGCGAAGTCACGTACCGACAGCGGCTCGGCCAGCGAGCCGACCAGGCCGACCACCTTGGGGTTGTTCGGGTCCAGCGGGCCTTCGACGGTGATGTCCAGCTGGCGCGCCAGCTGCACGTTATTGCCCACCTCCGGGTGCACATCCAGCGGCAGGTGGAAGGTCAGCAGGCTGATGTCGTGCTTGAGCAGGGTTTTCAGGCGGCGCTGCTTGATGCCGGTGATGCACGGATTCTCGCCTTTCCAGAAATAACCATGGTGGACCAGCACCAGGTCGGCCTCGGCTTCGACCGCGGCGTCCAGCAGTGCCTGGCTGGCGGTCACGCCGCTGACGATGCGGCTGACCTGCGGGCGGCCCTCGACCTGCAGGCCGTTGGGGCAATAGTCCGGGATCCTGGCGCTGCCCAGGTAGCGCTCGGCTTCCTCGACCAGGGTATTGAGGGCGACGGCCATGAAAAATCTCCTCGAATTCGGCGTTGCGGCAGGGCCCCAGGCCCTATAATGGCCGCCATTATGGGCCGTCGCCGGTGTCGGGGGAACCGCTGTCAGGTACTCCCCTTCGCCGGGCAAGGCCGCTGCCACACCGTACACAAACGGCGTGGCAGCCGGCTTGCCCGGCGATACAGCAACCGTCGCCAGCCGATTTTTTCACGTGTATGATCGCGCGCGCTCGCCCCGGGCCGAACTGACATGGCCCCCGCCCTACTCCCAGGATTCATTCATGTTCAAGGCTCTGCGTTACTTCGGCTGGCCCCTGCTCACCGGCGTGCTGATCGCCCTGCTGATCATCCAGCGCTTCCCGCAGTGGGTCGGCCTGCCCAGCCAGGACGTCAACCTGCAGCAGGCACCGCAAACCACGAAGATCATGCAGGGCCCGGTATCCTATGCCGATGCGGTGACCCTCGCCGCGCCCGCCGTGGTCAACCTGTACACCACCAAGGTGGTGAACAAGAGCGCCCACCCGCTGTTCGAAGACCCGCAATTCCGCCGTTTCTTCGGCGACAACCTGCCCAAGCAGCGGCGCTGGGAATCGAGCCTGGGCTCGGCGGTGATCATGAGCCCCGAGGGCTACCTGCTGACCAACAACCACGTCACCAGCGGCGCCGACCAGATCGTCGTGGCCCTCAAGGACGGCCGCGAGACCCTGGCCCGGGTCATCGGCAACGACCCGGAAACCGACCTGGCGGTGCTGAAGATAGACCTGAAGAACCTGCCGGCGATCACCATCGGCCGCTCCGACAGCATCCACATCGGCGACGTCACCCTGGCCATCGGCAACCCGTTCGGCGTCGGCCAGACCGTGACCATGGGCATCATCAGCGCCACCGGTCGCAACCAGCTGGGCCTGAACAACTACGAAGACTTCATCCAGACTGACGCGGCGATCAACCCAGGCAACTCCGGCGGCGCGCTGGTGGACGCCAACGGCAACCTGGTGGGCATCAACACGGCGATCTTCTCCAAGTCCGGCGGCTCCCAGGGCATCGGCTTCGCCATCCCGGTCAAGCTGGCGTTGGAGGTGATGAAGTCGATCGTCGAGCATGGCCAGGTGATCCGTGGCTGGCTGGGCATCGAAGTGCAACCGCTGAGCCAGGAACTGGCCGAATCGTTCGGCATGCAGGGCCGCCCGGGCATCGTCGTGGCGGGGATCTTCCGCGATGGCCCGGCGGCGCGGGCCGGGTTGCAGCTGGGCGACGTGATTTTGAGCATCAATGGCGAGCCGGCCGGCGACGGGCGCAAGTCGATGAACCAGGTGGCGCGGATCAAGCCCAACGAGAAGATCACCATCGAGGTGGTGCGCAACGGGCAGCAACTGAAGCTGGTGGCCGAGGTGGGGCTGCGCCCGCCACCGGCGCCGGTGGCCACGAAGGAAGAAAAATAAGGCTTGGATCAGGGCTGCTTCGCAACCCTGTAGGAGCGGCCTTGTGTCGCGATGGGGCGCGTAAGCGGCCCCAGGTTTTCAGCTTCGCAGCACCTATCCCCGGGGCCGCGTAGCGGCCCATCGCGACACAAGGCCGCTCCTACAGGGACCGCGTCAGCCGCCCCGGTGGGGCGGCCCCGATTGCATCAATGCAGGATCTGGCTCAGGAACAGCTTGGTCCGGTCACTGCGCGGCCGGTCGAAGAAGTCGTCCGGGGCCGCCTGCTCGACGATCTCGCCCTTGTCCATGAAGATCACCCGGTTCGCCACGGTGCGGGCAAAGCCCATCTCGTGGGTCACGCAGAGCATGGTCATGCCGTCTTCGGCCAGGCTGACCATGGTGTCGAGCACCTCCTTGACCATTTCCGGGTCGAGCGCCGAGGTCGGCTCGTCGAACAGCATGATCTTCGGCTTCATGCACAACGCCCGGGCAATCGCCACGCGCTGCTGCTGACCGCCGGACAACTGCCCCGGGTACTTGTGCGCCTGCTCGGGAATGCGCACGCGCTCAAGGAAGTGCATGGCGATTTCCTCGGCCTTGCGCCGGGGCATCTTGCGCACCCACATCGGTGCCAGGGTGCAGTTCTCGAGGATGCTCAGGTGCGGGAACAGGTTGAAGTGCTGGAACACCATGCCCACCTCGCGGCGGATCGCCTCGATCTGCTTGAGGTCGTTGGTCAGCTCGACGCCATCGACGACGATACGTCCCTGCTGGTGTTCCTCCAGGCGGTTGAGGCAACGGATGGTGGTCGACTTGCCCGAGCCGGACGGCCCGCACAAGACGATGCGCTCGCCCTGGCGCACGTTCAGGTTGATGTCCTTGAGCACATGGAACTGGCCGTACCACTTGTTCACGCCCTGCATCTGGATGATGCCTTCGGGGCCGGCAGGCTGCTTGATCGCTTCACTCATTTCGAAACTCCTAACGCTTGTGGCCAGTGTCCAGCTTGCGCTCCAGGTGCATGGAGTAGCGGGACATACCGAAACAGAAAATCCAGAACACCAGGGCGGCGAACACATAGCCCTCGGTTGCCATGCCCAGCCAGGTCGGGTCGGCCGCGGCCTGCTTGACGCTGTTGAGCAGGTCGAACAGGCCGATGATGATCACCAGGCTTGTGTCCTTGAACAGGGCAATGAAGGTGTTGACGATGCCGGGTATCACCAGCTTGAGCGCCTGGGGCAGGATCACCAGGCCCATCGCCCGCCAGTAGCCCAGGCCCATGGCCGCGGCGGCTTCGTACTGGCCCTTGGGTATGGCCTGCAGGCCGCCGCGCACCACTTCGGCGATATAGGCCGACTGGAACAGGATCACGCCGATCATCGCCCGCAGCAGCTTGTCGAAGCTCATGCCCTCGGGCAGGAACAGCGGCAGCATCACCGAGGACATGAACAGCACGGTGATCAGCGGCACGCCACGCCAGAACTCGATGAAGGTCACGCAGACCACCTTCACCGCCGGCATGTTCGAGCGCCGCCCCAACGCCAGCAGGATGCCCAGGGGCAAGGCACCGACGATACCGACGGTGGCGATCACCAGGGTCAGCATCAGGCCGCCCCACTGGCTGGTGGGCACCGTCTCCAGGCCCAGCACGCCGCCGTGCAGCAAGGTGTAGGCGATGATCGGGTACAGCACCAGGAAGCCCAGGCCGTACACCGCCTTGCGCGGGAAGCGCTTGATGAACAGCGGCGCGGCGCCGAGCACGGCCAGCCACACGGTCAGGTCGACCCGCCAGCGCAGCTGCGTCGGGTAGTAGCCGTACATGAACTGGCCGAAGCGCTGCTGGATGAACACCCAGCAGGCGCCGTCCTTGGTGCAGTCGGCGCGGGTGGTGCCGACCCAGTTGGCATCGATGAACGCCCACTGCACCAGCGGCGGCACGATCAGCCATACCAGGTACAGGGCGAACAGGGTCAGCAGGGTGTTGAGCCAGCTGGAAAACAGGTTGGCCCGCATCCAGGCGAGCACGCCGACGGTCTTCACCGGTGGCGGCATGTCAGGTTTGAAAACATGGGCTGTCACGGTTGGACCCTCACCGTTCGATCAGCGCGATGCGCTTGTTGTACCAGTTCATCAGCAGCGAAATGCTGATGCTGATGGCGAGATAGACGCTCATGGTGATGGCGATCACCTCGATGGCCTGGCCGGTCTGGTTGAGCACGGTACCGGCGAACAGCGAGACCATCTCCGGGTAGCCGATACCGGCTGCCAGCGACGAGTTCTTCGCCAGGTTCAGGTACTGGCTGGTCAGCGGCGGAATGATCACCCGCAGCGCCTGGGGGATGATCACCTTGCGCAGGGTCGGGCCCTCGCGCAGGCCCAGCGAACGGGCCGCCTCGGTCTGGCCGTGGCTGACCGAGCGGATGCCCGAGCGCACGATCTCGGCGATGAACGCCGCGGTGTAGATGGTCAGCGCCAGGGTCAGGGCCAGCAGCTCGGGGATCAGCACCCAGCCACCGACGAAGTTGAAGCCCTTGAGCTGCGGCACTTCCCAGAGCACCGGGCTGCCGAACAGCAACGCACAGATGCCGGGGATGCCGACCAGCAGCAACAGGCCGACCCAGAACTTGTGGAACGGCTGGCCGGTTTCGTCGAAGCGCTTGTTGGCCATGCGCACCATCGACACGATGGCGACGATCGCCAGCCCCAGCGCCAGCACGAACGGCCAGAAGCCCTCGGCCATCGAGGCGCCGGGCATGTTCAGGCCGCGGTTGCTGATGAAGAAGGTGTCTTCGATATTGATGCTGCCCCGCGGCCCCGGCAGGGTCAGGAACACCGCGAAGTACCAGAACAGGATCTGCAGCAGCGGCGGGATGTTGCGGAAGGTTTCCACGTACACCGTCGCCAGCTTGTTGATCATCCAGTTCGGCGACAGCCGCGCCACGCCGATGACGAAGCCCAGCAAGGTAGCCAGGATGATGCCGATGAAGGTCACCAGCAGGGTGTTGAGCAGGCCGATGACGAACACCCGGGCGTAGCTGTCCGATTCCACGTAGGGGATCAGGTGCTGGGCGATGCCGAAGCCGGCACTGCGCTCGAGGAAGTCGAAGCCCGAGGTGATGCCCCGGTGCTGCAGGTTGGTCTGGGTGTTGTGGAACAGGTACCAGCCAAGGCCCGCCACGAACACCACCGTGACGATCTGGAACAGCCACGCGCGCACACGTGGATCGCTCAGGGAAAACCCTTTCCGTGCGCCGATTTGATTTTGCATGAAGTGCCCCGAAAAGAAGGGATTCGAACGACCCGCGGCGGCAGGATGCCGCCGCGGGGTGCAGCCATCAGCGCACCGGTGGCGCGTACTGGATGCCGCCGTTGTTCCACAGGGCGTTCATGCCACGGTCGATCTTCAGGTCGGTGCTCTGGCCCAGGTTCTTCTCGAACACTTCGCCATAGTTGCCGACTTGCTTGACGATCTGCACCACCCAGTCCTTGGGCAGCTTGAGGTCCTTGCCGTACTCGCCGTCGGCACCCAGCAGACGGGCGTTGTCCGGGTTCTTGGTGGCCTTGGCCTCGGCCTCGACGTTCTTCGAGGTGATGCCGGCCTCCTCGGCGTTGAGCATGGCGAACAAGGTCCACTTGACGATGCTGAACCACTCCTCGTCGCCCTTGCGCACCACCGGGCCCAGTGGCTCCTTGGAGATGGTTTCCGGCAGTACCACGTACTCGGTCGGCGCGGCCAGCTTGGAGCGCTGGGCGAACAGCTGCGACTTGTCCGAGGTGAGCACGTCGCAGCGGCCGGACTCCAGCGACTTGGCGCTCTCGTCGGAGGTGTCGAAGGTGATCGGGGTGTACTTGAGGTTGTTGGCGCGGAAGAAGTCCGAGACGTTCAGCTCGGTGGTGGTACCGGCCTGGATGCAGATGGTCGCGCCATCGAGCTCCTTGGCGCTGGAGACGCCGAGCTTCTTGTTGACCAGGAAACCGACGCCGTCGTAGTAGGTGACACCGGCGAACACCAGGCCCATGCCAGCGTCGCGCGAGCTGGTCCAGGTGGTGTTGCGCGACAGCACGTCGACTTCGCCGGACTGCAGCGCGGTGAAGCGTTCCTTGGCGTTGAGCTGGCTGAACTTGACCTTGGTGGCGTCGCCGAACACCGCGGCGGCCACGGCGCGGCAGACATCGGCGTCGATGCCGACGATCTTGCCCTGGGCGTCAGGCACCGAGAAGCCTGGGAGGCCGTCGCTCACGCCACACTGGACGAAGCCCTTCTTCTTCACCGCATCGAGGGTGGCGCCGGCCTGGGCGAAACTGGTAGCGCCCAGCGCGGCGGCGGCGGTCAGGACTGCCAGCGTGGTTTTCAACATCTTCATCAACAACCTCCAAATCGCTCTTGTTGTATGAGCCGGAATTGCACCGCACCCTTATGAGGCGCATCCGACCCCTGGTTGGCTTGTTTTTGGGTCAATGGCGCAATGGGCTGTTCTGTGACAGCCTTCAATCCATACGAAGGGTGTTACCGCGAAGGTCCACCTCTGCGCATGCCAAGGACATAGCAAAGCCCGTACCACAGTCCTACAACAAAACGAGAAAACGGCCGTCAAGTCTCAAAAGTTGTAGAGTTGCGACATCCTTTTGCTGGCATCGACTACCAGCGTCTGTTTTTTACGCACTCTCTCAGTACACACGCCCTTTTTCGGAGCAGTCATGACCCAACCGCTGATTCTCGAACCGCAGAAAACCGCCGACGCCTGTGTGATCTGGTTGCACGGCCTGGGGGCCGACCGTTACGACTTCCTACCGGTAGCGGAATTCATGCAGGAACGCCTGCTCAGCACGCGCTTCATCATGCCCCAGGCACCGACCCGCCCGGTGACCATCAACGGCGGCTACCAGATGCCCAGCTGGTACGACATCAAGGCCATGACCCCGGCACGGGCCATCGACGAGGCGCAGCTGGAAGAATCCGCCGACCAGGTGATCGCCCTGATCAAGGCCGAACAGGCCAAGGGCATCAACCTGTCGCGCATCTTCCTCGCCGGGTTCTCCCAGGGCGGCGCGGTGGTGCTGCATACCGCCTATATAAAGTGGCAGGAAGCGCTGGGCGGGGTCATCGCCCTGTCCACCTACGCCCCCACCTTCAGCGACGCCCAGCAGCTGAGCGCCTGCCAGCAACGCACCCCGGCGCTGTGCCTGCATGGCGTGCACGACCCGGTGGTGATCCCGTCCATGGGCCGCACCGCGTTCGAGTACCTCAATACCTGGGGCGTGGCCGCGCGCTGGCACGAGTACCCGATGGAACACGAGGTGGTGGTCGAGGAACTCAACGACATCCACGACTGGCTGAGCCACCAGCTGCAGTGAGCCTGTAGCCCAGCGCGCATTCCACTACGCCGCGCCCGCTTCTTGCATTACACTGCCCGGCGTACATTCCTTAACCAGTTGACGAGACGATCGTGCTCAAGGCACTCAAGAAAATATTCGCCAAAGCTGACGCCGCGCCGTCCATCGCCGCGCCCCAGCCCGCGCCGGCCCCACAGCCGGCCGCCGCCCAGGCGCCGGAGCGCCCTGCCGGCAAACCCAGGTCAAAACCTGCGCCCAAGGCCAAGGCCAAGCCCCAGGCCGTCGCCGCCCCGGTCGCCGAACAGCCGCGCGCCGAGCAGCCTGCCAAGGAAAAACCACGCCGCGAGCGCAAGCCCAAGCCCCAGGCCAGCCTGTGGAAGCCCGAGGACTTCGTGGTCGAGCCGCAGGAAGGCAAGACCCGCTTCCACGACTTCAAGCTCTCCAACGAGCTGATGCATGCCATCCATGACCTGGGCTTCCCCTACTGCACGCCGATCCAGGCCCAGGTCCTGGGGTACACCCTGCGCGGCCAGGACGCCATCGGCCGGGCCCAGACCGGCACCGGCAAGACCGCCGCGTTCCTGATCTCGATCATTTCCCAGCTGCAGCAGACGCCACCGCCCAAGGAACGCTACATGGGCGAGCCGCGGGCGCTGATCATCGCCCCGACCCGCGAGCTGGTGGTGCAGATCGCCAAGGATGCCCAGGCCCTGACCAAGTACACCGGCCTGAACGTGATGAGCTTCGTCGGCGGCATGGACTTCGACAAGCAGCTCAAGGCGCTAGAGGCACGCCACTGCGACATCCTGGTGGCCACCCCGGGCCGCCTGCTGGACTTCAACCAGCGCGGCGAGGTGCACCTGGACATGGTCGAGGTGATGGTGCTGGACGAGGCTGACCGCATGCTCGACATGGGCTTCATCCCCCAGGTCCGGCAGATCATCCGCCAGACCCCGCCCAAGAGCGAACGCCAGACCCTGCTGTTCTCCGCCACCTTCACCGACGATGTGATGAACCTGGCCAAGCAGTGGACCACCAACCCGGCCATCGTCGAGATCGAGCCGGAGAACGTCGCCAGCGAGACCGTCGAGCAGCACGTCTACGCCGTGGCCGGCAGCGACAAGTACAAGTTGCTGTACAACCTGGTCACGCAGAACAAGTGGGAACGGGTGATGGTGTTCGCCAACCGCAAGGACGAGGTACGGCGCATCGAGGAAAAACTGGTGCGCGACGGCATCAACGCCGCGCAACTGTCGGGCGACGTGCCGCAGCACAAGCGTATCCGCACCCTGGAGAGCTTCCGCGAGGGGCGCATCACCGTGCTGGTGGCCACCGACGTGGCCGGCCGTGGCATCCACATCGACGGCATCAGCCACGTGATCAACTTCACCCTGCCGGAAGACCCGGACGACTACGTGCACCGTATCGGCCGTACCGGCCGTGCGGGCACCAGCGGCGTGTCGATCAGCTTTGCCGGTGAGGACGACTCCTACCAGTTGCCGGCAATCGAGGAGCTGCTGGGACGCAAGATCAAGTGCGAGATGCCGCCGGACGAGCTGTTGAAGCCGGTGCCGCGCAAGCATCACTGATCTTCAAGGCCGCCCACCGCCCTGTAGGAGCGGCCTCGTGTCGCGAAAGGGCCGCAAAGCGGCCCCTGCAATATCTGCATCAATGCTCGGATCCGGGGCCGCGAGGCGGCCCTATCGCGACACAAGGCCGCTCCTACAGAGAGCGGCCTTAGCCTAGGACTCCCAGCGCCCTGCGGCATCCTGGTCGCTCTGCTTGCCTTCCACCCAGCGCTGCCCTTCCTGGGTATTCTCCTTCTTCCAGAACGGCGCCCGGGTCTTCAGGTAATCCATGATGAAGTTGCAGGCGTCGAACGCCGCCTGCCGGTGCGCGCTGGCCACGCCGACGAAGACGATCGGCTCGCCTGGCTCCAGCGCCCCCACACGGTGCAGCACTTCGACCTTGAGCAGTGGCCAGCGCGCCTGGGCCTCGACCACGATCTTGTGCAAGGCCTTCTCGGTCATGCCCGGGTAGTGCTCGAGGAACATCCCCGCCACCTCCAAGCCATCGTTGAAGTCGCGCACATAACCGACGAAGCTGGCCACCGCGCCCACGCCGACATTGGCAGCATGCATGGCGTTGACCTCAAGACCTGGGTCGAACGCCGCTTCCTGTACCCGTACGCTCATGCTCAACCTCCAGTGACCGGCGGGAAGAACGCGACTTCGTCGCCCTCCTCCAGCGCTTCGTCGAGCCGGCACAGCTCTTCGTTGCGCGCGCACATCAGGTTCTGCTCGGCCAGCACCGCGTACTGCCCGCCCTTGCCCAGCAAGGCCTGGCGCACATCGGCCAGCACCTTGAAATCGCCCTCCAGGGGCTCGCCGTCGACGCCCAGGCATTCACGGTAGCGGGCGAAATACATGACCTTGACCTTCATCACCGCTGCACCTTGTAGTGGCCGCTCTTGCCGCCGGTCTTCTCCAGCAGGCGCACCTGCTCGATGACCATGCCCTTGTCCACCGCCTTGCACATGTCGTAGAGGGTCAGCGCGGCAACACTGGCGGCGGTCAGGGCCTCCATCTCGACGCCAGTCTGCCCGGCCAGCTTGCAACGGGCGACGATATGCACCACGTCCTCGCCTTCGGCGGCGAGTTCGACCTTGACGCTGGTGAGCATCAGCGGGTGGCACAGCGGGATCAGCTCGCTGGTCTTCTTCGCCGCCTGGATACCGGCGATGCGCGCCACGGCGAACACATCGCCCTTGGGGTGCTCGCCGTCGACGATCATGCGCAGCGTGGCAGGCAGCATGCGCACCCGCGCCTCGGCCAGCGCCTCGCGGGCGGTCACGGCTTTTTCAGTGACGTCGACCATGTTGGCGCGCCCCTGGGAATCAAGATGAGTCAGCACAGCTCTGCTCCTGTGAAGGGAAAGCAGAGTGTAAACCTGTGGGTCAGGTTTGAGCAGAGGGGTAATTCGACGCACCGGCCCATTCGCCGGCAAGGCCGGCTCCTACGCGGTTCTGTAGGAGCCGGCCTTGCCGGCGAACAAGCGGCTCAGTGTTACAGATGCGACTCGGCGTACTCGGCCAGTACCGAGCGTGGCACGCCCTGCAAGGTGATATGAACGCCGTGGGGGAAGTCCTTGAAGCGTTCGGTGAGGTAGGTCAACCCGGAACTGGTGGCCGACAGGTACGGGGTGTCGATCTGCGCCAGGTTGCCCAGGCAAACCACCTTCGAGCCGGCCCCGGCACGGGTGATGATGGTTTTCATCTGGTGCGGCGTGAGGTTCTGGCACTCGTCGATCAGGATCAGGCTCTGCTGGAAGCTGCGCCCGCGGATGTAGTTCAGCGACTTGAACTGCAACGGCACCCTTTCGAGGATGTACTCGACGCTGCCGTGGGTGCTCTCGTCATCCATGTGCAAGGCTTCGAGGTTGTCGGTGATCGCACCCAGCCACGGCTCCATCTTCTCCGCCTCGGTGCCTGGCAGGAAGCCGATCTCCTGGTCCAGCCCCTGCACGCTGCGGGTGGCGATGATGCGCCGGTAGCGCTTGCTGACCATGGTCTGCTCGATGGCCGCGGCCAGCGCCAGGATGGTCTTGCCGGAACCGGCGGCGCCGGTCAGGTTGACCAGGTGGATATCCGGGTCGAGCAAGGCGAACAGCGCCAGGCTCTGGTGGATGTCACGCGGCTTCAGGCCCCAGGCCTCCTGGTGCAGCAGCGGTTCCTGGTGCAGATCGAGCAGCAGCAGTTCGTTGTCGCGAATACCCTTGATCCAGCCGACGAAGCCCTGTTCGTCGATGATGAACTCGTTGATGTGCACCGCCGGCAGGTTGTCGATCATCTGCACCCGATGCCAGGTGCGACCGCGTTCCTGGCGGGTGTCGACCTTGCTGACCCGGTCCCAGAACGAACCGGTTACCGAGTGGTAGCCCTTGGACAGCAAGGAAACATCATCGACCAGTTGGTCGGTGCTGTAGTCCTCGGCGGCGATCCCACAGGCGCGCGCCTTCAGGCGCATGTTGATGTCTTTGGTGACCAGCACCACGTCCAGGTCCGGGCGCTTGCCGCGCAGGTCCAGCAACTGGTTGATGATGATGTTGTCGGCGAGGTTCTCGGGGAGCAGGCGGTTGGGTTCGTTGCGCGTGCTCATGAGGATGGACAGGAAGCCCTTGGGCCCGCTCTTGCCACGCTGGATCGGCACGCCCTGCTCGACATCGCTGGGCGAGGCATCACCGAGGGTCTGGTCGATCAGGCGGATGGCCTGGCGGCATTCGGCGGCGATGGTGTGCTTGCCGGTCTTGAGCTTGTCGAGTTCCTCCAGCACCGTCATCGGAATGGCGACGTGGTGCTCCTCGAAGTTGAGCAGGGCGTTGGGGTCGTGAATCAGGACGTTTGTATCGAGCACATACAGGATTGGCTGGTTGGAGGAAGGGGTGCGTCCTTGGTCATCCATACTCGGTCACCTTATGTGAAAGCCGCACGGCGCATACGGCTGCGCCGCAGAGTGACTGCCGTTCTCCCCGTATCCGCGTTGTTACGGGCGGGAAGCTCACCTGGCGAAGGGGCGTGGATGACGCCACCTGTGCTGCAGGATTCGGCTGTCTGGTTCCTTGATACCGCAAAAACCATGACCGAAAAAAGACTTTTTACGCTTGGGTGAAGTTTATTTTTCGGAATGACGAACAGGGCTTGGCGCTGGGGGCGCAGGGGACTACGCTCAGGGATCAGGTGGCTGTGATGGGGTCACCAAGCTACTCCCCTGGCCCATACCCCCGGCAATCCTCCCAGCCAATCCCGCTCTGCGCCGTGTGTTGCAACAGCCACTCCAGCGCCGGCTGCGCCTTGGGCTGGTTGTCGCGAAACTGGATCACCCCCTTGCGCCACAGCAGCATCAAGGTCAGCACCCGCTGCGCCGAGGCCTCTGCCGTCAGCGGGCCGTCGTCCTGGGCATCGATATCCCACAACGAAACCTGCAACTGCTGGCGGGCCATGAACCCCTCGCCATCGGCCCGGCGCTGCCCATAAGGCGGCCGGAACAACGGCACATACTGCTCCGGCAAATCCGCCTGGACCCGTGCCTGGCTGCGCCGCAACGAATCCTGCCAGCCCTGCCACTGGGCATGGGAACGGTACTCCCAGCCCTGGATCCCCACGCATTGCCCGGCATACAGCGGTGCCACCGGCCCGGTGTCCCGCCGCTGCTGCAGGCGGTTGCCCAGCACGAAGAAGATTGCGTCGAGCTTCTGCCGGCGCAGGTAATCGGTCATCTGGTCGGTGCTGCCACCCTCGGGCCCTGGGCCGCCAACGAAGGTCAGCAGGTACATCCGGTCGTTGAGTTCCTCGCCATTGCGCTCGCGCCCGGAGAGCTTTTCCACCTCGCTGGTGGTGTGTGGAAACAGCGCGGCCTTGCGTAGCTGCTCGTCCAGGTAGCGACTATGGAACTGGTGGCTCGGCTCGACCCAATCGGCATAGAACGTGCCGACATCAGTGGCGAACGTGGCGGCCTGGGTACGCAAGTCGGCCATCGACGCCACTGGATAGCAGAACGACGCATCCTCTTCGCAGCTCTGTTGCGCCTGCTGGTAGCTGGTCCACAAGCGCTGCCACATCCGCGCGCGCACGGCGCGGACCACCGGCAGGTTGACCTGGCGTAGCCCCAGGCGCGTGGTCAGCGCCTGCTCGTCGAGCATTTCGCTTTCATGCAGCACCCGGGCAAACGACAGGATTTCGGCCCGCGACGCCACATCGAACAGCGTCGGGCTGTCCAGCTGTTCCGGCCACAGGCTGCGGTCGAAACTGACGAAGTCCGCCGGGGCCGCCTGCGCGCCCAGGCTCAACAATCCGGCGAACAGGGCAAACGCGATACGCACGGTGGGCATTCTCCTTGAAAGCATGGCGCGCACTATAGCGCGAGCCCAGGCGATGTTCCGTGACTATCGTCGCCATAGTTTGGACTTGCCCGGCCAGCCCCGTAGAATCCCCCCATCGATTCCAGGAGCCGACCCGATGCTGACGGTGATTTCCCCCGCCAAGACCCTCGACTACGAGACCCCGCCAGTCACCCAACGCCACACCCTGCCGCAGTACCTGGACGACTCCCAGGAACTGATCGTGCAACTGCGTGAACTGACACCTGCGCAGATCGCCGAGCTGATGCACCTGTCCGACAAGCTCGCCGGGCTCAACGCCGCGCGCTTCGGCAGCTGGACCCCAGACTTCACCCCGGCCAACGCCAAACAGGCGCTGCTGGCGTTCAAGGGCGACGTATATACCGGGTTGAACGCCGAGACCCTCGGCGAAGACGACTTCAGCTACGCCCAGGAGCACCTGCGCATGCTCTCCGGCCTGTACGGCCTGCTGCGCCCGCTGGACCTGATGCAACCCTATCGCCTGGAAATGGGCACCAAGCTGGCCAACGCCCGCGGCAAGGACCTGTATGCCTTCTGGGGCACGCGCATCAGCCAATGGCTGAACCAGGCCCTGGCCGACCAGGGCGACGACGTGCTGCTCAACCTGGCCAGCAACGAGTACTTCAGCGCGGTGAAAAAGAGCGCGCTGAAGGCCCGGGTGATCGATGTCGACTTCAAGGACCTGAAGAACGGCCAGTACAAGATCATCAGCTTCTACGCCAAGAAGGCCCGCGGGATGATGAGCCGTTTCGTGATCCAGGAGCGCATCAACGACCCCGAGCAGCTCAAGCGCTTCGACGTGCAGGGCTACTACTACAGCGCCGAGCAGTCGAAGCCGGACCACCTGGTGTTCCTGCGCGATCACGCTGAGGGCTGAGGGCCCTGAGGGGGCGCCTTGCGCCCCTTTCGCCACACAAGGCCGCGTCGCCAGGGACCGCGCAGCCCATCCCACCTAGCCCTGCAACGGGGCGCGTTTTCACCCTGAAGACGCCAGTTTACAGACGCCAAAAAACCAGCACGCATTTCCTTATCGCAAAACGCCATAAGACCGTTCGTAGTTTTTTGACGAATTTTGAAAAATATTTTTCCATGCTGGCATATAACCATCCCGCCTCGTTTTCGCCCTTTATATACGGGGGGGACACTGTGGGGTGCTATCAATATGAAAGTATTTTCCACTGAAAAAATATTTAGAAATCTTTCATCGACGCCGAACCCACCCCGGAACTTCTACGACGGCCCACGGCTCATAGCACCCGTAACGAGTTTCAAGCGCGGGTCGTGAGAAATGACTTACAGATGACAGCTGAACGGTATCCACCCTCAGCCCCAACAAGTCAGGCAGCGCAACGGTGACCGCCTAAAGCCCTGCCCAGAAGGAGAGTCGCGCCCCTTACGAATCGTCCTAGTGGTTGATTTCAAAAGGTTTTTCCAATTGAAAGAACAAGCACAGCAATTCACCAAGTTTGAATTGCAATAAAGACGGCTGCATTTCAGGGCACGCCTTTTAAATACTGGCCTTTATTTGCCAACTTTGAGCGCAGCGGTTTTTGCGTTCCGGATTTATTCATGCCTGCGTTCGGTGAAGTGTTAATTCGCCATGGATCCGTGCGCCCGAAAACTGCTGGTCAATCAACCCAGTCGGCTCTTCGTTGAAGGGCTGGCGTGATAAACACATGAGGTGAATGCGATGCGTATCAGCATCTTTGGTTTGGGTTATGTGGGTGCAGTCTGTGCAGGTTGCCTGTCGGCACGAGGCCACGAAGTGATTGGTGTGGACGTTTCCAGCAGCAAGATCGACCTGATCAACAAGGGCAAGTCGCCCATCGTCGAGCCAGGCCTGGAAGCACTGCTGCAACAGGGCATCGCCACCGGCCGTCTGCGCGGCACCACCGACTTCGCCGAAGCCATCCGCGCCAGCGACGTGTCGATGATCTGCGTGGGCACCCCAAGCAAGAAAAACGGCGACCTGGGCCTGGAGTACATCGAGTCGGTGTGCCGCGAAATCGGCTATGTGCTGCGCGACAAGGCCAGCCGCCACACCGTCGTGGTACGCAGCACCGTGCTGCCGGGCACCGTGAACAACGTGGTCATCCCGATCCTCGAGGACTGCTCGGGCAAGAAGGCCGGCGTCGATTTCGGCGTCGCGGTCAACCCTGAGTTCCTGCGCGAAAGCACCGCGATCAAGGACTACGACCAGCCACCGATGACCGTCATCGGCGAACTGGACAGCGCCAGCGGCGACGTGCTCCAGGCGCTGTACGAGGAGCTCGACGCGCCGATCATCCGCAAGCCGGTCGAAGTGGCCGAGATGATCAAGTACACCTGCAACGTCTGGCATGCCACCAAGGTCACCTTCGCCAACGAGATCGGCAACATCGCCAAGGCGGTCGGCGTCGATGGCCGCGATGTGATGGAGGTGGTCTGCCAGGACAAGGCGCTGAACCTGTCGCAGTACTACATGCGCCCAGGCTTCGCCTTCGGCGGCTCGTGCCTGCCCAAGGACGTGCGCGCCCTCACCTACCGCGCCGCCAGCCTGGATGTGCGCGCCCCCCTGCTCGACTCGCTGATGCGCAGCAACGAGTCCCAGGTGCAGAACGCCTTCGACATCATCGAAAGCCACGACAAGCGCAAGGTCGCCCTGCTGGGTCTTTCGTTCAAGGCCGGCACCGACGACCTGCGCGAAAGCCCGCTGGTAGAGCTGGCCGAACGCCTGATCGGCAAGGGCTACCAGCTGGACATCTATGACCAGAACGTCGAGTACGCCCGCGTCCACGGCGCCAACAAGGACTACATCGAGTCGAAGATCCCCCATGTGTCCTCGTTGCTCAACGCCAACTTCGACCAGGTGGTGGACAACGCCGACATCATCGTCCTGGGCAACCGCGACGAGCAGTTCCGCGCCTTGGCCCAACAGGCGCCGGCAGGCAAGCAGGTGATCGACCTGGTCGGTTTCATGAACAAGCCGACCAACGCCACCAGCCGCACCGAAGGTATCTGCTGGTAACCCCGGCCGGGCGGCGCGTCCCTCCCCAGCGCGCCGCCCGTCCTTTCCCGAATTCTCGACGGATGCCGAACATGCAAAGGTTCCAGACAGTGCTGTTGCAGTGCGCCGGCTGGCTGCTCTACATGAGCCTGCTCATGCTGATCGCCCTGGCCCTGCCCAGCGATATCTTCGACGCGCAGTCCAAGCACTTCATCTTCCTGGTCGGCGCGGTCGGCATCTGGCGCTACTCCATGGGCGCCACCCATTTCATCCGTGGCATGATCTTCCTGTACCTGGTCTACCCCTACCTGCGCCGCAAGGTGCGCAAGCTGGGCAGCGCCGCCGACCCGTCGCACGTGTACCTGATGGTCACCAGCTTTCGCATCGACGCCCTGACCACCGCCCAGGTGTACAGCTCGGTGATCCGCGAAGCCATCGACTGCGGTTTCCCCACCACCGTGGTCTGCTCGCTGGTGGAAAAGTCCGACGAGCTGTTGGTCAAGAGCCTGTGGGCCAAGTACAACCCACCCGAGCATGTCACCCTGGACATCGTGCGCATCGCCGGCACCGGCAAGCGCGACGGCCTGGCCTACGGTTTCCGCGCCATCTCGCGGATGCTGCCCGACGACCATGCCGTGGTGGCGGTGATCGATGGCGATACCGTGCTGGCCGAGGGCGTGGTGCGCAAGACCGTGCCGTGGTTCAAGCTCTATCCCAACGTCGGCGGCCTGACCACCAACGAATTTTGCGAAGTGCGCGGCGGCTACATCATGAGCGAGTGGCACAAACTGCGCTTCGCCCAGCGCCACATCAACATGTGCTCGATGGCCCTGAGCAAGCGCGTGCTGACCATGACCGGGCGCATGTCGATGTTCCGCGCAAGCGTGGTGACCGACCCCGAATTCATCGCCGATGTGGAAAGCGACTCGCTGATGCACTGGCGCCTGGGCCGCTTCAAGTTCCTCACCGGCGACGACAAGTCCAGCTGGTTCAGCCTGATGCGCCTGGGCTACGACACCTTCTACGTGCCGGACGCGGCGATCAACACCGTCGAGCACCCGCCGGAGAAGAGCTTCGTCAAGGCCAGCCGCAAGCTGATGTACCGCTGGTACGGCAACAACCTGCGGCAGAACTCCCGCGCCCTGGGCCTGGGCCTCAAGCGCCTGGGGCTGTTCACCAGCATCGTGCTGCTCGACCAGCGCGTGTCGATGTGGACCAGCCTGCTGGGCCTGACCGTGGCGGTGATCGCCAGCTTCAAGTTCGGCCTGCAGTTCCTGCTGGTGTACCTGCTGTGGATCGGCATCACCCGCCTGATCCTCACCATCATGCTGCTGTGCTCGGGGCACAACGTCGGCCCCGCCTACCCGCTGATTCTCTATTACAACCAGATCGTCGGCGCGCTGATGAAGATCTACGTGTTCTTCCGTCTCGACAAGCAGTCCTGGACCCGCCAGCCCACTGCCCTCAAGCGCGACCTCGCAAGCTTTCAACAATGGTTCAACACCTGGTCCTCGCGGACCATGACCTTCTCGGCCGCGAGCATCTTCGTCGCCGTGCTGTTCATGGTCGTGTGAGCCCCCCGGATCGGATAACAGGAACGAAATCGCCATGAATACCGCCGTGAACGTCAACGTCGTGCATGAATCCGAGGCGCAGCGCCAGCACGCCCGGGTGCGCATCCCTGCCAAGCTGCGCTACCTGGACGGCAACCGCGAGCCGCACGATGTGAAGGTGGACGATCTTTCCGCCGGGGGCCTGTCCTTCCATGCCAGAAAACCCCTGGCCGAGGGCGAGGTGCTGCGTGGCCGCCTGCAGTTCGTGGTCGACAACCTTGGCCTGTCGATGGACGTCGAGCTGCTGGTGCGCACCAGCGATGCCCAGAGCGGGCGCATCGGCACCGAGTTCCAGAACCTCGAGCCGCGCGACATCGCCACCCTGCGCCACATCATCACCAGCCACCTGTCCGGCGAACTGATCAGCGTCGGCGACGTGCTCAGCACCCTGCAGCGCGACAACTTCACCAAGGCGCGCAAGCAGAAGGACGGCGGCTCCGGCCTGTCGGCGTTCGGCCGCCTGCGCGCGGTCACCGTCACCGCCGGGGTGTTCGCCGTCGGCCTGCTGGCCTTCGGCTTCGTCGCCAAGTCGCTGTACGGCCTGTACTTCGTCAGCCATGCCGAAGCCGGCGTGGTGGCGGTGCCCACCACCAACGTCACCATGCCCCGCGACGGCAGCCTGCAAAGCCTGGTGCACAGCGGCGCCACGGTGGCCAAGGGCGCGCCGCTGGCGACCTTCAACACCAGCATGCTCGACCTGCTCAAGGGGCACCTGGACGATTCGCAGCTGGAACCGGCCAAGGTCGAGGAGCTGTTCGGCAAGCAGCTCTCCGGCACCCTCACCAGCCCCTGCGATTGCGTGGTCTCGCGCCAGCTGGTGGACGACGGCCAGTACGCCAGCAAGGGCCAGCCGGTGTTCGCGCTGATCCCGCGGACCACCACCCCGACCGTCGAGGCGCGCTTCAGCTACCGCCAGTTCGATGAAGTGAAGCCCGGCACCCGGGTCAACTTCCAGGTCGCCGGCGAGGACGACGTGCGCAGCGGCAAGATCGTCGGCAGTTCGAGCCTGGACACCGACAACCTGGCCGCCGACATCCGCGTGCAGATCCAGCCCGACGAAGGCCTGCCGGCCGAACTCGCCGGGCGCCCGGCCGCGGTCAACAGCGACCGTGGCCCGTCGCTGAACTGGCTGATCGACAAGGCCGTGGCCCGCGGGCTTTAAGAGGGATAACCCATGACCAGCAGATACCCCGATACCTGTAGGAGCCGGCTTGCCGGCGATCGAGTGCGCAGCACTCGCCCATGGGATGCAACACCTGCGCGAGCCATTCGCCGGCAAGCCGGCTCCTACAGGGACGGTTTTGGCCAGGGCCTGTGCGCGCTGGCCCTGGCCATCACCCTGGCCGGCTGCGCCGGCCTGCCCGACCAGCGCCTGGCCAACGAAGCGCTCAAGCGCGGCGACACCGCCACCGCCGAGCGCAACTACAAGGCCTTGGCCGATCTGGGTTACAGCGAGGCGCAAGTCGGCCTGGCCGATATCCAGGTCGCCACCCGCGACCCGGCCCAGCTCAAACAGGCCGAAGCCACCTACCGCGCCGCCGCCGCCACCTCGCCCCGCGCCCAGGCCCGCCTCGGCCGCCTGCTGGTGGCCAAGCCCGACAGCACCCAGGCCGAGCGCGAAGAGGCCGAATCGCTGCTCAAGCTCGCGGCCAGGCAAGGCGAAGGCAACACCCTGATCCCCCTGGCGATGCTCTACCTGCAGTACCCGCAGAGCTTCCCCAACATCAACGCCCAGCAGCAGATCGACCAGTGGCGCGCCGCCGGCAACCCCGAGGCGGGCCTGGCCCAGGTGCTGCTGTACCGCACCCAGGGCAGCTACGACCAACACCTGGGCGAGGTGGAAAAGATCTGCAAGGCGGCCCTGGCCAGCACCGACATCTGCTACGTCGAACTGGCCAGCGTCTACCAGAAGCGCGCCCAGCCCGAGCAGCAGGCCGCCCTGCTGGAGCAGCTCAAGGCCGCCTACGCCCGCGGCGCCGTGCCGGCCACCCGGGTCGACAGCGTGGCCCGGGTGCTGGCCGACCGCAGCCTGGGCCAGACCGACGAGAAAACCGCCAAGGACTTGCTCGAGCAAGTCGCCCCCGCCAACCCTGCCTCCTGGGTGAGCCTGGCGCAATTGCTCTACGACTTCCCCGAGCTGGGCGATACCGACCAGCTCATGGCCTACATCGACAAGGGCCGCGCTGCCGAGCAACCCCGCGCCGAGCTGCTGCTGGGCCGCCTGTACTACGAAGGCAAGACCGTGCCGGCCGACGCGGCGAAGGCCGAGCAGCACCTGCAGGCCGCCGCCGACGCAGGCGAAGTCAGTGCCCATTACTACCTCGGCCAGCTGTACCGCCGCGGCTACCTGGGCAACGTCGAGCCGCAGAAGGCCGTCGACCACCTGCTGGCCGCCGCCCGTGGTGGCCAGAACAGCGCCGACTACGCCCTCGCCCAGCTGTTCAGCGAAGGCCACGGCATCCGCAGTGAGCCGACCAACGCCTGGGTATTCGCCCAGCTGTCGCAGGTCAACCCGACGCCGCAATCGGCCGAACTGCTGCAACAGCTCGACCAGCAACTCACGCCCGACCAGCGCAGCCAGGCGCAAAACCTGCTGGCGCAGGAGAAGCAGGCTCGCGGCAGCATGAACCAAGGCGCCCACAGCACCTTGGCCATCGAAGCGCTGCAAGACGAGCACGATGAAGTAGACGCCGAGGATTCGCTATGACGCTCAACCCCTTCGTGAAAGCCGGCATTGGCCTGAGCTTCGCCCTGCTGTGGTCGATGCCGACCCTGGCGGCGCAAACCGCGCAGAAGAACTTCGGCCTGGACGTGAAGATCACCGGCCAGTCCGAAGACGACCGCGACCTCGGCACCCGCTCCGGCGGCGACGTCAACGGCCTGGGCCTGGACCTGCGCCCCTGGGTGTATGGCGAGCGCGGCAACTGGAGCGCCTTCGCCATGGGCCAGGCGGTGACCGCCACCGACACCATCGAGACCGACACCCTGCGCCAGAACGACGACGGCAGCGCCACCGACACCGCCGCCGACGAGCGCAAGCAGGACAAGAGCTACCTGGCCATGCGCGAATTCTGGGTCGGCTACAGTGGCCTGACCGCCTACCCTGGCGAGCAACTGCGCTTCGGCCGCCAGCGCCTGCGCAGCGACGACGGCATGTGGCGCGACACCAACATCGAGGCGCTGAACTGGACCTTCGACACCACCTTGCTCAAGGCCGACCTGGGCGTGGCCCAGCGTTTCAGCGAGTACCGCACCGACCTGACCGAGCTGGCTCCCGAGGACAAGGACCGCACCCACCTCTACGGCAACATCGCCACACAGTGGACCCCCGGCCACTGGGTCGGCGTGCGCGCCCACCACACCCATGACGGCGGCAGCCTGAAGAACCCCGGCGAGACCGTCGATGCCCTCGACAAGACCCGCACCGGCGACCTCACCTGGCTGGGCCTGGAAGCCAACAGCGACGCCTACAACTGGCGCAACGAGCATACCGTCAACTACTGGGGCAGCGTCACCTGGCTGACCGGCGACCGCGACAAGCTGACCACCAGCACCCTGGGCAACGACCAGGTCGCCACCGGCAAGCAGAGTGGCGACGTCAACGCCTGGGCCACCGACCTTGGCATCCGCCTGCGCCTCGACCCGCAGTGGCAGGTCGGCGCGGCCTATGCCCGTGGCAGCGGCGGCGGTGGCGACGACGGCTCGAGCAACTTCGAACAGACCGGCCTGGAAAGCAACCGCTCCAACTTCACCGGCACCCGCTCGCGCGTGCACCGCTTCGGCGAGGCCTTCCGCGGCCAGCTGGGCAACCTGCAGGCCGCAACCCTGTTCGCCTCCTGGCAGCTGCGCGACGACTACGACGCCAGCTTCATCTACCACAAGTTCTGGCGCGTCGATGACCAGCAGAACATCGGCGCCAGCGGCATCAACGCGGTGGTCGACGACGGCGGGGTGAGCCGTCCGCTGGTCAACGGCGAGAAGGACCTGGGCCAGGAAATGGACGTGGTCGTCACCAAGTACTTCAAGCAGGGCCTGCTGCCAGCCTCCATCAGCCAGTCGATCGACGAGCCCTCGGCCCTGGTGCGCCTGCGCGCCGGTGTGTTCAAGCCGGGCGACGCCTATGGCAAGGAAGCGGACTCGTACATGCACCGTGCCTTCGTCGACGTGATCTGGCGCTTCTGAGGCCGGGAGAGGAAAGCCATGAACCTGCACCCCAACCTTCGCCACAGCCTCCTCGCCAGCGCCTTGCTGCTGGCCAGCGGCCTGGTCGCCGCCGCAGAACCGGCAGTGATCGCCAAGGAGCTGCAGCAGGCCAAGACCTACACCGTCTCCAGCGCGCCGATCGCGCCGCTGCAGATGGACCCGCCCAAGCTGCCCGACCTGTCCGGCTACACCGCCGCGGCGGTGCAAAAGAAGATCGACCGCCAGCACAAGGGCAAGGTCAGCGTGCGCCGCATGCTCCAAGAGGACACCCTCAAGGAGTTCATCGGCGGCGACAACAAAGGCGCCGAGTGGGTCCGCCGCCAGCACGGCATTCCCCAGGCGATCTTCGTCGACGACGGCCATGTCGACCTGGTCGAGCTGAGCCGGAAAGTCCCCAGCCAGTACCTGCGCGAGACCGCCCCCGGCGTGTACCTGGCGCGCCTGCCGATCGTGGTCGGGCGCAAGGGCGTGCTGGAGATCGACGGCAAGGTCAAGGAGCTGCGCCTGTCCGAGGAAGGCGGCTCGTTCATCGTCAACGACGGCAAGCTGTTCGTCAGCGATACCCAGGTGACCGGCTGGCGCGAACAGGCCAACGGCCCGGCGACCTTTCGCAAGCCCGATGAATTCCGCCCGTTCCTGCTCAGCTGGGGCGGCACCGAGACCTACATCGTCAACAGCAAGATGGCCAGCTTCGGCTACGCCAAGTCCAAGTCCTACGGCGTGAGCATCTCGCAGTACACGCCGAACATGGCCAAGCAGATGGGCCGCCCGGAACCCACCGGCTGGATCATCGGCTCCGAGTTCAGCGACATGTGGTACGGCTTCTACTGCTACGAAACCCAGGACTTCGTGATCAAGGACTCGACCTACCGCGACAACATCGTCTACGGCATCGACCCCCACGACCGCTCGCACCGCCTGATCATCGCCGGCAACACCGTGCACGGCACCAAGAAAAAGCACGGGATCATCGTCTCGCGCGAGGTCAACGACAGCTGGATCATCAACAACAAGAGCTACGACAACAAGCTCTCGGGCGTGGTGATCGACCGTAACAGCGTCAACAACCTGATCGCCTACAACGAGATCTACCGCAACCACACCGACGGCATCACCCTGTACGAAAGCGGCGACAACCTGATCTGGGGCAACAAGCTGATCAACAACCGCCGCCACGGCATCCGCGTGCGCAACAGCGTGAACATCCGCCTGTACGAGAACGTCGCCATGGCCAACGGCCTGGTGGGCGTGTACGGGCACATCAAGGACCTGTCCGACACCGACCGCGACATCGCCCTCGACCCGTTCGACACCAAGGTGTCGCTGATCGTGGTCGGCGGCGAGCTGGCGGCCAATGGCTCGGGCCCCTTGTCGATCGACTCGCCGCTGTCGGTGGAGCTGTACAAGGTGTCGATGCTGATGCCGCGCAAGGCCAATGGCATTAGCTTCAACGGCGTGCTCGGCGAGCGCCAGGACGAAATCCTCGACCTGCTGGTGCGCCAGCAGAAGGCCGTGCTGATCGACCCGGTCGAACGCCAGACCGAAATGATCGACTAAGGAAGCCCAGACCATGACTCCACACCTGATGAAACTGCTGGGCCTGTCCGCCGCCCTCCTGGCCATCAGCCAGGGCGTGCGCGCCGAAGACATCAAGGCACCGACCTTCAGCGCCGAACCGTGCTGCCAGCTGTGCCCCGAGGCCCACGACGCCAGCCGCTACACCACCCGCTACCAGCAGAACTTCACCACCCTGGTGCAAGCCCAGGGCGACTGGCTGTTCCGTACCCGCGAGGACCTGCGCACCGAGTTCGACACCACCCCAGGCGGCTACAAGCGCCTGCAGCAGGTGCACGACGCCTTCAAGAAGCGCGGCGTGGAACTGGTGGTGGTGTACCAGCCGACCCGCGGCCTGGTGAACCGCAACATGCTCAAGCCTGAAGAAAAGGCCGCGTTCGACTACCAGAAGGCCCTGCGCAACTACCAGGCCATGCTCCAGCGCTTTTCCAAGATGGGCTACAACGTGCCCGACCTGTCGCCGCTGACCAACGAGCAACTGGCCGCCGCCGACCAGGGCAAGGACTTCTACTTCCGCGGCGACCAGCACTGGACCCCCTACGGTGCCGAGCGCGCGGCGAAGATCGTCGCCGACACCGTGCACCGGATGCCGGCCTTCGAAGGTATCCCGCGCAAGGAATTCGAGACCAGGAAGTCCGGGCGCATGGGCAAGACCGGCACCCTGCACAACGTCGCCGGGCAATTGTGTGGCACCAGCTATGCGGTGCAGTACATGGATCAGTTCGCCACCGAACCCAAGGGCGCCGCCGGCGGTGACGACCTGTTCGGCGACTCGGGCAACGCGCAGATCACCCTGGTCGGCACCAGCCACAGCGGCAAGAACTACAACTTCTCAGGCTTCCTCGAGCAATACATTGGCGCCGACGTGCTCAACGTCGCCTTCCCCGGCGGCGGCCTGGAAGGCTCGATGATCCAGTACCTGGGCAGCGAGGAGTTCCAGAACCACCCACCGAAGATCCTGGTGTGGGAGTTCTCGCCGCTGTACCGCCTCGACCAGGAAACCATCTGGCGACAGATCCTCGCCCTGCTCGACGACGGCTGCGACGCCCGCCCGGCGCAGATGAGCGCCAGCGCCACCCTCAAGCCCGGCAAGAACGAGCTGATGGTCAACGGCAAGAACGGCGTGATCAAGGACCTGGTCAACCGCAACCACCAGCTCGACATCAAGTTCGAGGACAGCTCGGTGAAGGTGCTGCAGGCCACCCTGTGGTACCTCAACGGCCGCCACGAGGACATCAAGATCGAGAAGCCCGAAACCTCCGACACCGATGGGCGCTTCGTCTTCCAGATGCGCGAGGACGAAGACTGGGCAGGCCAGAACCTGCTTGCCCTGGAGGTCCAAGGGCCAGAAAGCGGTACGCAGAAGGTCGAAGCCAAACTCTGCAAACGCAACAACTTCGCCAGCCCCGCGCAGCACACCGCGCAAGCTGGCCAGTGAGGCGACCATGACAGCCATCCATCGCAAGACCGCACCGGCCCTGCTCGTTCTCGCCCTGTTCGGCGGCGCGGCGCAGGCCGCGTTGGTGCCGCCCCAGGGCTACTACGAGGGTATCGAGAAACTCAAGACCGGCGACGGCAACTTCCGCTGCGAAGCGGCGCCCAAGCCGTTCACCGGGGCGCTGCAGTTTCGCAGCAAGTACGAAGGCTCCGACAAGGCCCGGGCGACGCTCAATGTCGCCTCGGAAAAAGCCTTCCACAAAGCCACCGAGGACATCACCCGCCTCGAGCGAGGCATCAGCAAGATGGTCGGCCAGTACCTGCGCGACGGCCGCCCGACCCAGCTCGACTGCGCGCTGGGCTGGCTCGAGACCTGGGCCCAGGCCGACGCCCTGGAATCCACCGACTTCAACCACACCGGCAAGTCGATGCGCAAATGGGCGCTAGGCAGCATGAGCGGCTCGTGGCTGCGGCTGAAGTTCTCCAATTCCCAGCCGCTGGCCGCGCACCAGGCCCAGGCCGCGCAGATCGAGAAGTGGCTGGCGCGCCTGGCCGAACAGACCGTGCGCGACTGGAGCGACCTGCCCCTGGAGAAGATCAACAACCACAGCTACTGGGCGGCCTGGTCGGTGATGGCCACCGCCGTGGCCACCGACCGCCGCGACCTGTTCGACTGGGCGGTGAAGGAATACAAGGTCGGCGTCAACCAGGTGGACGAACAGGGCTTTTTGCCCAACGAGGTCAAGCGCAAGCAACGCGCCCTGGCCTACCACAACTACGCCCTGCCGCCGCTGGCGATGATCGCCAGCTTCGCCCAGGCCAACGGCGTGGACCTGCGCAAGGAGAACAACTTCGCCTTGCAACGGCTTGGCGAAGGCGTGCTCGCCGGGGCCCGCGACCCTGTTCATTTCAACACCCGCGCCGGCGTGAAGCAGGACCTCAAGGACCTGAAGGTCGACAGCAAGTACGCCTGGCTCGAGCCGTGGTGCGCGCTGTACCAGTGCGTCGGCGACACCCTCGAGCGCAAGCACGACATGCAGCCGTTCAACAACTTCCGGCTGGGTGGCGATATGACCCGGGTCTATGACCCGGGCGCGGAAAAGAAGTAAGGCCAGGGGCCGCTTTGCGGCCCATCGCGACACCAGGCCGCTCCTACAGGGACGGCGCTAATCCTGTAGGAGCGGCCTGGTGTCGCGAAACGAGGGCGAAGCCCTCGCCAGCAACGGTTGAGGCAACAAAGGTTTCCCCTGCGTTTGCGTGGGGGGTTTGGGGGGCGCTGTGCCCCGAATGCTGTGCATAACTAGGAGAACCGGGATGGTCTTCTCGTCCAATGTGTTCCTGTTCCTGTTCCTGCCGGTTTTCCTCGGCTTGTACTACATAAGCGGGAACCGCTACCGCAACCTGCTGCTGCTGGTTGCCAGCTACATCTTCTACGCCTGGTGGCGGGTGGACTTCCTCGCCCTGTTCGCCGGGGTCACCCTGTGGAACTACTGGATCGGCCTGAAAGTCGGCGCCGCCGGCGTGCGCACCAAGCCCGCGCAACGCTGGCTGCTGCTGGGCGTGGGGGTCGACCTGGGCATCCTCGGCTACTTCAAGTACGCCAACTTCGGCGTCGACAGCCTCAACGCGATCATGACCTCGATGGGCCTGGAGCCGTTCATCCTCACCCACGTGCTGCTGCCGATCGGCATCTCGTTCTACATCTTCGAGTCGATCAGCTACATCATCGACGTGTACCGCGGCGACACCCCCGCCACGCGCAACCTGATCGACTTCGCCGCGTTCGTGGCGATCTTCCCGCACCTGATCGCCGGCCCCGTGCTGCGCTTCAAGGACCTGGTCGAGCAGTTCAACAACCGCACCCACACCCTGGACAAGTTCTCCGAAGGCTGCACCCGCTTCATGCAAGGCTTCATCAAGAAGGTGTTCATCGCCGACACCCTGGCGGTGGTCGCCGACCACTGCTTCGCCCTGCAGAACCCGACCACCGGTGATGCCTGGCTGGGCGCCCTGGCCTACACCGCACAGCTGTACTTCGACTTCTCCGGCTACAGCGACATGGCCATCGGCCTGGGCCTGATGATGGGTTTTCGCTTCATGGAGAACTTCAAGCAGCCCTACATCAGCCAGTCGATCACCGAGTTCTGGCGGCGCTGGCACATCAGCCTGTCGACCTGGCTGCGCGACTACCTGTACATCACCTTGGGCGGCAACCGCAAAGGCACGTTCAACACCTACCGCAACCTGTTCCTGACCATGCTGCTGGGTGGCCTGTGGCACGGCGCCAACTTCACCTACATCATCTGGGGCGCCTGGCACGGCCTGTGGCTGGCCATCGAGCGGGCGCTGGGGCTGGACACCAACCCGCAGCGTTTCAATCCGGTGAAATGGGCCTTCACCTTCCTGCTGGTGGTGGTCGGCTGGGTGATCTTCCGCGCCGAGAACCTGCATGTGGCCGCGCGCATGTACGGCGCCATGTTCAGCTTCGGCGACTGGCAGCTGTCGGAACTCAACCGAGCCCAGCTCACCGGCCTGCAAGTGGCCACGCTGATCGTCGCCTACCTGACCCTGGCGTTCTTCGGCCTGCGCGACTTCTACCGCAACGCCAAGCCAACGCCCCGGGCCACGCCGGTGCACGTCAACGCCGACGGCTCGCTGGGCCTGGACTGGGCCCGGGTCATGACCCGCGCCCTGGTCCTGCTGCTGTTCGCCGCCTCGGTGCTCAAGCTCTCGGCGCAGAGCTACTCACCGTTCCTGTACTTCCAGTTCTGAGGCCTGAATCATGAACCGGACACTTCGCATCACCTATTCGCTGTCGTTCATGGGCCTGCTGGTGGGCCTGGGCGCAGCCTCCCTCGGCGGGCTGGAAAGCTTCAATCGCAGTGGCCAGATGACCCTGCTCGACGGCAAGCTGGCCAAGGCCGCCGAGACCCACTACGACGAGCAGTTCCCGATCAAGCGCCTGGGCACCAACCTATGGGCCGCGCTGGACTTCAAGCTGTTCAACGAAGGCCGCCCCGGCGTGGTGCTGGGCCGCGAGCAGTGGCTGTTCAGCGACGAGGAGTTCAAGCCCACCGCCGGCGCCGAACAACTGATGCAGGACAACCTGGCGCTGGTGCGCGGCATCCGCGACACCCTGCAACGCCACGGCAGCCAGCTGGTGCTGGCGATCGTCCCGGCCAAGGCGCGGTTGTATTCGGAGTACATCGGCAAGCAAACCCCGGCCAGCCTGCACGACGAGCTGTTCAACCGCTTCCATGCCCAGGTGCGTCAGGCTGGGGTGTTCGCCCCCGACCTGCTGGCCCCGCTGGAGCAGGCCAAGGCCCGCGGCCAGGTGTTCCTGCGCACCGACACCCACTGGACGCCGCTGGGCGCCGAGGTGGTCGCCCAGGCCCTGGCCGAGGCGGTCAACCGCCAGAGCCTGCTCAGCGGCGCGCCACAGCAGTACATCACCGAGGCCGGCGCCAGCGCGCCGTACAAGGGCGACCTGACCAACTTCCTGCCGCTCGACCCACTGTTCAGCAACCTGTTGCCGAGCCCGGACACCCTGCAGCAGCGCAAGACCCTGCCGGTGCAGGCCGACGGCGAAGGTGGCGACGCGCTGTTCGCCGACAGCCAGATCCCGGTGGCGCTGGTGGGCACCAGCTACAGCGCCAACCCCCACTGGAACTTCCTCGGCGCCCTGCAGCAGGCGCTGCGCAGCGACGTCGCCAACTACGCCGAGGATGGCCACGGCCCGCTCGTGCCGATGCTCAAGTACCTGCAAAGCGATGCCTTCAAGAACGCCCCGCCACAGGTCGTGGTGTGGGAATTCCCCGAACGTTATCTGCCAATGAACAACGACCTCGGCAGCTTCGACCCGCAGTGGATCGCGCAGTTGAAGCAACCCCGTCAATCCGAAGCAAACCTGGCCCTGTCGTCCAACCGGACGGACCACTGAAGATAGAGAGGAACACGCACATGACCACCAAGACTCGCATTGCCAAAGCCCTCACCCTCGCCGCCGGCCTGAGCCTCGCCTCGATGCAGGCCTTCGCCGGCGCCGACGCCGCCCTGTATGGCCCCAGCGCGCCGAAGGGCTCGACCTTCGTGCGCCTGTACAACGCCGCCAGCGCGCCTACCGCCGCCTCGGTCGGCAACACCCAGATCAAGCAGGTCGGTGCCCAGGCCAGCAGCGACTTCAGCTTCCTGCCCGGTGGCGACTACACCGCCCAAGTCGGCGGCAAGAGCGTCCCGGTGAAGCTTGCCGCCGACAAGTACTACACCCTGGTCAACAACAGCGGCGGCAACCCGCAGCTGATCGAGGAGCCGCCGTTCAAGAACAAGCAGAAGGCCCTGGTGCGGGTGCAGAACCTGAGCGACCAGGCGCTGACCCTGAAGACCGCCGACGGCAAGACCGAAGTGGTCAAGCCAGTGGCCGCCAAGGGCCGTGGCGAGCGTGAAATCAATCCGGTCAAGGTCAACCTTGCCCTGTATGCAGGCGACAAGAAGGTCGGCGACGTCAAGCCCGTCGCCCTCGAGCGCGGCGAAGCCGCCGTGCTGTACGTCACCGGTTCCGGCAACAGCCTGGCGCCGGTGTGGGTCACCCGTCCCGTAGCCACTAACTGATTCCAGCCCCTATACGACCTTTATTGGAGAAACGACATGATCCCGGTAATTCTTTCTGGTGGTAGCGGTTCGCGTCTGTGGCCTCTGTCGCGCAAGCAGTTCCCCAAGCAGTTCCTGGCGCTGACCGGCGAGCACACCCTGTTCCAGCAGACCCTCGAGCGCCTGGTGTTCGAAGGCATGGACAGCCCCATCGTGGTCTGCAACAAGGACCACAAGTTCATCGTCCAGGAGCAGCTCGGCGCGCTGGGCCTCGATACCCAGGCGATCCTGATGGAGCCGTTCGGTCGCAACACCGCGCCGGCGGTGGCGATCACCGCGATGAAACTGCTCAACGAAGGCCGTGACGAGCTGATGCTGGTATTGCCCGCCGACCACGTGATCGAGGACCAGAAGGCCCTGCAGCGCGCCCTGGCCCTGGCCACCGTGGCCGCCGAGCGCGGCGAGATGGTGCTGTTCGGCGTGCCGGCGACCAAGCCTGAAACCGGCTACGGCTACATCCGCTCCAGCCAGGACGCGCTGCTGCCCGAGGGCGTAGCGCGGGTCGCGCAGTTCGTCGAGAAACCCGACGAGAAACGCGCCAATGAGTTCGTCCGCGCCGGCGGCTATTTCTGGAACAGCGGCATGTTCCTGTTCCGCGCCAGCCGCTTGCTCGAAGAGCTGAAAAAGCACGACCCGGACATCTACGACACCTGCCTGCTGGCCCTGGAGCGCAGCGCCGAGGACGGCGATGTGCTGAGCATCGACGAAGCCACCTTCGCCTGCTGCCCGGACAACTCCCTCGACTACGCGGTGATGGAGAAGACCCAGCGCGCCTGCGTGGTGCCGCTATCGGCCGGCTGGAGCGACGTGGGCTGCTGGTCGTCGCTGTGGGACGTGCACGCCAAGGACGACAACGGCAACGTCACCAAGGGCGACGTGGTGGTGCAGGACAGCCACAACTGCATGATCCACGGCAACGGCAAGCTGGTATCGGTGATTGGCCTGGAGAACATCGTGGTGGTCGAGACCAAGGACGCCATGATGATCGCCCACAAGGACAAGGTTCAGGGCGTCAAGCAACTGGTCAACACCCTCGATGCCCAGGGCCGTAGCGAAACCCAGAACCACCTGGAGGTGTACCGCCCGTGGGGCTCGTACGATTCGGTGGACATGGGCGGGCGCTTCCAGGTCAAGCACATCACCGTCAAGCCGGGCGCGAGCCTGTCGCTGCAGATGCACCACCACCGCGCCGAGCACTGGATCGTGGTGTCCGGCACCGCCGAGGTGACCTGCGACGAGAACGTGTTCCTGCTCACCGAGAACCAGTCCACCTACATCCCCATCGCCTCGGTGCACCGCCTGCGCAACCCCGGCAAGATCCCGCTGGAGATCATCGAGGTGCAGTCCGGCAGCTACCTGGGCGAGGATGACATCGAGCGCTTCGAGGATGTCTATGGCCGTAGCTCGACGCCGCTCGAGCGTGGGGTGTCGGTGAAGACCATCGCGCAGTAACAGCTGCAAGCTGCAAGAAAAAGCGGGGGGGCGGTGAATCGAAATGCTCGATTCGTCGCGCCCCCGCTTTTTCTTGTGGCTTGCAGCTTGCAGCCTGGCGCTCCAAGATGATCAAACCCCCGCCACCAAGGCCTGCTCCACCATGATCATCGGCGCCCTGCTCGTCCTCACCTGGCTGGTCCTGCTGCTACGCTACCCGGCCAAGGCCCTGCCCATCTCGCTAGCGGCCGTATGCGGCCTGGGCCTGGTGGCCCTCGGGGTGGCCTGGCAGGACACCCGCGAAGCCTCGCAACTCGCGCGCCTGGACATCCGCCTCAGCTACGCTCCCGACCAATGCCCCGCCGACCGCGCCCTGCAGGTGCACATGAAGAACGGCAACCAGGCCCCGCTCACCGAACTGCGCTGGCGTGTCGGCGCCTACGCGCCGGGCGATACCGTGAACCTCGCCGAGAACGCCTACAGCGCCCCGCGTTACCGCGGCCCAGGCGACCTGCAGCCGGGCGGCGAGTGGCGCGACTGCCTGCCGCTGCCACCGCTGCGTTCAGGCTATCGACCGCAGAACCTGGAGTTTCGCGCCGAGCACCTGCAAGGTACATTCGCCAATTGATCGATTGTCTGTACCGGCCTCTTCGCCGGCAAGCCGGCTCCTACATTACGCTGTAGGAGCCGGCTTGCCGGCGAAAGGGCCGGTAAGCCACCCCACTTTTCTGCTGACAGGTCCCCTGCATGCCCACCGCCCTGATCACCGGTTGTTCCAGCGGCATCGGCCGCGCCCTGGCCGACGCCTTGCACGCGGCCGGCCATGACGTCTGGGCGACCGCCCGCAAGCCCGAGGATGTCGAGTGCCTGGCCGCCGCCGGCTTCCATGCCCGGCAACTGGACGTCAACGATGCCGAGGCCATCGCCCGCCTGGCCAGCGAACTGCAGCAACTGGACATCCTGATCAACAACGCCGGCTACGGGGCCATGGGGCCCTTGCTCGACGGCGGCAGCGAGGCCCTGCGCCGACAGTTCGAGACCAACGTCTTCGCCCCGGTGGCTGTCACCCGCGCATTGTTCCCCTTACTGCGCCGCAACCGCGGTGTGGTGGTGAACATCGGCAGCGTCTCCGGCGTGCTGGTCACCCCCTTCGCCGGCGCCTACTGCGCCTCCAAGGCCGCGGTACACGCCCTGAGCCAGGCGCTGCGCCTGGAGCTGGCCCCGTTCGGGATCCGGGTCATGGAAGTGCAGCCGGGGGCCATCGCCTCGCAGTTCGCCAGCAACGCCGGGCGCGAGGCCGAGCTGTTGATTACCGAGGGTTCGCCCTGGTGGCCACTGCGCGAAGGCATCCGCGCCCGGGCCCGGGCCTCGCAGGATCGGCCGACCCCGGCCGAGGATTTTGCCCGCCAAGTGCTCAAGGCACTGCAACGCAATCGCGTGCCGCAGCTGATACGCCTGGGCAATGGCAGCCGCGCGTTGCCTTGGCTGGCCCGCTGGCTGCCCGGCGGTATGCTGGAAAAAGTCTTGATGAAGCGTTTCGGCCTCGACGTAACGCTTTGATCTTCCCGGTTTTACGGGATTTGAGCGATCGATAGCTGACCCTATCGCTAACTATAAAGTGCACACCAGAGCATTTTCCAATGTTGCGCCAGGGCCAAGAATCCCTATCGCATTTGAACGGTCACACCAGACATTAGTGTCCTCTCCCGCTGAAATTTGCCCTGCGGGGCCCATTTTGCGGGGGAGAGACACTGCCGGCTCAAAGGCAATCAGGGAGAAACCTCCAGGATCGGAGCCCCATGGTCTGGCTGGCAGTCTTTCTCACAAATGCATACAGGTAAACTCTGGAGTCATTCGTGAAACACGCTCAACTTCCTCGCAAAGTCCCCACGCAAGCCCGCTCCAGGATGATGGTCGAGACCATCCTGAAGACCACCGCCACGGTGGTGGTCAAGCATGGCTATGCGGGAACCAACACCAACCTGGTGGCCGAACGCGCCGGCGTCAGTGTCGGTTCGGTCTACCAGTATTTCCCCAACAAGGATGCCCTGATCGCCGCCCTGTACGAGCGCCACGCCCAGGCGGTGAACCAGATCATCCTCGACGTCGCCGGCCGCCAGGACGTAGCCGACCTGCCAAGCCACATCACCTTGCTGGTACGCGGCCTGCTGCAACTGCACCTGCAGGAGCCCGAGCTGCACCGCATGCTGGACAAGGACTTCGCCTTCCTCAGCAACGGCAGCGGCGAGCACCAGGCGCGCATCACCCATTCGATGGAATGCCTGCTGCAACGCTGGCGCCACCGGCTGGCCCACGGCAACCTGCAATCAGCCGCGTGGCTGACCGCGCAGATGATCACCTCGATGGTCAAGGCCTACACCCTGGAAGCACCGCAGATCAGCCAGGCCGGTATCGAGGAGGCGATCTGCTGCTCGGTGACCGGGCTGCTGTGCGCCAGTCCGCACAGCAGCTTCAGCCAGGCCGGTTACCTGGCCAGCGGCATCGTCAGCCACTCACACCTGGGCGCCGCGTGATGCCTGAACCTGCAGCAGTTGCTGGTAGCGCTCGAGCAAGCGGCGCGACTGCAGGTAGCTAGGCACCTCGACCACCAGGCCATCGACCTCGGCGCGCACGCTGCCCGAACGGGTAGCGTGTTCGAAGGCGTCGATCTGGCGCTGCGCCAGCTCGGCCTCGGCCGCGGTCGGGGTCAGGTAGCGGTTGGCCACGGCGACATGCGCCGGGTTGACCACGCCCTTGGCCTGGTAGCCGATGGAGCGGGCGAACTGCATGTCCGCCTCGGCGCCTTCGTCGTCGGCGAAGGTATACGGCGAGTCGATCGCCAGCACGCCCGCCGCCGCGCATTCGAGCAGAAAGCGCGAACGCGGGTAGAACAGCTCGGTTCCGGCGCGGCTGCGACCGGCGCCCAGGTCGGCGACCATGTCCTCGGTGGCCACCAGCATCGCCTTGATGCGCGGCGTCGAATGGGCGATGTCGATAGCCCGGACCACGCCCAGCGCGGTCTCGATGTTCGGCACGATCAGCGTGGAACCTGCGGCGATGCCGTACTGGCCTTCCAGGCGGGTGATGTGCCAGTCCAGCAGGGCCATCTGCTCGCGCGACTCGACCTTGGACATCATCACCACTTGCGGGCGCGCCGCCATCACCGCCTCGAGGTCCTCCAGGCCGCAGGTCTCGAACGGGTTGATGCGCACCGAGCTGATGCGCCCGCATTCGCGCCAGTGCTGCATGACCCGCGCGGCCAGCTGCCGCGCTTCGGCCCGCCGCTCGGGCGGGGTGAAATCTTCCAGCTCCTGGACCAGCACGTCGCCGTCGCCGTTCAGCGCGTCGAGCAATGCCGCCTCGTCGGCGCCGGGAATGAAAAGGAAGGTGCGGCAAAGCGCCAGGGGATTGTCCTTGGAAACAGCCATGTAGACGTCCTGTAGTGAAGGGGAAAAAAGAAAGCGCGCCAGGGCGCTAGAGCATCGCCAAGCCGCCGTCGACGGCAATGGTGGTGCCACTGACGAACGACGACTTGCCCGACAACAGCCAGGCGATCACCTCGGCGGCCTCCTCGGCACTGCCTTCGCGGCGCAGGGCGGTCATGCCATGCAGTTGCTCGAGCTTGCCGGCGACCCGGGTGGTGTCGTCGAGCATCGGCGTGCGGATCACCGCCGGGGCCACGCAGTTGACATTGATGCCGCGCGGGCCCAGCTCTCGGGCCAGGCCCTTGCTCAGGGTGATCACCGCGCCCTTGCTGGTGGCATAGCCCAAGGTGCCGGCCAGGCCGCCACCGCGAATGCCGGCGACACTGGCCACGGTGCAGATGCGCCCGCCGTGGGGCATCAGCCGCACAGCTTGCTGGACCACGCTGAAGGTGCCGATCAGGTTGATGTCCAGCAACTGGCGCAGGCGCGCCACGCTCAAGGCATCGAAAGCGCTGGTGTCGACCACGCCGGCGCAGGTGGCCAGCGCATCGACCTGGCCGAACGCGCCTTCGATCTCGCTGAACACCTGCGCCACCGCCTGCTCGTCGCACAGGTCCAGGCAATACGGCCGATGCTTCGTGCCGATGGCGTCGAGGGTCGCGGCCAGGCCGTGGCCGTCCAGGTCCAGGCAGGCGACCCGGTAGCCTTCAGCGGCCAGCAGGCGGGCTGTCGCCGCGCCAATGCCGCTGGCGGCACCGGTCACCACCGCCACCTTGGTTCGTTCCAACATATCGAAAGTACTCCTTGCGACAACAGTGCCCATTCAGCGCAGGGCACGCTCTTCGACATGCTAAAAGAATGTATACAACTCAACTACTCGCATTCAGCAAAGCGTAATAACGGGGCGCAAGACCAGCGCCACCGAAAATAAACTCGCATTCTCGACCCCGGCTAAATAAACAGTCATGACGTTCGTCGTTGCCGGCAAAACGCGAGCTTTTCCCAGTGCTATTTTAATTTCCCTGCGACCGATCGTCCCCGCGCCTCCCAACGCCCCCAAGCGCGTCGAAAAAACCTAGCAAGACCGCGTATTTCGTGGCCCACAGCTTGTATATAACAGAGTGCAACAGTCAGTTATAAGAATGCGAGTAGCTATCGTCGGACAAGCTGCTTAGGATTAAAACCACTTTGAAACTTTATATTTCAGTCGCACTTCAAGCGCACTGACATGAGACAAAAAAGTTTCAAGATAATGACATTCCTCTCTCCACCCTCATATAAAAGGACGTTCATAATGAGCACCAAGGGTTTCGACACCGTCATTGAAATCAAATACCGCGACACCGACTCCATGGGCCATGTCAGCAGCCCGATTTACTACGACTACATGCAGCACGCCTACCTCTGCTACATGCACGACCTGCTGGACCTGCCCAAGCGCGAAAAACTGCCGCACATCATGGTGCGCAGCGAGTGCGACTACGTGGCCCAGGCCATGTACGGCGAAACCCTGGTAGTCACCAGCTCGGTGGTCAAGTTCGGCACCAAGAGCTTCGAGATCGAGCACATCATGCGCCGCTCGGACGACAGCAAGGAAATCGTCGCCAAGGCCAAGTCGTACCACGTGATGTTCGACTACGACAAACAAGCCACCGTGCCGGTCCCGCAAGCGTTCAAGGACCAGGTCCTGGCATTCCAGGAAGGCTGAGCCCGGGCTCAGGGATGATGGTTTCGCCGGGCGCCTGGCGGCCGGCGAGCAGACTGCAAAGGAACTCTCGCGATGAATTTTTCCTGGACGCCCCAGCAGCATGAACTGCTGGTGAAATACCGGGCCATCGGCGCCGAGCTGGCACACGCCCGCCGCAGCGCCGAACCGGGTTTCGACCATTACGGCTGGCAACGCCTGTGCGATGCCGGCCTCTGGCAATTGGTCATCCCCGTCAGCCACGGTGGCCTGGGCGAGGACTGGTGGGGCTTCACCGCCGCCCTCGAAGGCCTGGCCTCGTCGATCCGCACCCCTGAGCTGCTGCTCTCGGTGATCGCCCAGGCCGGCATGGTCCGTGCCCTGATGCTGTACGGCAACGACGAACAGAAAGACCGCTACCTCACCGCGATCCTCAACGGCGCGCTGAGCGCCACCGGCATCGCCGAACCCGGTACCGGCACCGACGTACGCAGCATCCACAGCCTGCTGACCCCGGTCGATGGCGGCTACCGCCTCAACGGCAGCAAGTTCAACATCGCCCACGCCCCCGTGGCCGACTTCATGCTGATCGTCACCAAGCTGGACACCGACGCCAAGGCCAATATCGCCCTGGTGATGATCGACAAGGACACCCCGGGCCTGACCCGCGGCCAACCTGACGACAAGCTCGGCAACAAGCACCTGCCGACCGGCCCGCTGCACTTCGACAACCTGCACGTACCGACTGCCCAGGTGCTCGGCGAGCCAGGCCGCGGCCTGCAGCAGCTGATCAAGATCATTTCCCTGGGCCGCCTGTACTACGGCCTGGTGGCGGCCAACCTGCCTACCCCGTTCCTCGCCGAAGCCATGCAGTACGCGGCCAAGCGCGAAAGCTTCAACAGCACCATCGACAACCACCAGTACGTGCAGAAGCGCCTGGTGGACCTGGCCATGGGCATCGAACGCAACCGCTGGATGGCCTATGCCGCCCTCGACCAGTTGCTCAACGACCAGCCCCAGGCCCTGATGAACTGCTCGATCGCCAAGCTCGGCGCCGCGCAGGACTTCATCAACAGCGCCATCAGCCTGCTCAAGCTGTACGGCAGCCTGGGCTACCACGAAGGCGACGTCGCCAACCTGGTCAAGGATGCCCTGGGCTTCGCCAGCGTCGGCGGCACCGAAGAGATGCACCAGAAGAACATCTTCAACCAGCTGCTGCGCCTGACACAGGCCGTCTGAACGGTCGAGCCCGCAGCTCGCAAGCCCTGCCATGCCCTGCCGGCACGCCAGGCCAACCCTTCGGGGTCGGCCTGGGGTGAGCCGGCAGTGGGGCTTTGCCTGCCTTCCAATGCGCCCTACACAAAGAGAGCAGATCCGATGCCCATCCCATCGATGCCCTTGCACAGCACAACGTCCACCGCCTTCGCCGACCCGGTCGACGATCGTTTCGAACAAGCCAGCGTCGACGCCCTGCGCGCCCACCAGCTGCAGCGCCTGCGCGTCACCCTGGAACATGCCTACGCCAACGTGCCCTGGTACCGCGAGCAGTTCCAGGCCCTGGGGGTCCACCCACAGGACATGACCCAGCTGGAGGACCTGGCCCGTTTCCCCCTGACCAGCAAGGCCGAACTGCGCGAGCACTACCCGTTCGGCCTGTTCGCCGTGCCCATGGACCAGGTGGTGCGCCTGCACGCCTCCAGCGGCACCACCGGCAAGCCCACCGTGGTCGGCTACACCCGGCATGACATCGATGTCTGGTCGTCGCTGGTGGCCCGTTCGATCCGCGCCGCCGGCGGCCAGCGCGGCGACCGGATCCACATCGCCTACGGCTACGGCCTGTTCACCGGCGGCCTGGGCGCGCACTACGGCGCCGAAAAGCTTGGCTGCACGGTGATCCCGATGTCCGGCGGCCAGACCGAGAAACAGGTCCAGCTGATCCGCGACTTCCAGCCCGACATCATCATGGTCACGCCGTCGTACATGCTCAACATCGCCGAAGAGATCGAGCGCCAGGGCCTGGACCCGCGCGCGCTGTCGCTGCGGGTCGGGATCTTCGGCGCCGAGCCGTGGGGCCAGCAGATGCGCGCCGAGCTGGAACAGCGCCTGGGCATCCAGGCCCTGGACATCTACGGCCTGTCGGAAGTCATGGGCCCGGGCGTTGCCATGGAGCACCTGGACACCAAGGACGGCCCGACCCTCTGGGAAGACCACTTCTACCCGGAGATCATCGACCCGGTGACCGGCCAAGTGCTGCCCGAGGGCGAGTTCGGCGAACTGGTGCTGACCACCCTGAGCAAGGAAGCGCTGCCGATGGTGCGCTACCGCACCCGCGACCTGACCCGCCTGCTGCCGGGCAACGGCCGCGCCATGCGCCGCCTGGACAAGATCACCGGGCGCAGCGACGACATGCTGATCATCCGCGGGGTCAATGTGTTCCCCAGCCAGATCGAGGAACAGCTGCTGAACCTGTTCATCTTCAGCCCCGTGCACGAACTGCACGTCAGCCGCGAAGGCAACCTCGACGCCCTCAGCGTCCAGGTCGAGTTGCGCCCGGAGCACAGCCGGCTGAGCAACGAGGAACAACAGGCGGCCTGCCAGCAGCTCAGCCACCGGATCAAGGTGCATGTCGGCATCAGCACCCGCATCGTGCTCAACCCCTGCCACTCCCTGAAACGCTCCGAAGGCAAGGCCGGCAAGGTCATCGACCTGCGCGGCACACGCTGACGGCGCGCTATCCCTCCTCAACGGACTCACGAGGTTGACTCCAACATGGACATGACCATCGGCGACTTTCTCCTGCGTCGCCTGCAGGAATTCGGTATCCGCCATCTGTTCGGCGTGCCCGGCGACTACAACCTGACCTTGCTCGAACAGGTCGAGGTCATGCCGGACCTGCAGTTCATCGGCAACTGCAACGAGCTCAACGCTGCCTACGCCGCCGACGGCTACGCCCGCGCCCAAGGCTTCGGCGCGGTGCTGACCACCTACGGCGTGGGCGACCTCAGTGCCCTGAACGGCATTGCCGGGGCCTATGCCGAGCGGGTGCCGGTGGTCATGATCTCCGGCATGCCGCCGCTGCACGCGATCATCGACCGGGCGCTGATGCACCACACCCTGGCTGACGGCAACTACGACAACGTCATGGTTGCCGTGCGCCAGTTCACCGTGGCCCAGGCGCGCATCACCGTGGAAAACGCCGCGCAGGAGATCGACCGGGTGCTGCAGACCTGCCTGCGCGAACGCCGCCCGGTCTACCTGCAACTGCCCTCGGACCTCGCCTACCTGCACATCGAGGTGCCCGACACCCCGCTGCAACGCTGCGAAAGTCGCAGCGAGCCAGGCCAGCTGCAGCACGTGGTGACCCAGTTGCGCGAACGCCTGGCCAAGGCCAGCCGGCCGGTGGTGCTGGTGGACATCGACGTCGAACGCTTCGGCCTGACCGAGCAGGTGCTGGAGCTGATCGAGCGCCTCGACCTGCCGTTCGCCAACCTGCCGCCGGCCAAGGCCATGCTGCCGGAGACCCACCACCTGTTCCTCGGCACCTACGCCGGGGCCGGCAGCGCCCCGGCGGTGCGCGAGGCAATCGAGCAGGCCGACTGCGTGCTGAGCATCGGCGCGCGCTTCACCGACGTCAGCACCGCGCTGTTCTCGCAAAAATTCCAGGACGGCGCACTGATCCAGCTGCAGCCCTACGCCGCGTCGATGGCCAAGGTGCACTACAACGCGGTGAGCATGCGCCAGGTGCTGGAAACCCTGGTCCAGCAACCGCCGGTGATGCAGGCCATGGCGCGCCAGGTCCCGCCGTTCAGCGGCCCGGCGGCGTTCCGTGCGCTGCCCGAGCACCCGCTGAGCCAACTGCGCTTCTGGCAGCGCATCGCCCACCTGATCCGCGGCGACGAGTTGATCATCGCCGAGAGCGGCACCTCCTCGGCCGGGCTCAACGGCCTGCGCATGCCGCGGGGGGTGACCTACCTGACCCAGCCGATCTGGGGCTCGATCGGCTACACCCTGCCGGCCCTGCTCGGCACCCTGCTGGCCCAGCCGCAGCGCCGGCAAATGCTGTTCATCGGCGACGGTTCGTTGCAGATGACCGTGCAGGAGCTGTCGACCCTGCTGGCCCATGACCTCAAGCCGATCATCTTCCTGATCAACAACGATGGCTACACCATCGAGCGGCTGATCCTCGGCGAGAACTCCAGCTACAACGACATCAACCCGTGGCGTTATGCGCAACTGCCCAAGGTGCTCGACACCCGCGACCGCGCCCGGCACTTCACGGTGCACACCGAGGACCAGCTGGAGGTGGCGCTGATCGAGGCCGAAGCCTGCGACGCGCTGGTGTTCATCGAGGTGGTGATGGAGCGCATGGATGCGCCGGAGTCGCTCAAGCGCTTTGCCCGGCTGTTCGCCGAATTCGACTACGGGCTGCCGGCGCTGAGCCAGCCGACCTTGGCGCATTGACCCTGCGGTGCATGGCACCGTCTGCGCCGGTGTTCGCCGGCAAAGCCGGCTCCTACACAGATTCCAACCAGTAGGAGCCAGCCTTGCTGGCGAACCAGGCAACACCGTGTTCGCCAGCGATCGCGACCACAGCAAAGCCCGGACGGCATGGCCGCCCGGGCTTTTTTTGCATCAGGCGATCGAACGCACCACCCCGCCATCCACGCGCATGGCCGCGCCGGTGGTGGCACTGGCCTGGCGCGAAGCCAGGTAGACCACCAGGTTGGCCACCTCTTCCACCGTGGCCAGGCGCTTGATGATCGAGCTGGAACGGTGCTCGGCGATGAAGCTGGCCTCCAGCTCCTCCACCGGCTTGCCGGCCTCGTCAGCCATCTTCTCGAAGTAACCGCCCACTCCCTCGGAACGGGTTGGCCCCGGCAGCACGGCGTTGACCGTCACCCCAGTACCGGCCAGGGTCTCGGCCAACCCGCGGGAAACCGCCAGCAACGCGGTCTTGGTGGTGCCGTAGTGGATCATCTCGGTCGGGATCTGCAGCGCCGACTCGCTGGACATGAACAGCACCCGCCCCCAATTGCGCACTTTCATGCCCTGGGCGTAGTGACGCGACAGGCGCACCGCACTCATCACGTTGACCTCGAAGAAGTGCTGCCAGTCTTCGTCGCTGATCTCGAAGAAGCCCTTGGGCTCGAAGATGCCCAGGTTGTTCACCAGGATGTCGGTTTCCGGCTCCTTGGCGATCAGCTTCTTCACGCCCTCGAGCGTGCCCAGGTCGGCGACCACGCCGGACACCCTGGCGCCTGGCAGCTTGTCGGTGATTTTCTTGATGGCGCGTTTCACCCGGCCTTCATCGCGACCGTTGATCACCACATTCGCACCCGCCTCGGCCAAGCCGAAAGCGACGGCGAACCCTATGCCGGCCGTGGAACCGCTGACGATTGCACTTTTGCCGTGCAAGGAAATATTCATACCTGCGTCCTTTTTCTGGATGATATCTGTTCCCAAAAACGACACGCCGCCAACAACGCAAGCATTGTTGGCGGCGTGCCTCATGGCTCTTTGACCGCGACTTTCAATCGCGTTCAACCTTGGCTTGCAATACTGGCGCAAACGATTGCCAGCCACCGCCCAGGGACTTGTACAGCCCGACCATGGACAACGACGTGGCAGCGCTGCTTTCCACCCACTGTTCCTGGTTGGCCAGCAACGCGCTCTGCACCGTCAACACGTTGAGGAAGTCCACCGCGCCTTCCACGTACTGGCGCTTGGCGTTGTCCAGGGCCACCCGGCTCTGGCGCACCGCTTCCTCGAGCAGGTCGCGGCGCAACTGGCTGGCGTTGTACTGGCGCAACACATCGTCCACTTCGTGCCAGGCACGCAGCACCGTCTGCTGATACTGCAGCGCCGCTTCCTGCTGCTGCGCCTCGCGCAGTTCGAGCACGCCCTTGAGGCGCCCGCCTTCGAAAATCGGCAGGTTCAACTGTGGCCCGATGGCGAAGCGCCGCGCGTCCCAGTTGCCGAAGTCGGACAGCTGCATCGACTGGAAGCCGGCGCTGCCGGACAGGCGAATACTGGGGTAGAAGTTGGCCTTGGCCACGCCGATGCTGGCGGTGGCCGCATGCAGCCGCGCCTCGGCCTGGCGGATGTCGGGACGGCGCTCGGCCAGCTCCGACGGCAGGCCCATGGCGAAGCGCTGGGCGGTGCGCGGCAGTTCGCCTGGGGTCAGCAGCTCTTGCTGCAAGCTGCGCGGCGGCTCGGCCAGCAGCAGGCTCAGGGCGTTGATCAACTGCGCCTGGCGCTCTTCGAGGGTCGGCAGGCGCGCCTCGACCGCGGCCACTTGGGCGGCAGCCTGGGCGACATCGAGGTTGGTCGCCACGCCATCGCTCAGGCGCATCTGCGACAGGCGCAGCGAGTGGCGGGAGACGTCAAGGTTCTCGCGTACCACGCCCAAGGTGCTCTGCACCGAGCGCAACTGAATATAGGTGCTGGCGGTTTCTGCCAGCAGCGACAACAGCACGCCCTGGCGATCGTTTTCGGCGACCTCGACACTGGCGTCGGCCGCTTCCACTTCGCGGCGCACGCGGCCCCACAGGTCGAGCTCCCAGGCCGCGACGAAGTCGCCCTGCCACAGGTTGAACGCCGACTTGCCATTTTTGCCAGACGGGTCGGCGAGGCCTTCGGCGCTGTTGCGCGCACGGCTGTAGCCGGCGTCCAGGTCCACCGACGGGTACTGCTCGGAGGCGATGCTCATGCGCAGCGCACGGCTTTGCAGCAGGCGCGAGGTGGCGATCTGCAGGTCCAGGTTGCGCTCTACCGCGCGCTGGATCAGCGCCGTGAGTTGCGCATCATGGAAAGTCTCCCACCAGCGGGCTTCCAGCGGCGTGCTCTGCGGCTGGCTGGGCGCGGCCTTCTCCTGCAACGCCGGCCAGGCCGCCGGGGCGCTCGAGGCAGGCTTGTGAAAGTCCGGGCCGAGGGTGCAGGCGCTCAAGGCCAGGGTGGCGCCCAACAGCAAGGGCGTGCCGGTACGTGCAAGCTTCATCGGGCGCTGACCTCCTGGTGGGGCTTGGCCCGGGCGTCCTGGCCGCCTTCGCTGCCGGTGTCGATATCGGCGATCACCGACATGCCCACGCGCAGGCGCTGCAACAGCGGCTGGTCGGCGTCGAAGACGATCTTCACCGGAATGCGCTGCACCACCTTGGTGAAGTTGCCGGTGGCGTTGTCGGGCTTGACCGCCGCGAAGGTCAGGCCGGTGGCCGGCGCGACGCTCTGCACCACACCGCGCAGGCGCTCGCCGGGGAAGGTATCGACGCTCACTTCGACGCGCTGGCCAGGCAGCACGTGGGTCAGCTGGGTTTCGCGGAAGTTGCCGATCACGTAGGCGCGCTGCAACGGCACCACCGAGAGCATCTTCGCCCCGGGCTGAACATAGGAGCCGATGCGCACCGCGCGCTCGCCGACCATGCCGTCGATGGGCGCGACGATGGTGGTGTACGACAGGTCCAGGCGTGCCCGGTCCAGGGCCGCGTCGGCATGCTTGCGCCCGGCCTCGGCGGCCTGCAGCTGCGCGCTGAGGATGTCGGTCTGCTTGCGCGCCGCCGCCAGGGCGGCGCTGGAGTTGGTCAGCCGCGCCTGGGCCTGGTCGACCCGGCTGCGCGCCTGCTGGGCGTTCTGCACGGTGCCGGCGCCCTGCTCGGCCAGGCGCGTATGACGGGTCAGTTCATGGCTGGCGAAGGCCAGTTCGGCCTTGTCGGCAGCCACCGCGGCCTCGGCCTGGGAGATCAGCGAGGCCTGGCGCTCCAACGTTGCCTTGGCGTTCTGCAACTGCGCCCGGGACATCTGCGCCTGGGCCTCGGCCGCCGCCAGGGCGGCCTGGAAATCGCGGTCGTCGATGCGCGCCAGGGTCTGCCCGGCCTTGACCTGCTGGTTGTCCTCCACCAGCACCTGGGTGATGAAGCCGGCCACTTTCGGCGCCACCACGGTGTAGTCCGCCGACACGTAGGCGTCGTTGGTCGATTGCACGCCAGCGCCGCCGAACAGCGACGGCAAGGCCGTGAAGGCGATGCCGCCGACGACGATGACCGCCGCCGCGATCAAGGCCAGTTTGTGGTTTTTGCTTATGCTCATGATGTCTTTCTCTCTCAACAAGAACGCTATGCCACCGCCCGCGGTGGATAGATCCGGGTAGGCACGAAGGGAATCAGCACGATCAGCGCCAGCGCCAGCAGCGCCATGCACAGGTAGAGGTCAGCCGAGGTCAGCACCACGGCCTGCTCGTGAATACGCTTGGCCAGGCCGGCGGCATTGCCGTCGACCAGCGGCGAGTTGCCCAGGTTGTCCACCAGCATGTTCGAATGGAAATGCCGGCGGCTGGTGGTCAGCGCGTCGAGCACCCCGGCGGCGACCACCGAGGCCAGGCCCTTGACGGTGTTGAACCAGGCCGAGGCGAACGGGCCGTCCTGCGGGGTCATACCGCCGGTGGCGAGCATCAGCAGCGGGATCACCGCCATGGGTTGGCCGAAAATCTGGAACAGCTGCAACACGTAGAAGTTGTCGCGGATCCACTGCGAGGTGACAAAGGTGCCGCCAAAGCAAGAGACCGCCAGCATGCCCAGGCCGATGGCCAGCACCCAGCGGCAGTCCACCGCGCGGATGTTGCACAGCGCCGCGGTCAGCGGCAGCGCCAGCAACTGCGGCAAGGCCACCAGCAGCATCACCGGGCCCGTCTGTGCCGGGCGGTAGCCCTGGATCTGGGCGAGGAAGCTGGACGGGATGATGATCACCGCCGACAGCACCACCAGCACGCCGCCCAGGGTGATCAGGGCATGGGTGAGGTTGCGGTTGGTGAGCATCTGCAACTTGAAGAACGGCAGCGGGTGGGACCACTCGTTGATCATGAACAGCACCAGCAGCACCAGGCCACCGCCCAGCAACCAGCAGATCATCGGCGAGTTGAACCAGCCGTAACGGTCGCCCTGGGACAGGCCGATGACGATCGAGCAGATCGCCGGCAGCCCCAGCAGCAGGCCGCGCCAGTCGAACTGCTTGAAACGCTCCAGGCGCAGCGGGTCCTGCGGCAGGCCCCAGGCCACGCAGGCCATGGCCAGCAGCGAAGGCACGATGATCTGCCAGAAGGCCCACTGCCAGCCGACGTATTCGGTCCACAGGCCGGCCAGTGGCAGGCCCAAGCTGGGGCCGAAGGTGGCGGTCAGGGCATAGCCGGCCAGGCCGTAGAGCTTGATGCCCGGCGGCAGGAAACGCAGCGCCACGCTCATCAGCATCGGCGGCAAGGCGCCGCCGGCGAAGCCTTGCAGGGTGCGCAGCAGCATCAGGCTTTCCTGGTTGGGCGCGAACGGGCACAACAGGCCAAGCACGGCGAAGGCGCCGATGGCGCAGAGGGTGAAACGGCGCAGGGAAAAGGTCACCGAGCACCAGGGGGCGAAGGCCATGGCCGACACCGAGGTGGCCGAGTACAGCGCCACCAGCCACGAGCCTTCGTCGGCGCCGATGCCCATGCCGCCACGGATATCGGCCAGGGCCATCTTGGTGACCATCTCGTTGAGGCCGGCGCACAGCACCGCCAGCAGCACGCCGACCAGGCCGACCACGATGCGCGGGCCGAACGCCGGTGGTGCGGCCGGCTTGGCCGGGGCCGGCGCCGCGGCGCTCGCGGGGGCGGCCACGGTAGCCGTGGCGGCCAGCGAAGTCATGGCCTGGCCCCGGTGGCGCGGGCTGGGGCGGGACGAGGCAGATAGGCACGCATGGCTTTAGAACTCCGGGAAAAGTAGATACCCGGCAAGTCTAGGGAGGCGCAATGCTGTCGAAAACTGACATATTCGCAGCTTTATGCTGCATGCAACACAACTATGAAGTCACATAATCATAAGTACCACAGGAGGGATGTGGCGCCCAGGCGATCGAGCGCCGCCCGCGCGGCGCATCGCGGATGAATCCGCTCCCACATTTGCTGCAACGCGCCGAACCTGCAAGGCCATGGTTGCCAGCCTTGGCGCAGGGCGCAAGACCAGTGAGGCGGCGGCAACGCCCACGCAACAATCGCGTCGAGCACACAAGGCTAACAACCATGGCCTATCAGGCATGGCCACGTTGCAACAAATGTGGGAGCGGATTCATCCGCGATGCGCCGCGCGGGCGGCGCTCGATCTTGTAGGCGCTGAGGATGCTGCGGCGAACGCCTTCTGCGATGCGCCCGCGCGCGCGGCGCTCGATCGCCTAGGCGCCAAACCTCCCACGCCGAACTCAATGCTTGCTGCAACACTCCTTGAGCGTCTGGCGCAGCCAGCGGTGTGCCGGGTCGTTGTCGTAACGCGGGTGCCAGGCCTGCATGATGGCCACCGATTCCAGCGCCATCGGAATGCGGAACGAGCGCAACGGCAAGCCCAGCCGGGCGACACTGAGCAGCACATGCTGCGGCAGCGGCAGCAGCAGGTCCGACTCGGGCAGCGAGAACATCGCCGAGTGGAAGCTCGGCGTGATCAACGCCACCCGCCGGCTCAGGCCCATGCCCGCCAGGGCCTGGTCGATCGGCCCGGTGGCGCGGCCACGCCGCGACACGCTGATCTGCTCGTAGGCGGCGAAGCGCTCCGGGGTGATCTCGTCGTTGAAGATCGGATGGTCGACCCGCGCCAGGCCGACGAAGGTGGTGGAGAACAGGCTCTGCACCTTGATCTCCGGGCCCAGGTTGCGGGTGGCGCTGATATACAGGTCCAGGCGCCCATCGCGCAGGCTTTCGTCCTCGTCGCCGCCCTCGCCTTCGGGCACGAAGCGCAGCACGGTGCGCGGCGCCTGCTTGCGCATGGTTTCCAGCAACGGCGTGGCGAACGGCGCGATGAACACGTCGTTGGCGCGCAGGTTGAAAGAGCGTTCCAGGGTTGGCAGGTCGACCTCGTCGCTGGAGCTGAAGACCTGGCCGGCCTGCTCGACCACACTGCGGACCTGGCTGCGCAAGGCCATGGCCTTGGGCGTGGGCACCAGGCCACGGCCGGCACGCACCAGAATCGGGTCGCCGACGGCATGACGGATCCGCGTCAGGGTGCGGCTCATGGCCGCCGGGCTGAGGTTCATGCGGCGTGCCGCCCCGACCACGCTGCCCTCGTCGAGCAGGGCGTCCAGTGCGACCAGCAAGTTCATATCCGGAAAGTGCATGGTAAGCATCCATTCAAGAATTTCGGTGAATCCGCTGCAATATTACCAGTCTTTGCCGGTTTTCCTGCCTTTGCATACGACGCAACTTGTGATTGCACCGTACACCATTTACCCCGATGCAAGCATTCCCAAGAATACCTGCCTTCTGCATAACCAATGGATCCGTAACCATGTTCCGGTCGGTACTGATCGCCATCGATGGCACCCCGCGCAGCCTAGGCATCCTCGACACCGTCAAACGCTTCTGCGACACCGAGCAGCACTTGCTGCATGTGTTGCTGGCGGTCGACAGCGCCTACGCCCTGGAGGAATTCGACCAGCGCCTGAGCCGCTTCGACCAGACCGAATACCCGGCCGCCGCCCAGGAGCAGCTGCACGCGGACAAGATCGTGCAGGAGGCCATCCAGGCCTTCACCCAGGCGGGCTTCTCGACCACCGGCAGCCAGGAGGTCGGCGAGCCGGCCGAGGTCATCATCAAGGTGGCCAAGGCCCGCAACAGCGACCTGGTGGTCATGGGCCACCGCCACCTGTCACGCCTCAAACGCATGCTCGATCCTTCGATCGCCAGCAAGGTCATCGACGAAGCCGGCTGCCCGGTGCTGGTCGATGCCCGCCACCAACCCCCACGCCACTGAAGCGAGACGACACCGATGAAACTCGACTACCTGCAACTGGAACAGCTCGGCGCCGTCGCGCTGGTTCGCCTGAGCCGCCCCGAGGCCCTCAACGCGCTGTGCAGCGAGCTGATGGAAGAACTGGCCGGGCTGCTCGAGCGCCTGGAGCAGGATCGTAGCGTGCGCGCCCTGGTGCTGACCGGCGGCGACACGGTGTTCGCCGCCGGCGCCGACATCAAGGCCATGCGCGACCGCAGCTACATGGAGGTCTACACCAGCGACTTCGTGACGGTGAACTGGGAGCGCCTGGCGAGCTTTCGCAAGCCCACCATTGCCGCGGTGGCCGGCTACGCCCTGGGCGGCGGCTGCGAGCTGGCGCTGATGTGCGACATGATCATCGCCGCCGAAAGCGCCCGGTTCGGCCAGCCGGAAATCAAGATCGGCACCATCCCCGGCGCCGGCGGCAGCCAGCGCCTGGCCCGCTCGATCGGCAAGGCCAAGGCCATGGACCTGGTGCTCACCGGGCGTACCATGGACGCCGAGGAAGCCGAGCGTTGCGGCCTGGTCAGCCGTCGGGTCAGCGATGCCACGCTGCTCGATGAGGCGCTGCAGGCCGCCGCGCGCATCGCCAGCTATTCCGGCCCGGTGACCATGATGGCCAAGGAGGCAGTCAACCACGCCTTCGAAACCAGCCTGAACGAAGGTGTGCGGGTCGAACGCCGGTTGTTCCACTCCACCTTCGCCATCGACGACCAGAAGGAAGGCATGGCCGCCTTCGCCGAGAAACGCGCCCCGCAGTTCATGCACCGCTGAGCCTCGGCGCCAAACCGTAGGCGTCAGCCTTGCTGGCGAACCAGACGACGCGCTGTTCGCCCGCAAGGCCGGCCTAGGGTTGTCGGGTCAAGGTCAATCGCTATCCGGCGTGACCACCACGGTGCAGGTGGTGCCGGCCGCCAGCAGGAAGCCCTCCGGCACCTCGTCGATCTGGATGCGCACCGGCACCCGCTGCGCCAGGCGCACCCAGTTGAAGGTCGGGTTGACATCGGCGATCAGCTCGCGGCTCTGCGGGTTGTCACGGTCATAGATACCCCGGGCGATGCTCTGCACATGGCCCTTGAGACGCTCGCCGCTCATCATCTGCAACTCGGCCTGGTTACCCACCTTCACATGCGGCAGCTTGGTCTCCTCGAAGAAGCCGTAGACCCAGAACGAATGCTCGTCCACCACCGCCATCAGCGCCTCGCCGGTGCGCGCGTAGTCGCCGCGGTGGATGTTCAGGTTGGTCACGTAGCCATCGACGGTGGCGACGATCTGCGTGCGCTTGAGGTTCAACTCGGCCGCGGCCAACTGCGCCTGGGCGTGCTGGTAGTCGGCCAGCGCGGCGCTGGCGATGTTGCTGGCATCGTCGCGGTTCTCCTTGGAGATCACCAGGTTGTCCATGTCGGCCCGGCGCTTGGCGTTGACCTTGCGCATCTCCCAGGTGGCCTTGCGCGCGGCGACCAGGGCCTTGGCCTGGTCCACCGCCAGCTGGTAGTGCTCCGGGTCGATGCGCATCAGCACATCGCCCTTCTTCACCCGCTGGTTGTCCAGCACCGGCACGTCGACCACATAGCCCGGCACATCGGCGGCGACGTTGATGATGTCGGCGCGCACCCGGCCGTCACGGGTCCACGGCGTGGTCATGTAGTGCAGCCATAACTGGCGACCGATCACCACGGCAGCGACCAGCACCAGCAGGGTGGCGATCAGGCTGAAGAACTTTTTCATCGAGGGATTCTCACCAGTAGAGCGACAGCGCCAGGGCGCCGAACAGGCAGACGAACAGGCTCAGGCGCAGCAGCGCCGGGTGCCAGAAGAAACGGTAGCCATCCACGCTGGCGATGAACCGGTCCAGGCCCCAGGCCAGGCCCAGGGCGAACAGGAACATCAAGGTCATGGTGGGCATGTACACGCCATGGAAGGCGATCTCGCGGGGCATGGTTTCACGGAGCATCGTGCAGTCCTTTCGCCGGTGCCAGCGGCGACTGTGGGTCGAGCAGGGAGGAACGGATGAAGTGCAGGTAGCTCTGCGCGCGGCGCAGCACCGAGGTGTCGAAGTGCCGGGCGAAAGGCTCGTCGGTGGCCTGCACGCGGCTGATGGCGTGGTCCACCGCCACCAGGGCGCGCTCGTGGTTGCTGGCGCTGGGCTGCAGGAACAAGCGCGCCAGGGCGCGGCCCATCACGCGGATGGCCTGGCGCCAGGGCTGCGACTCGGCATAGGCCGGGTGGATCGGCGCCCGCGCCTGCTCCTTGCGCAGCTCGATGATGGCGTGGCCGATCTCCAGCACCGTGAACATCCAGCCCATCAGTTCGCTCTGCACCTGCGGCTTGCCGGCGGCCAGGCCATAGGCCTGGTGCAGCAGGTCGCGGGTGCGGCTCTCGAACGCCGAGCCCAGGCCACGCAGGCGCCCGCCGATGGCGAACAGCACCTGCTCGCGCAACGCCTGCTCCAGGCGGCTCCACAACCAGCGGCTGTTGGGCGGCAGGATGATCGCCCCGGCGGCGGCGCAGACGAACATGCCGATGACCATGCCGATGTAGTCGTTGATGAAGGTGTAGGGGTTGTAGACGGTCAGGTTGTTGGGCACCGAGCCGATGGCGAAGAACACCAGCAGGCCCAGGCCGTAACCGGCATAGGCCGGGCGCGAGGCGAGGAAGGCGCCGAGCACGAAGACCGGCGCCAGGACCATGCACAGCAGCGCGAAGCCATCGATCCAGGGGAACACGAAGAAGGTCTCGAAGAAGCCGACGAAGGCGCCGATCGCCGTGCCGCAGGCCATCTGGAACGACATGCGCTTGGGGTTCGGCGAGGCGGCCGACAGGCACACGGTGACGGTGGCGATCAGCGTCATCATGGCGCCGCTGGGCCAGTCGCTGAGCAGCCAGTAGCTGCCCAACAGCAACAGCACCGCCGAGGCCCGCACGCCGGCGGCCAACGACACCAGCCAGCTGGTCTGGGCCACATAGGGCTCGTCCCAGTGCTCGCGCTCATGCTTGTGCACGGCCAGCGAGGCGTGGGTCTCGGCGTAGCTGTACATCTCGTCGACGAAGCGGTACAGCAGCTCGAACGCCGTGTGGAAATCGAGCAGGTCGGACTCGCTGGGGCCGGTCTCCAGGTAGTCGGCGCGCAGGCCCCGCACCTGCGCCTGCAAGCCTTCCTTGTAGCTGCCCAGCTCCAGTGCCAGGCGCAGCGCGTCGGCATCGGTGAGGGCGCGGCCAACGTAGGGCTGGAGCAATTGCGCGAGGGTTTCGATACCCGGTTCGATCGCACCGACGATCTGCAGCGGGCCCCGCGCGCGCAGGCGCTCGAGCAGCCGGTGCAGGGCGTTGAAGCGGGTGGTGATGGCCATGAACTCGCTGTTCATGCGCACCAATCGGCCAGAGCGCCGGCGCATGTGTGGGTCTTCGAAGGCCGTGACGTTGCGCAGGCTCTCCAGGCCCACTGCCTCGGCGACGAAACGCACGTTGCTGGTTTCATAGCGGTCGCGCTGGCTGTCGCCGCGCAGGGCCTCGACCACCACCGCGGCGAAGGTGCCGAAGCGCTGGTACAAGGCATTGCGCATGGCGGCGCTGGCCGACTGCGGCAGGATCGCGGCGCTGACGAAGGTCGACACCAGGATGCCCAGGGCGATTTCCAGCACCCGCCACACCGCCGCCATGAACGCCTGGTCGGGGTGCTCCAGCACCGGCAGGCCGATCATCGCCGCGGTGTAGCCAGCCAGCACGAAGCCATAGGCGCGGAAGGTGCGGTAGCGCATGGCGCCGGCCGAGCACAGGCCGACCCACAGGGCCAGGCTGGGCAGGAACAGTTCGGTGTTCTGCGGGAAGATCGCAATCAGCGCGATCATCATCGCCGAGCCGGCCAGGGTGCCGAGCACCCGGTAGAAGCTCTTGGCGAACACGTGGCCGCTTTGCGGCTGCATGACGATGAACACGGTGATCATCGCCGTGCGCGGCTGCGGCAGTTCCAGGCGCATGGCCAGCCACAGGGTGATGAAAGCGGCGGCCAGGACCTTGAAGATATACACCCAGGTGACGCCGTCGGTGCGCGCCCAGGCAAAGAAGCCGCGGCGCCACTCCAAGCTCTGCAGCCAGCGCAGGAGCAAGCTCGGTGTGCTCATTCGGCGTGCTCCGCCGCATCGAAGATGGCCAGGCTGGCCGGGGTTTTCGGTGCGGCCTGGCGCTGTTCGTCCGGCACGTCGCGGCCTGCCTCCAGGCCCCCGCCCAGGGCAGTGACCAGTTCGGCGTGGGCCACCAGGCGCGCGGCCTGGACCTGCTGTTGCACTTGCTGCTGACGGAACAGCAGGGTCTGCGCGTTGAGCACGTTGAGGTAGTCGGTCAGGCCGCGCTCGAAGGCGACGGTGGCAATGTCGTAGGTCTTCTGCGCGGCGGCCACGCTCTGTGCGGCGAAGTGCGCCTGCTCCTTCATCGACTCGCGGCGGATCAACTGGTCGGAGATGTGCTTCAACGCACCGATCACCGTCTGGTTGTAGCGTGCCACGGCCACGTCGTAGCCAGCCGAGGCCACGCCCAGCTGCGAACGCAGGCGGCCACCGTCGAAGATCGGCAGGCTGATGGCCGGGCCGACGTTGTAGTTGAACTTGCGCCCGGTGAGGAACTCCAGCGGGCCACCGCCGGTGGCCATGAAGCCGAGGCTGCCGACCAGGTCGACATTGGGCAAGAAGCCGGCGTGGGCGACGTCGATGCCCCGGGCCTGGGCCGCCACCTGCCAGCGGCTGGCGACCACGTCGGGGCGCTGGCCGACCAGTTCGGCGGGCAGGTTCGACGGCAGCTGCAACGGCGCGCCAAGGGTCAGGCTCGGGCGCTGCAGTTGCGCGCCCTCCCCCGGGCCCTTGCCGGCCAGGGCCGCAAGCTGGTTGCGGGTCAGGGCGATGTCCTCGTTGAGGCTGTCGAGCTGGCGATGGGTCTCAGGCAGTGGCGCCTCGGCCTGGCTGACTTCGAAATGCGTGCCGATGCCGGCGTCGAGGCGGCGCTGGGCCAGGGCCAGGATCTGTTCCTGCTGGGCCAGTTCGGCCTGGACGATGTCGCGCCGGGCGAAGTGCAGGCTGAGCTGGATGTAGCTGCGCACCACGTTGTTTTCCAGCTCCAGCTGGGCCTGGCGCGCTTCGGCGACACGCATGTGCGCCTGGTCCACGGCCTGCTCGCTGGCATTGCGCTCACGGCCCCACAGGTCCAGCGCGTAGCTCAAGCCGATGCTGGCATTGTTATCCCAGGTATTGGCGCCCGACAGCGCGCCGGGGCCGTAGAACTGATCTTCCGGCCAGTTGTGGCGCTTGAGCGTGGCGTTGCCGTTGGCCTGGAGTTTTTCCGCCGACTCGACCACCCCGGCCATGGCCTTGGCTTCACGCACCCGGGCGGCCGCCATGGCCAGGCTCGGGCTGCCGGCCAGGGCCTGGGCGACCCAGCCGTCGAGCTGCGGGTCGGCATAGGCGCGCCACCACTGCTGGGCCGGCCAGTGGGCATCACGCGCGGCCTCGCGGATCGCCTCGTCGGTGGTCAGTTGGTTGGCTTGAAGGGTCTTGCTTTGCGGGGCGATGCCCCAGGTTCCGATACAGCCGCTCAAGGTGAGACAAAGGGCACAGGCACTGAACGCATGGAGCGCTCTGATGTGGCGACGCGGCACAGCTGCGATTTCCCGAGGAAGAGGTGGAGGGGCCGAGCAATTCTAGGGGGCGCGTGGATTGGCGATAAGCGTATATTCCTGCGAATCTTTGTTACCAAAACAGCGATAATCCGGCTTTAGTCGGAAGCGACATCACGTTACTTCATGTCACAATTTTGTCCTCTAAACCGAGAGTGACCCATGGACACCCTGCAAAACATGCGTGCTTTCAGTTGCGTGGCCCAGCTCGGCAGCTTCACCGCTGCCGCGGCGCAACTGGATACGACCACCGCGAACGTGTCGCGGGCGGTCTCCAACCTGGAAGCCCATCTGCAAACCCGCCTGCTCAACCGCACCACCCGGCGCATCGCGCTGACCGAAGCCGGCAAGCGCTACCTGATGCGCTGCGAGCAGATTCTTACTTTTGTGGAAGAAGCCGAGGCCGAGGCCAGCGATGCCCACGCCCGCCCCGCCGGGCAGTTGAAGGTGCACTCGATGACCGGGGTCGGCCAGCACTTCGTGGTCGACGCCATCGCTCGCTACCGCGAGTCGCATCCGGACGTCACCTTCGACCTGACCATGGCCAACCGCGTGCCCGACCTGCTCGACGAGGGCTACGACGTGTCCATCGTCCTGGCCAGCGAGCTGCCGGACTCCGGCTTCGTCTCCCAGCGCCTGGGCATCACCTACAGCATCGTCTGCGCCTCGCCCGACTACGTGGCGCGCCACGGCTTCGCCCACAAGCCCGCCGATTTGCTCAAGCACGCCTGCCTGCGCATGGTCAGCCCGGTGATTCCTTTGGAAAAATGGCTGTTCGACGGGCCCGAAGGCCAGGAGGTGGTCAACATCACTACCTCGCCGTTCCAGGTGAACTCGGCCGATGCGATGAAAACCGCGATCCGCAGCGGCATGGGCGTGGGCGTGCTGCCGATCTACACCGCCATCGACGGCCTGCGCGACGGCAGCCTGGTGCGGATCCTGCCGCAGTACCGCCTGCAGGAGCTGAACCTGTACGCGATCTACCCGTCGCGCCAGTACCTGGATGCCAAGATCAAGACCTGGGTCGAGTACCTGCGCAACTCGCTGCCGGAGATTCTTGCCGCCCATGAGGCCGACCTGAAGACCCATGAGTTACGGGTCGGCAATTGAAAAAGGGCTGCATTGGAGGTGGGGCCAATGGTAGGTTGCTAACCATTGATTCCAGCGTCTGGCAGACAGGGCCATGGGAGGGCTTCGCCCTCCCTCGCGGATAAATCCGCTCCTACAGAAAACAGGTGGGCGCGGATTTATCCGCGATGGGCCGCAACGCGGCCCCCTCTGCGCCCGACTCCGTCCTTGCGCCTTGCAGAGAAGCAGCCCGATGAAAAAGACCGTCCTGGCCTTCAGCCGCATCACCCAGGCCTCAGCCGAGCGCCTGCAACACGACTTCAACCTGATCGTGCCCAACCCCAAGCTGGGCGACATCGCCGCCCAGTTCAACGAAGCCCTGCCCGAGGCCCACGGCCTGATCGGCGTAGGCCGCAAGCTCGGCCGCGCGCAGCTCGAAGGCGCCGGTAAGCTGGAGGTGGTGTCCAGCGTCTCGGTCGGCTACGACAACTATGACCTGGACTACTTCAACGAACGCGGCATCGCCCTGACCAACACCCCCGACGTGCTCACCGAAAGCACCGCCGACCTGGGTTTCGCCCTGGTCATGGGCTGCGCCCGGCGCACCGCCGAGCTGGACGCCTGGACCAAGGCCGGCCAGTGGCAGGCCACCGTGGGCCCGGCGCACTTCGGCAGCGATGTGCACGGCAAGACACTGGGCATCGTCGGCCTGGGCAACATCGGCGCCGCCATCGCCCGGCGCGGGCGCTTCGGTTTCAACATGCAGGTGCTGTACACCGGCAACAGCCGCAAGGCCGCGCTGGAGCAGGAGCTCGGCGCGCAGTACCGCAGCCTGGACGCGCTGCTGGCCGAGGCGGATTTCGTCTGCATCGTGGTGCCGCTGTCCGAGGCCACCCGCAAGCTGATCGGGGCCCGTGAGCTGAAACGGATGAAGCCCAGCGCGTTCCTGATCAACATCGCCCGCGGCCCGGTGGTGGACGAGGCAGCGCTGGTCGAGGCGCTGCAAAACGGCACGATCCGCGGCGCCGGGCTGGACGTGTACGAGAAAGAGCCGCTCGCCGACTCGCCGCTGTTCAAGCTGCCCAACGCCCTGACCCTGCCACACATAGGCTCGGCCACCGCCGAAACCCGCGAGGCCATGGCCAACCGGGCGGTGGACAACCTGCGCGCGGCGCTACTGGGTGAGCGGCCACGGGACCTGGTGAACCCGCAGGTGTGGAAGCACTGAAGCGCGTTCGCCGTTTCCTGCCGGTTGGCGCGCCCTTGTAGGAGCCAGCGTCGCTGGCGAACTGGAGCCAACGCAAGCCTGAGATCTGTGCGCGGCGCTGTTCGCCAGCAAGGCTGGCTCCTACGGGCGGTCAGGTCGCAGACGGCGTAGGAGCCGGCTTGCCGGTGCCATCATCGCGGCGCCTGGTTCGCCAGCAAGGCTGGCTCCTACAGGGGGCGGTTGACGGGAAGATAGCGATCACCGCCCGATGTACTCCCCCAGGGCGCCATCCGTCATTCAACGTGCCAACGCCACGACCTCAGTCCTGGCCTTGGGCTTGCGAAACACCAGCACATTCCCCGCCATCACCGCCACCAGCCCCAGCAACGCCGGCGCCGTCCACTGGTACCCCTCGGCCACCGCCGACACATTCAGCGCCACCAGCGGGAACAGCACCGTGCAATACGCCGCCCGCTCCGGCCCCATGCGCCCGACCAGGGTCAGGTAGGCGGTGAAGGCGATCACCGAGCCTGGGATCACCAGGTACAGCAGCGCGCCGACATAGCGGGTATTCCACTCCATGGTGAAGGGAATGCCGCTGAGCACGCAGTACAGCGCCAGCATCGAGGCGCCATAGAGCATGCCCCAGGCATTGGTGGTCATGGGCCTGAGCCCGGCCTTCTGCTGCACGCTGGACAGCATGTTGCCCGCCGAGAAGCACAAGGTGCCGAGCAGGCCCAGCCCCAAGCCGTACAGGGTTTCACGGCTGGCGGCGTGGTGCGACAGCTCCGGCCAGAACAGCAAGCCCAGGCCGAGCAGGCCCAAGGCGCCACCGCCCAAGACGTTGGCGGCGATCTTCTGGCCGAAGAACAGCCGCGCATTGATGGCATTCCACAAGGTGGCGGTGGAGAACACCACGGCGATCAGGCCGCTGGCGACCCACTGGCTGGCGGTGAGAAAACACAGGAAGTTGACGCAGAACAGGCAAAAGCCCTGGGCCAGGCACACCAGGTGGCCACGCCGGTTCATCGGCTGCAGGCGGCGGGTGAGCAGCAGGAAGGCGAACAGGATCAGCCCGGCCAGGGCAAAGCGGTAGACGATCGACACCGGGATGGCGACCGTGCCCAGCTGCCATTTCAGGGCGATCCAGGTGGTGCCCCAGATCAGGACGGTGAGCAGGTAGAGCGACAGGTTCATGGCGGTCCTCCGGGTGTTGAGCCAAGGGCCGCGTTGCGGCCTTCGCCGGCAAGCCGGCTCCTACGGGGGCGCTGTAGGAGCCGGCTTGCCGGCGAACAACCGAGACGACATGCCCACTGCCAGTTTCCAACGCCCTGGTTGTTCCGGCTTGCACAAACTTGCGCTTTTCCACCCCAGGTAGCTGCCAGCGCGCCCCGCGCGCAGTACGATGGGCGCCAGAGGAACCGCCCATGCCCGCACTCGATCACCTGCAGGTCTTCAACGCCCTGAACGCCTCGCCCCACGCCCGCCTGGAGCTGAGCGCGCACCTGGGCGACGGGCTGGCGGCGGCGCTGTGGAGCAACCGCCACGACGCCCGCGACTACCAGGCCCCCAGCCACCACACCCTGTCCTGCTACATCGCCGAGGGCACCGGCACCTTCCGCCGCCAGCGCCCGGCCGACAAAGGCGCGCCGGACAAACTGTGCGTCATGCCCGCCGGCCACGAGTCGAACTGGGTGATCAACGGCTCGATCCGCCTGGCCCACCTGTACATCAGCGAGGAACAGTTCGCCCTCGGCTGCGCTCGCCTGCTCGACCGCGAGCCCCGGGAGATGCAGCTGCGCGAAGAAACCTTTCTCGACGACCCGCAACAGGCCCGGCGCTTCCACCAGTTGATCCACCTGGACTGGGCCGAGCCCGGCGAACGCCTGCTGGCCAGCAGCCTGGCCCATGCCATCATCGACCATGCCGTGCTGCACCAGGCCGGGTTGCGCGAAGGGCTGAAGCTCAAGGGCGGGCTGGCGCCCCATCTGCGCCGGCAGTTGGTGGAGTACATCGAGACCCACCTCGACCAGCCATTGACCCTCGGCGAGCTGGCGTTGCGCTGCAACCTGTCCGAATACCACTTCGCGCGGATGTTCCGCACCAGCTTCGGCCTGCCGCCGCATCAGTACCTGTTGGCCAGGCGCCTGCACCGGGCCTGCGAGCTGCTGCGCCTGGGCGACCTGGCGCTGGGGCAGGTGGCGCTGCTGTGCGGGTTCGCCAGCGCCAGCCATTTCAGCAACCGGTTCCGGCAGGCGCTGGGGGCGACGCCGGGGGAGTACCGGGCAGCGTTCGCCGGTTGATCCTGGTGTACACGCAACTGTAGGAGCCAGCCTTGCTGGCGAAGGCGTCCTCAAGGTACAGGGCAAGGCTGCGCCTTGCATCGCCAGCAAGGCTGGCTCCTACAGTGCCAGTGCGCTAGAACTCGAAGGTACTCGACAGGCTCACCTGCCGCGCATCGCCGATCGCCACGAAATACCGATTCACCGCCGAGCTGTAGTACACCTTGTCGAACAGGTTCTTCACGTTCAGTTGCAAACGCACCTTGTGCTCGTCGAGCTGGGTCTCGTAGCTGGCGAAGGCGTCGGCGACGGTATAGGCCGGCAGGTCGAAGTCGTTGGTCGCATTCCCCGCACGCTCCCCTACATAACGGGCACCCGCTCCCAGGCGCAGTCGATCACCGCCGAACAAACTGCCGTAGTCGTACACCGCCGACAGCGAGCCGCTGTGGCGGGCGACGTTCTGCAAGCGGTTGCCCTTCAGGTCCGGGTCCTGGGTCACCTCGGCATCGGTGAAGGCATAGGCGCCGATCAGGCTCCAGCGCTCGCTGAGCTGGCCGGCCAGGTCCAGCTCGACGCCACGGGAGCTCACTTCACCGGCGTTGCTGTACAAGGTTTCGCCGGTGTTGCTATCGAAGTTGGACACCAGCACATTGCGCTTGGTGATGTCGAACAGCGCCAGCGTGCCGGAGAGCCGCCCGGGCATGTCGAGCTTGGCCCCCAGCTCCCAGGACTTGCCCTCTTCCGGGGCGACCGACGAGTCCAGCACCCGCCCGCCGGTCAACGGCGCGATGCTGGAGTTGGGCTTGAACGACTCGCTGTAGCTGCCATAGAACGACAACTGCTCGTCCACCTTGTACACGACCCCCGCGTGGGGCACCCAAGCGCGGTCACGGGTATCGGTGTTGGCACTGAACGGGCGGCCACGGCCGGCGTACTGGTCGTACTGCTGCAGGCGCGCACCCGCCACCAGGATCCAGTGCTCGTCCAGGTGCAGGGCATCCTGGAAGAACAGCGCGTCGGTGCGCAGCTTGTCGGTCTGGTCGCTGTCGCTGGCGCGCACGGTGCTGCCTTCGACTTCGCGGCCGTACACCGGGTCGAGGTAGCTGAAGGTCGAGCGGCTGGCCTGGCGGATCAGGTCGGCGCGGTAGACCTTGCGGTCCTCATGGTCGACCCCCACCAGCAGGTCGTGCTGCAGCCCCGCCAGTTGCACGCTGCCGTTAAGGCTGAAGGTGGCGAACTGGTCGCGGCTCATGGCGCCGTGGGTGCCGTCGATACTGCGGGTGAGCGTGCCGCGCGCGTCATTGACGCCGGTCACGCGCACCTGGCTGGCATCGTAGGTTTCGCGGTTGAAGCTGTAGCCGACGTGCAATTTCCAGTCGTCGGCGAGCCGGTGATCGACCTCCAGGCGGTACAGGTCGGAGCGCCCCTGCATGTCGTTGAACGGCTCGTCGAGGCGGCGCGTGGCGGGGATGTCCAGCGGGTGGTTGGTGCGGTTGCTGATGGCCGTGCCGCGGTCGAACGGCGAGAGGAATTCGCGGTGCTCGTAGGCCAGCACCACTTGCGTGTCCTCGCCGTACCAGGCCAGCGACGGCGCCAGCAGCGATTCGCGGTGCACGCCATAGTTGCGCCAGTAGTCTTCGTCCTCATGGTCGACGATCAGCCGGTAGGCGAACGGGCTGTCGCCCAGCGCCCCGGTGCTGTCAAAGCCGCCACCGCTGCCGTTCTTGCCACTGCCATAGGTCGAGCCACGCAGGGTGAGGGCGTTGTACTGCTGCAATTGCGGGCGCTTGCTGACCACGTTGATCACCCCGCCCGGGTCCTGGATGCCATACAGCAGCGACGCCGGGCCCTTGAGCACTTCCACCCGCTCGCTGCTGGCATTGAGCGCGCGGCCCTGCACCAGCGGCATGCCGTCGCGCATGATCGAGCCGTCGCGGTTGTCGCCGAAGCCGCGCTTCATCACAGTGTCGGCGGTGCCGCCGAAGTTGTTGCCCTGGGTGATGCCGCTGACGTTGTACAGCGCGTCGTCCAGGTTGCGTGGCGCCTGGTCGCGGATCACCTGGGCCGGCACCACGTTGATTGCCTGGGGAATCTCCAGGGTCGAACCCTGGCCGCGCATGATCGAGGCGCTGGCCGGCGGCTGGTAGCTGTACTCGTCCATCTGCGAATTGATGGTGGTGGCCTGCAGGTTCAGCGCACCGGAGGTGTCGACAGGTTCCAGGGTCAGGGTGCGGGCGTCGAGGCGGCGCCAGGCCAGCCCGGCATTGCCCAGCAGTTGTTGCAGGGCCTGCTCGGCGCTGAACGTGCCATTGAGCGCGGGCGCCTGTTGCCGTGGCAGTTCCAGGGTGTAGACCACGCTTTGCCCGGTGGCCCGGCTGAAGGCGTTGAGCGCCTGGGCCAGCGGCTGGCTCGGCTGGGCGAAGGCATAGGCCTGGCGCTGCTGCTCGGCCAGGGCCTGGGGGGCCAGGGCCAGGGCGGGCAAGGTGCAGAGCCCGAACCAGAGAGTGACGCAACGCGGGGTGAACTTCATGGACGCTGACCTGTGAGAGGAATGAACGTTTGCGAATGAATCGCACTTCCACTCACTACACGGATGCCGTGATGAAGTACCTCACCCCCCTGCTCAAAATTTTTTGCGCCACTGCGCGATCACCGTAGGAGCCGGCCTTGCCGGCGAACACCGGCACCGCCGGTGCCATCCACCGCGTCGCCGGTGTTCGCCAGCAAGGCTGGCTCCTACAGCACCTGCGTTTGGGGGCTGAATATCAGCGCAACACCGTCAGCCGCCCCAGCAGCGTCTGCCGCGAAAAGCCCAGCACCTTGCCCAGCGAATCCAGCGCCGCCAGCGGCTCCGTCACCGGAAAACTGCCACTGACCTTGCGCTGCGCCAACTCGCCATCGAGCAACAGGATCCGCCCCGGGTAGTAACGCCCCAGGTCCTCGACCACCTGCCCCAGCGGCACCTGGTAGTAATTCAACCACCCCTGGCGCCAGGCCAGCCGCCCCTCGCTGTCCACTGCCTCGACAGCACCGACCACACCCCCGGCGTAGGCCAACTGCTGGTTGGCGGTCAGCTCCCGGGCCTGCTGCCCTGCGGCCGCCGTCACCGCCACCCGCCCGCTGCGCACGGTCACCTGGGCTCCAGCGCCCTGCTTGCGCACGGCGAACTGCGTCCCCAGCACACGCACCTCGCCGCCACCGGCCTCGACCAGAAACGGCTGCCCGGTATGGGTCACTTCGAAGAACGCCGTGCCCCTGAGCAGCCGCACCCGCCGCTCGCCATGGCCAAAGTCCACGGCCACCGCACTGCCAGCATCCAGCGTCAGCTGCGAGCGATCCGCCAGGGTCACCTGGCGCACCTGTTCAGCGCTGCTGTAGTCGGCGCGCAGGTCCTGCAGCCAGGCCTGTGGATGCCAACCCGCCACGCTGCCCACCCCAAGCACCAGGCAAGCCGCAACCGCGAAACGCCGCCAATGCCTGGGGCGACGGGGACGCCGCATCGCCTCCAGGTACTGGCGCAGGCTAGCCTGCTCTTCGGCGGCCAGGCGCGCCGCCGGGGCTTCGCTCAGGCGCCACAGGGCCTCGGCCTGGGCATAGGCACGGCGATGAGCGGGGTCCTCCAGCAGCCAGCGCTTGAACGCCGCGCCATGGGCCTGCTCGGCCTGCTGGTTGATGCGCCCCAGCCAACCCAGGGCGGCGCGGGACTGTTCGGCAGTGATCGGCGGCTCAACATTCATCGACGGGCACTCCCTGGCCGGCGCAGTGGGGACGCGGACTCGGCGATGCTCGCCTTGCACGCTTCGAGGGCGCGCATCATATGCTTTTCCACCGCGCTCTGGGACAGCTGCATGGCCCGGGCGATCTCGCCGTAGGTACAGCCGTGGATGCGGTTGAGCAGGAAGATCTGCCGGGTACGCTCGGGCAAGGCGCGCAACGCCGACTCGATGCGTTGCAGGTCGTGGGCAACTTCCAGCGCCTGCTCGGGCGCCTGGGTGCCGGGCTCGTCGTCGTTGCCATGCAGGCCTTCGGTGGCGCGATCACGCGAACCTTCGCTGCGCAGGTAGTCGATGGCCAGGTTGCCGGCGCTGCGCAGCAGGTAGGTGTCGAGGGCCTCGACCTTGACCTCGGGGCGGCGCCAGAAGCGCAGGAACAGGTCCTGGACCAGGTCCGAGGCGGTGGCTCGGCACCCGATGCGTCGGCTCACCAGCGCCTCCATGCGCGCCCGCTGGGCCAGGAACACCTGGACGAAGCGCGCCCGGCCGGCGTTGTCGGCCTCGGCGTCGATCACCTCTCCCGGCTCGCTCAAGCTGTCACAGCGCCAGCAAGACCAGCAGCGGCCCGAGCAGCAGGCTCGCCGCCGCCAACCCCAGCAACAGGCGAGGTTGATACGGCAGGCCGAACACCCACAGGGTGACCCCGGCCATCAACACGGCGCTCCACTCCACCAACCCCAACGCCCAACCGCGCCCTTGCACGGCCAATACCAACGACAACAGCAGCAAGGCCCAGCCACCCGCGCGCAAGGCACGCAACTGAACAGCCGTTGGCTTGCGCCCGAGCAGCTCGTTGAAATGCTTTTCCATCGCCAGGCACAGCCCGGCAAAACCGGCGAAACCGATCAGCCCGACACTCAGCATCCGCTCGCCTCCACAGCTTTTGCGGCGCGCGGCGCCCGCTTGACCACCGGCTTGGGCGTGCGCAGCATCTTGCCGGCGGCCCAGGCCAGGAACAGCCCAGTGCCTAGCGCGGTCAGGTCGAAACCGGCCATGGCCCAATCGCCCACGGCGATAGAGTGGTTCAGGCCCTGCCCGGTGGTCAGCGCGTTGAGCGCGGGCAACAGCGCGAATGCCAGCGCGCCCAGCGCCAGTTGTTCACCCCAGGCGCGGCGCCCGGGGCGTAGCAGCGCATGCAGCAACGACAGCCCCCAGGCCAGGAAGAACCCGTTGATCTCCCAGTCGGCGCGCCCAGCCTGCGTCGCCGGTAGCAAACGGTTGACCCAGAAGAACGCCGCCACGGCCAGCATCAGGCCGCTCATGCTGGCGATATTGAGCACCTCCACCAGGCGCAGCTCGCCCGGCATGCGTGCGCTCTTGGCGTGCTTGAGCTGGCGCTTGCCCAGCCACATCACCAGGCCCGTGCCGATCACCGCGGTGCCGGCCACGCCAAAGACGAAGTACAGCCAGCGCAACCAGGGTCCGGCGAAGTTGCCCATGTGCAGGCCGACGAAGGTGAACGAGGTCAACATCGCCGCGCTTTCCGCCGCGCCCTGGGTGAGCAGTGCGCCGCTGGCGCCGTCGAAGGTCCAGTTGGCGCTGCGCCGGTAGGCCACGCTGTCGGAAGACGCGCGGTTGAAGGTGACGCGGGCGTTGCGGTCGCCGGGGTTCTGCACCTGGATGAAGCCCAGCCGCGCGCCCGGCGCCTGGGCCTGCAACTTGCCGTACAGCTCGGCCAACGGCACCAGCGGCGCGGCCTGGGCCGCCGCCTTGGGCGCCTGGTCGCGGCCGAACACGTCGCTGAAGTAGCGGTTGCTGTCGCCATAGCTGGCCATGATGCTGGCCGGCATCACCATGTACATGAAGATCACCAGGCTGCTGTAGCTGATCATCAGGTGGAACGGCAGCACCAGCACGCCGATGGCGTTGTGCCCGTCGAGCCAGGAGCGCTGGCCCTTGCCTGGGCGGAAGGTGAAGAACTCCTTGAAGATCTTCTTGTGGGTGATGATCCCGGTGACCAGCCCGAGCAGCATGATGAACGCGCAGAAGGTCGCCAGCCAGCGGCCCCAGGGGTGGGGCATCTGCAGTTGGAAGTGGAAGCGATAGAAGAACTCGCCGCCGCGGCTGTCGCGGGCCTCGACTTCCTGGCCGCTGCGCGCATCCAGCGTCTTGCTGACGAAGCCCCGTCGCCCGCCGGCCTCGGGGTCGCGCCAGCCGACGCTCAACGCCGCCTCGCGCTCGCTGGGCAGGCGGATGAACCAGCCGCTGGCGTGCCCGGCGTTGGCCTCCAGGTAGCGTTGCGCCGCCGTCAGGCTGGCTGCGGGATCGAGCGCGTGGCTGCGGATTTCCGGTTGGGTCCAGTGGCTGATCTCATCCTTGAAGTACGACAGCGTCCCGGTCAGGAAGATCGCGAACAGCAGCCAGCCGAAGATCAGGCCGGTCCAGGTGTGCAACCAGGCCATCGCCTGGCGGAAGCCCTCTTTCATGGCAGTTTCATCCAGTAGGCCAGGCCGTTGATCGCCCCCAGCAGCACGCTCGGCAGCAGCACCCCCAGCCAGGCGCGCCAGGCGCTGCGGCAGGCGAAGCACCAGAGGAAGGCCAGCAGGTAGAACACGAACGACAGCATCATGCCGGTCATGGTCGCGTCCACCTGGCTCATGGGCGCCAGCAGGGTGATGCAGACACTGGCCATGGACGCCAGCAGGTACCCGCCCAGCAGCGCGGCCAGGCTGCGTGAGGTCACGGCCAGGCGATAGCTCAGGGGAAGACCGACGGCTTTGCGGTTCATGGCGGAAGTCCGAGGAATGGGGTTGCAATAGTAATGATTTCAATTCTCATAAGCAAAACCCCTGTCGGACCTGCAGGAGCGGCTTCAGCCGCGATCACCCGCGAAGCGGGTGCCCTGCACCGGTTGGCTTCATCGCGGCTGAAGCCGCGCCTACAAGGATCCCGACCCTCCTTACGTCGCCAGCAATTGCCGAACATCGGTCGCATGAATACAATGCGAACAATTCTTACTTCCAGTTGCGCTAGCCAGCGCCGGAGTCGCATCGGTGCCCAGCGCCCTCTCTTCCACCGTCGAAGGCCTCTATGTCGCCCACCACAGCTGGTTGACCGGCTGGCTGCGCCGGCGCCTGGGCTGCCCACAGAGCGCCGCCGACCTGGCCCAGGACACCTACGTGCGCCTGCTCCAGGCCCGCGAGGCGCCACAACTGATCGAGCCCCGCGCGTTCCTCGCCACCGTGGCCAAGCGCGTGCTGTGCAACCACTTGCGCCGCCAAGAACTGGAGCGCGCCTACCTCGAGGCCCTGGCCCAGGTGCCCGAGCAACTGGCGCCGAGCGAAGAGGACAAGGCGATCATCTTCGCCACCCTGCTCGAACTCGACCGCCTGCTCGACGGCCTGGCGCCGCTGGTCAAGCGCGCCTTCCTGCTGGCCCAGGTCGATGGCCTGGGCCAGGGCGAGATCGCCCGCGAGCTGGGTATCTCGCTGGCCACCGTCAAGCGCTACCTGAACAAGGCAGCCCTGCGCTGCTACTTCGCCCTGTGAACACCCGCTTCTCGCCACAGATCGCCGAGCAGGCGGTGCACTGGCTGATCGAATCCCAAGGCGAGGCCTTCGACCAGCATCAGCGCCAGGCCCTGGAGCGCTGGTTGCAGGCCGACAGCGAGCACCAGCGCGCCTGGGCGCATATCCAGCAGGTCAACCAGCGCCTGCGCGGCGTGGTCTCGCCGGTGGTCCACGCCACCTTGCAGGCACCGCCCTCGCCGGCCCGGCGCCGGGCGCTCAAGGCCCTGCTGCTGGTGGGCGTGGCCAGCGCCACCGGGCTGGGCCTGCAACAACACAATCCACTGCCCGGGCTGATGGCCGACTACCGTAGCCCAGTGGGCCAACGCCGACGCCTGAGCCTCGAGGACGGCAGCCAGTTGCACCTGAACACCCGCAGCGCCGCCGACGTGCGCTTCGATGGCCAACAGCGCCTGGTACGCCTGCGCGAAGGCGAGGTGCTGCTCGACGTGGTCGAGGAACCCCGCCCGCTGCGCGTGCGCACGGCCGAAGGCGAGCTGCACCTGGCTCGGGGCCGCTTCGATATTCGCCAGTTCGACGGCTTCAGCCTGGTCTCGGTGTTCAGCGGCCAGGCCAGCGTCGCCGGCCAACCCCTGCTGGCTGGGCACCAGGCCCGCTTCGCCCAGGGTGGCTGGCAGGCCATCGCGCCCCTGGACCCCAACCGCGCGGCCTGGGTGGACGGCATGCTGGTAGTGTCGCAGATGCGCCTGACGGACTTTCTCGCCGAGTTGTCGCGCTACCGGCTCGGGCAACTTGCCTGCAGTGAGCGGGTGGCCGATTTGCGGATCTCCGGCTCGTATCCGCTGGAAGATAGCGAGCAGGTCCTCGACATGCTCGAAGTGGCGTTGCCGGTACGGGTGCGGCGCTTCACCCGTTACTGGATCAACGTGGAAGCCGCCACCAGTTGAACAGGCGCGGCCTCCCCCTGTAGGAGCCAGCCTTGCTGGCGAACAGCTCCACGCACGGATCCCTGCGTTGGCTCGGTTCGCCAGCAAGGCTGGCTCCTACCGAGCGCGTGATGCAAAAAATGTTTAATCCGCCTGAGCCATTTCCCGAACCTCGCGTGACAGAGAAGGCAGAACCCCTTGTCACAGGACTTGCGCCACATGCACCCCAGCTCCCTCGCCTACGCCCTGATCCTCGCCGCGCCGATCGCCCTGGCCGCCCCCCGCGACTACCACATCGCCCCCGGCACCCTGGAACAGGCCCTGAACCAGTTCGGCCGCGAAAGCGGCGCGCTGATCTCGTTCAGCCCGGCCATCACCCAGGGCCTGAACAGTCCGGGCCTGGAGGGGCAATACGAAATCGGCCAGGGCCTCGACACCCTGCTGCGTGGCAGCGGCCTGCAAGCCCGCCAGGAAACCGACAACGCCTACAGCCTGCAACCGCTGCCCACTGGCGGCAACGGCACCGCCGTCGAGCTGGGCGCCTCGACCGTGGTCGGCGACTGGCTGGGCGAGGCGCGCCAGGACAACGTCTTCGATCACCCCGGCGCCCGCGACGTGGTGCGCCGCGAGCAGTTCGAGCGCAGCGGCGCCGCCAATGCCCGCGAAGTGCTCAACCGCATTCCCGGGGTCAACGCTCCGGAAAACAACGGCACCGGCAGCCACGACCTGGCGCTGAACTTCGGTATCCGCGGCCTCAACCCGCGCCTGGCCTCGCGCTCCACCGTGCTGATGGACGGCATCCCGGTGCCCTTCGCCCCCTACGGCCAGCCGCAGCTGTCGTTGGCGCCGATCAGCCTGGGTAACATGGACGCGGTGGACGTGGTGCGCGGCGGCGGCGCGGTACGCTATGGCCCGCAGAACGTCGGCGGCATCGTCAACTTCGTCACCCGCGCCATCCCCGAACAGGCCACCTTCAAGGCGGCGATGCAGAACCAGATCAGCCCGTCTTCGAGCCAGGATGGCCTGAAGAACAGCGCCAACCTGCTGATCGGCGGCACCAACGCCAACGGCCTGGGCGGCGCCCTGCTCTACTCCGGCAGCCGGGGCAGCGACTGGCGCGAACACAGCGACACGCAGATCGACGACCTGATGCTCAAGGGCAAGCTGCAACTGGACGAGGCCAACAGCCTGCACGCCATGGCCCAGTACTACGAGGGCGAAGCCCAGATGCCCGGTGGCCTGAGCGCGGCCGACTTCGACGCCGACCCGTACCAGTCGACCCGCTTGAAGGACAAGTTCTGGGGCCGCCGCACGCTGTTCAACTTCGGCTACGACTACCAGCAGGACGACCGCCAGTTCAGCGTCAACAGCTTCTTCACCAAGACCCTGCGCAGCGGCTACCTCGACCAGGGCAGCTTCGTCTCGCTGTCGCCCCGCGAGTACTGGGTGCGCGGTATCGAGACCCGCTTCTCCCAGGGCCTGGCCCTGGGCGACAGCTGGCACGAGCTGGGCATCGGCTACCGCTACGTCAACGAAGCCGGCCACGAACTGCGCTACCGCGAGCCGAGCAACGCCAACCGGCTGCCCACCACCAACAGCCGCAACGACCGCGACACCCGCGGCAGCACCGAGGCCCACGCCCTCTACCTGGACGATCGCATCGACATCGGCCGCTGGACCATCACCCCGGGCATCCGCTACGAGATGATCGACTCCGAGCAGAGCAACAAGCTCAGCGGCCAGCGCTACCAGGGCAGCTACAACACCGCGCTGCCGGCGCTGAACGTGATGTACCACCTGACCGACAACTGGAACCTGTACGCCAACACCGAAGGCTCGTTCGGCAGCGTGCAGTACAGCCAGATGCCCAACCGGGTCAGCAGTGGCGAGGTGAAGCCGGAAAAAGCGCGTACCTGGGAGGTGGGCACCCGCTACGACAATGGCGACCTGCAAGCGGAGATCGGCGCGTTTCTGATCAATTTCGACAACCAGTACGAGAGCAACCAGACCAACGACTCGGTGATCGCCCGCGGTGAAACCCGCCACCAGGGCATCGAGACCAGCCTGCGCTACGCCCTCGACGGCCTGAGCCCGGCCCTGGCCGGTTTCGACGTGCATGCCGGCTACGCCTTCGTCGACGCCACCATTCGTGAGGATGGGCCGAACAAGGGCAACCAGGTGCCGTTCTCGTCGCGCCACAAGGGCACCCTGGGGCTCGGCTACACCCAGGGCCCGTGGCAGTTGAACCTGGACAGCAGCTTCCAGAGCAGCCAGTACGCCGACAACGCCAATACCGGTGCCGAGAGCGCCGACGGCAGCACCGGGCGCATTCCGGGCTACATGCTGGTGAGCACCCGTGCCGGCTACGACTTCGGGCCGCAGTTGTCGAACTTGAAGGTGGCGGTGGGGGTGAAGAACCTGTTCAACCGCGAGTACTACACCCGCTCGTTCGATGACAACAACAAGGGCAAGTACGTGGGTGAACCTCGCACTTTATACCTGCAAACCTCGGTCGAGTTCTGATCGACGACAAGAAAAGCCCGGCGATCGCCGGGCTTTTTGCAACAGGAAATTTTTCTTCGACAGGGGCTTGAATTCGTCGCGCCGATGCCTGACCTTAGAGTCAAGAGGCGCAGAAAACCCAACGCCCTCAGTGGCCTAGGCACGCCTCTGGCGAGCAAGCTGAATAAGGATTGAATCATGCAAATCCAGGTCAACAGCAGCAACCACATCGAAGGCAACATCCGTCTCGACCAATGGGTGCGCAGCACCCTGCAAAGCAGCCTCGAACGCTACGAGGACGACCTCACCCGCATCGAGGTCCACCTGCGCGACGAGAACGGCGCCAAGCCCGGCCCGCATGACAAACGCTGCCAGATGGAGGCTCGCCCCAAAGGCCACCAACCGATTTCCGTGACCCACACCGCCGCCTCGCTCGACCAGGCGGTCGACGGCGCCGCCAGCAAGCTGAACCACGCCCTGGAACATTTCTACGGCAAGCTGCGCAGCAAGCGCGGCGCCCTGGAACTGAGTGATCCGGACGCCTGAGCCAAGCAGCTGTCACACACCAACGCCCGGCCTTGCGCCGGGCGTTTTCGCAATTCACCGATCAACGGCCCTGAACCAACCTCGAACGCGCCCGGTCAATCTGTGCAGTCATTCAAGGCAGAACCCGACCATGAACAATCCTTTCGACCAGATCAGCGCCGCCTTCGCGCCTGAGTACCGCGTCAACCTCAGCATCGAGCGCCTGGACGGCAGCATCATGCTGACCCTGTCGGACGACAGCGGCGTGGTCGCCAAGCGCCTGATCAGCCAAGCCCAGCGCAACGATCCGGTGCGCCTTGGCCGGGTCATCGACAGCATCCGCCTGGGGCTGGCCATCGAGCTTGGCCAGAACCCTGTGCAAGTGCTGGCCGCACTGACCCGCAGCCAGCCCGACGAACGCCGCTTCCCCGCCGCCGGCCTGGCCAACTGAGGCCTACTTGCCCTCGTCCACTTCCTTGCCACTGGCATCCAGCGCCTTGGTCGACGGGTAGCGGTACGAGGCGTAGCGCACCACCAGGATGGCGAAGGCCAGCAACAGGATGCCACCGCACACGTACAGCAAGCCGACATCCGGCGCCTTGTGGTGCGACACGTCGCCGATCAGCAGGCGGGTCAGCGCGGTGATCGCCACGTACAGCAAGAAGCGGATCGGCATGTGGTTGGTCTTGAAGTAGATCCCCACCATCGCCCCCAGCTCCAGGTAGATGAACAGCAGCAGGATGTCATCGACGCTGACCCCGCCCTTGCCCAGCATGTCCAGGAAAGTCACCACCGCCGCATAGGCGGTGATCGCACCAATGCCGAACAGCGCCAGGTAGTGGAAGGCCTCCACGCACAGGTTGCCCAGCGAGTCGGCCGAGCCATGCAGGCCCTTGCGCAGTTTTTCTGCCCATTTGATGTTCACGATGTTCGATATCCCCGATACGGCTGAAGGTCTTGTGGCATGCAGTTAAAGGGCCAGGCCCTTGCCTTGGAAGGCGGCCGATTGCCGCAGGGCACCTGTGGGCTACGCTGTTTTTCAGCATAAAAGGCCATCATTGCGGTTGCAGGACGATGGCTTGAGCCTGTACTGTATAAAAATACAGTTGTTAGCCAACCCAACCAAAAAGGCACAGAGGTGATGAATGGCCGTCGAAGTGGTGTACCGCAGCAGCCGCGATCCGGAGCGCCTGTTCATGGATAAGGCCGAAGCAGACCGTCACGACAAGATGCTCGAGCTGGCCGAGCGCCTGGCCGAGGTGCTGCACAAGGCGGTGCCGTCGCTGAGCGAGCAACAGGTCGAGGAGGCCGGTATCTACATGGCCAAGAACCGCGATGTCTTCGCCCGTGCGTTCAAGAGCCAGCCCGATGCACTGTCGGAGCTGCTCGAAGGCGCCGCGGCCGAGTAAATCGCCAGGCAAGCCCACTGCCACGCCCCTCGTTCATCAAGGCGGCCAGCGTGGCAGCAGGCTTGCCCGGCGATTGGGCCATCAGCCATACAACAATCTTTCCGCCAGCATCTGCGCCACCCTGGCCGGCGAGCGCTTTTCCGCCTGGGCATGGGCAAAAACCTCGGTCAGCCGCGTGGGGATCCGCGCCAGGTGCGCGGTGATGGTGCCCACGGCTTCCCCACGGTGGGTCAACGCCACATAGATCAACCCACCCGCGTTGATCACGTAGTCCGGCGCGTACAGGATCCCCCGGCTCTCCAACTGATCCGCCACCTGCAAGGTGGTCAACTGGTTGTTCGCCGACCCCGCCACCGCCGCACAGCGCAATTGCATCACACTCTGGCCGTTCAACACCGGCCCCACGCCGCAGGGCGCGAAGATATCGCAGGGTGTGCTGACCAAGGCCTCATGGGCCACGGGCTGGGCATTGAACTGCTCCACCGCCAGGCGCACCTTGCCCGGGTCCAGGTCGCTGACCAGCAATTCGGCCCCCGCCGCATGCAACTGTTCAGCCAGCGCATAGCCCACATTCCCCAACCCCTGCACCGCCACCCGCAAGCCTTCCAGGTTGTCGCTGCCCAGGCGCGCCATCGACGTCGCGCGGATACCGGCGAACACGCCCAGCGCCGCGTGGGGCGAAGGGTCGCCCGAGGCGGTGGTGCTGGTGACGTGAGGGGTGGACTGGGCGATGCAGTCCATGTCGAGCGTCGAAGTGCCACTGTCCACGGCCGTGATGAAGCGCCCTTGCAGCGTGTCGACGAAGCGACCGAAGGCTTCGAACAGCGCCGCGCGGTTTTCCACATGCGGGTTGCGCACGATCACCGCCTTGCCGCCGCCCATCGGCAGCCCGGCCAGGGCGGCCTTGTAGCTCATGCCCTGGGCCAGGTGGATGGCATCGGTCATGGCGCTTTCGTCATCGGCATACGGCAGGTAGCGGCAGCCGCCCATGGCCGGGCCCAGCTGCTCGCTGTGGATCACCACCACCGCCTTCAGCCCCGTGGGCGGGTCGATGAACAGGTGCAATGATTGGGCACGGGTACTTTGCATGAGCGCGAACATCGACGGGCTCCCCCGACAGGTGCTGCTACCAGTATAAACAGGCCAGGCCCACCCGCCGCGCCAGCGGACCACTGGACGAAAAGCCGCGCCAGGGCTACAAGTTAAGCGTGATGGAGAGGTCCCATGAACCCACGCCAAGCCTGCCTGGCCTGCCTGGAACGCGAGCCGGTCGCCCTGCTGGAAGCCGCCCTGTGGATCGCCGCCGAGCACGACCGCGAGGTCGAGCCCGCGCTCGGCCTGGCCCACCTGCATGCGCTGCAGCGCGAGGTCAGCGCCCAGTTGCCGATGCTGCCGCTCAACGAACTGGCCCAGCCGCTGTTGCGCCAGCTCAACGCCCTGGGCTTCCAGCAGGATGAGTACCACCCGCTGCGCCCACAAGCCGCGCTGATGGACAAGGTGCTGCAACGTCGGCGTGGGCAACCGCTGCTGCTGGCCATTCTCGCCCTCGAGCTGGCACGGCGCCTGTCGATCCCGCTGGAGGGGGTCAACTTTCCCGGCCATTTTCTGTTGCGCGTGCCCGGCGCCGACCACCTGCTCGACCCCTGCGGGGGCCGTCGCCTGTACCCTGCCGATTGTCGCGAGCTGCTCGCCCGCCAGTTCGGCCCGCAGCTGCCGCTGAACGCCGAGCACCTGCGCGCGGCCACGCCCATGCAGATGCTCCAGCGCCTGTCGCGCAACCTGCGCCAACTGCACAGCAGCAACGACAACGACCTGGCCGCGCTGGTCGACGCCGAGCGGGTGATGCAGCTGGGGCCGGTACAGGTCAACGACTACCTGGCCCGCGCCACCCTGTACCAGCACCTGGACTGTCCCCAGGCCGAACGCTTCGACCTGGAGCATGCCCTGCTGCTCAGCGACGACCCGCTGCAGCGCCTCAAGCTCGGCGAACGCCTTGCCCAACTGCCCAGCGGCAAACGCTCAATCCATTAGCGCCTGGCCCTTGACCGCCACTTCGCGCGGCCGTGGCGCACGCACCTGGCTGACCAGCAGGGCGCCGAGCAGTGCCGGCACGGCGCAGAAGTAGAAAATCTGCTCCACCGGCATGTGCAAGGTCAGCAGCAGGCTGCCCAGCAACGGCCCGAGGATCGAGCCGAAGCGCCCGACGCCCAGCGCCCACCCGGTGCCGGTGGCACGCACCTGGGCCGGATAGAAGTTGCTGACGAAGGCATTGAGGGTCAGTTGCCCGCCAATGATGCAGAAGCCGGCGGCGAACACGCAGGGCACCAGCCAGCGCGGATCGTCGTGGTTCAACCCCACCAGCACGCTGAACAACGCCGCCCCCAGCAGCACGCCGGCCAACAGGCGCGCCTTGTTGACCATGCGGTCGGCGCACCAGGCCATGCACACCGCACCCAAGGTGCCGGCGAACAGGAACAACGAGGTGACCAGGTTGGCCTGATTCAACGCCAGGCCACTGTCCTGCAACAACGACGGCAACCAGCTGATCATGAAATACAGCAGGATCAGGCTGACGAAAAAGGTGCTCCACAGCAGCAAGGTCGGCCGGGCGAAGCCACCCCGGAACAACGCCACCACGGTCAGCTTGCTGTCCGCCGGTTCGTCGACGCCACGCTGCGCCAAGGGCACCTGCCAGCCCGGCAACAGGCGCTTGGCGATGCGCTGCAAGCGGGCATACGGCGGCGCATCGCGCAGCAGGCGCGGCAGCGACTCGGGCAGCAACAGCAGCAAGAACGGGAACAACAGCAAAGGCGCCACGCCGCCGGCGAGGAACACCGCCTGCCAGCCGTAATGATCGATGAAGCCTGCCGCGACGAAGCCCCCGGCAGCACCACCCAGGGAGAAACCGCAGGCCGCCAGGGTGACCATCAGCGTGCGCAGTCGAGGCGGCGCATAGTCAGCCATCAGCGCCATGGCGCTGGGCATCGCGCCGCCCATGCCGATACCGCAGAGAAAGCGCGCCAGCATCAGGCTGTCGAGGGAAGAGGCGAACACCATCAGCAGCGTCAGGCTGGCGTACAGCAGCACGCAGCACAGCAGCACCCGGCGCACACCGAAGCGGTCGGCCAGTGGCGTCACCGCCAGCGAGCCCAGTGTCAGGCCCAGCAGGTTGGCGCTGAACACCGGCCCGAAGGCAGCCTTTTCCAGGCCCCAGTCCTGGGCCAGCGCGGGGATCACATAGCCCAGCACCTGGGCGTCATAACCATCGGTGACCAACAGCAGGATCAACAGCAGCAGCAGGCGCCACTGGTAGGGTGACACCGGGCGCGCGTCGAGCGCCGCGCGAAAGCTGGCTATCTGGTTGTGCATCGCAAGGTACCTGTCTGTTGTTTTTATTGTTTTGCCGGGTTCGTGACGTATTGAAACCAGCCGAACACTGGTGGCGCCTACACATCGCAACCTGCGAATCCCCGTAGGAGCCGGCGTTGCCGGCGAACACCGGCAGCGCCGGTGCCATCCACCGCGCCGCCTGGTTCGCCAGCAAGCTGGCGCCTACACACCGCAACCTGCCGGTTAACTCGGCGTATCGGGCTGCCTGGCTGGGTGGGCCTTGGCAAAGGCCGGGTGCTGTTCGGCCAGGGCGGCCACGCGGCGAATGCGCGGGTAGCCACCCAGGTCGATGCCGAAACGCTCGGCCGCATACAGCTGCGGGATCAGGTACACATCGGCCAGCCCCGGCGTGGCGCCGAAGCAGAAGCCCTCGGCGCCGATCAATTGCTCCACTGCCGCCAGGCCCTGGCCAATCCAGTGGCCGATCCACTGGTTGACCTGCTCCTCACCCTGCCCCAACTGGCGCAACTGGTTGAGCACGCTGACGTTGTGCAATGGATGGACATCGCAACCGATGATCGCCGCCACCCCACGCGCCTGGGCCCGTGCCGCCAGGGCGCGGGGCAGCAGTGGGGTATCGGGGAAGGCCTCTTCGAGGTACTCGATGATCGCCGGCGACTGCACCAGCAGCTCGCCACTGTCCAGGCGCAAGGCCGGCACCCGCCCTTGCGGGTTGAGCGCCAGGTAGTCCTCGCCGCGCTGCTCGCCCTTGAGCAGGTTCACCGGCAAGGCCTGGTAATCCAGGCCCTTGAGTGCCAGGGCGATGCGTACCCGATACGACGAGGTGGAACGGTAGTAGGTGAACAGTTCCATCGCCCTGCCCTCCTCAGTTGGCCGCGACGACAGTGCCGCGGCACTCGCCGAAGCCGATGCTGGCCACGCCGTCACGCACGCAACGGGCGCGCAGGATCAGCTCGTCGCCGTCCTCGAGGAACTTGCGCACCTCGCCGCTGGCCAGTTCCACCGGGTGCTTGCCGCCCTCGGTGATCTCCAGCAGGCTGCCGAACGAGCCTGGCGCCGCGCCCGACAGGGTGCCCGAGCCGAACAGGTCGCCCGGTTGCAGCTGGCAGCCGTTGACGCTGTGGTGGGCGACCATCTGTGCCACGGTCCAGTACATGCTGCGGGTGTTGCTCAGCGTGAGCCGATGCGCCGGCAGGTTCTGCTCGCGCATGCGCGCGGTCAGCAACAGCACTTCCAGCTCTATATCGAAGGCACCGCCAGCCTGGTCGCGCGCGTCCAGCAGGTACGACAGCGGCTGCGGGTCACCCTCCGGACGGGCCGGCTGGGCGCAGCGGAACGGCTCCAGGGCTTCGGCGGTGACCACCCACGGCGACACCGTGGTGATGAAGCTCTTGGACAGGAACGGGCCCAGCGGCTGGTATTCCCAGGCCTGGATATCGCGTGCCGACCAGTCGTTGAGCAGGCAGTAGCCGGCCACGTGTTCGGCAGCGTCACCGACCGGGATCGGCTGGCCCATGTCGTTGCCCTGGCCAATCCAGATGCCCAGTTCCAGTTCGTAGTCCAGGCGCACGCAAGGGCCGAAGCTTGGCTCGCTCTGCCCCGCCGGCAGGGTCTGGCCCTTGGGGCGGCGCACGTCGGTACCGGATGGGCGGATGGTCGAGGCGCGGCCGTGGTAGCCGATCGGCACGTGCTTGTAGTTGGGCAACAGCGGGTTGTCCGGGCGGAACAGCTTGCCGACGTTCTTGGCGTGCTCGATGCCGACGTAGAAGTCGGTGTAGTCGCCAATCTTCGCCGGCAGGTGCAGCTGGCACTCGGCGGCAGGGTGCAGGGCGGCTTTCAGCGTGCTCTGGTGCTCGCTACCCTCGCCCAGCAGCGCCAGCAGGCGCTCGCGCAGGGCCACGCGGGCCGTGCGGCCAAGGGCGAAGAAAGCGTTCAGCGCGCCACCGGCGGTGGCCTCGACGGCAGCCTTGGCCGCGCCGTCGAACAGGCCGGCGGCCAGCACCGCCTCAAGGTCGAGGATGGCCTCGCCGATGGCCACGCCGCAACGCGGGGCCTGGCCTGGCCGGCTGAAGATGCCCAGCGGCAGGTTCTGCAGCGGGAAGTCGCGGTGCCCGTTGGCGTGCTCGACCCAGCTACGGGCAATGGCGGTGTGGTTCATCGGTTATCTCCGGTTCGGGTTGAAGGTGCTCGGCAAGGTGGCCCAGCAACTATCGTAGTCGGCCTGCAATTGCGGGCTTTCGAGGGCCTGGAGGCTCGGGCGCAGCACCTGGCTGGTCTCGAACATGAAGGCCATGGTGTTGTCGATCTTGTGCGGTGCCAGGTCGGCGGCGATGGCCTTGTCGCAGGTCTCGGCGTCCGGGCCATGGGCGCTCATCACCCCGTGCAGCGAGGCGCCACCGGGCAGGAAGCCTTCGGCCTTGGCGTCGTAGGCACCCTGGATCAGGCCCATGAACTCGTTCATCAGGTTGCGGTGGAACCAAGGTGGACGGAAGGTGTTCTCGGCCACCATCCAGCGCGGCGGGAAGATCACGAAGTCCATGTTGGCCATGCCATGCACGCTGGTCGGCGAGGTCAGCACGGTGAAGATCGACGGGTCGGGGTGGTCGAAGCTGACCGTGCCGATGGTGTTGAAACGGCGCAGGTCGTATTTGTACGGCACGTTGCTGCCGTGCCAGGCGACCACATCCAGCGGCGAATGCTGCAGCTCGCAGCCCCAGTGCTCGCCAAGGAACTTCTGCACCAGCTGGACCGGGCCTGTGGCTTCTTCGTAATGCGCCACCGGGGTGAGGAAGTCCCGCGGGTTGGCCAGGCCGTTGCTGCCGATCGGGCCAAGGTCGGGGATACGCAGCGGCGCGCCGTGGTTCTCGGCGATATAGCCGCGGGCCTGGGCGTCGAGCAACTCGACGCGGAACTTCATGCCGCGCGGAATCACCGCGATTTCCAGCGGCTCGACCTCGAGCACGCCCAGCTCGGTGGCGATGCGCAGGCGGCCTTGTTCGGGCACCAGCAACAGCTCGCCGTCGGCGTTGAAGAACACCCGCTCCATGGAGCGGTTGGCACGGTAGATATAAATGCTCACCCCGGCCGGTTTCTCGGCCGCCGAGTTGGCCACCATCGGCAGCCAGCCTTCGATGAAGTCGGTAGGCTCGGCCGGCATCGGCTGGGGGCTCCAGCGCAGGCGGTTGGGGTTGACCGGGCCCAGGGCGCCGGTCAGCGGCTGGCGCGCCAGGCGCTCGAAGCGCGGGTGCAGCGCCGAGGGACGAATGCGGTACAGCCAGGTGCGGCGCAGCTCGCTGCGGGTCATGGTGAACGCGGTGCCCGACAGCAGCTCGGCATACAGCCCATAGGGCGCCTTCTGCGGCGAGTTCTGCCCCACCGGCAACGCCCCAGGCAGGGCTTCGCTGGCGAATTCGTTGCCGAAGCCGCTCAGGTACTGGAGTTCAGGGGATGTAGCGCGAGTCATCGGTGCCTCCGGGCTGCTGGAGCCGTTGCGGGCAGCTGGCTGCGTAGCCCGATCCTGAAACCGGCACCAAGGGCGGCAGCGCGTCTGCATTGTTTTTATCGTAATCAGATTACGAATAACGTAATTTGCTCCCGCGCAGGCGTCAAGCTATAAAGGCGCCACCTCGTAAAATCTGCATAGAAGCCCCCCATGGCCAAAGCCAGCAGCAACACCGACAACGGCAAACAGAAGGTCCGTTCGGCGGAAGTCGGCACCGACATCCTCAAGGCCCTGGCCGAGCTCTCGCCCTCCACCTCGCTGTCGCGCCTGGCCGAGCATGTCGACATGCCCGCGAGCAAGGTGCACCGCTACCTGCAAGCGCTGATCGCCAGCGGCTTCGCCGAGCAGGACCCGGCCACCAACCATTACGGCCTGGGGCGCGAGGCACTGCGGGTGGGCATGGCGGCGCTGGGCAGCATCGATGTGCTGAAGGTGGCGGCCCTGCCGCTGTCGCAGCTGCGTGACGCATTGAACGAGAGCTGCTTCATCGCGGTGTGGGGCAACCAGGGCGCCACGGTGGTGAGCATCGAACCGGCGGTGCGCGCGGTGACGGTAGTGACCCAGATCGGCTCGGTGCTGCCGCTGCTCAGCTCTTCCACCGGGCTGGTGTTCGCCGCGCACCTGCCGGAGCGCGAGACCGTGGAGCTGCGCGACCGGGAACTGGCCGCGCTCAATCACAGCGCCGAAGACTATGCACCGTTGCTGGCGCAGATCCGCCAGCGCGGCCTGCACCATATCCATGGTTTGCTGATGCCCGGGGTGGACGCGCTGTCTGCCCCGGTGTTCAACGCCATGGGCCAGGTCGTGGCGGTGATGACCGTGGTCGGGCCAACCTCGATCTTTCATGCCGACGAGCAGGGGCCGGCGGCGCAACGCCTGCTGGCGGCCGCGGGGGCCGTCAGCAGGCGGATGGGGTATGACGCGGTATCCTGATCGCTGCTTGCAGCTTATTGCAGAGGATCAGCGGCGCCCGGTGCCTGCTGGGCAACCGACATTTGGGTGAACCACGCCAGCTCTTGCTCGAATGCGCCATACAGCTGCTTGGTCGGGAGCCGTCCGGCCTCCAGCAACAGTTCATGCTTTTCGTACCAGGTCTTGAGTAGCTGGTATTGCTGCTTGAGCCACCGACTCAAGGCCGATGACGGCCCAGGGAACAGGTGCGACCACAGCTTGCTACCCTGGTCGAACAGCTGGGTACCGTACGCCTTCAGCACAGCGGTAAAGCCTGGCAGCGCCAACATGCCTTTGAGCAGGGCGAACAGTGCCGCGGTCCGATCGCCATCGCGCAACGCCACGATGCTTTGGTAGAAGCCGACGCCAGCCCCGATGAAGCCCAACACGATGCGCGCGGGCGGGAACACCAAGGCAACGACATCCGCCACCAGGCCGACCAGCCAGAATACTTCCTGGGTAATGCGCCGTGCCGCGCTGTAGGCGTCGCGTGCCGCTTCGGCCAGCAGGCGCTGTATGCGCAGGCGCAGGGCAACCGACAGGTCACGGATGTTGTACAAGACCTGCAACGACCTGGCGACCCGGGCATTCCCTCGGTGCCCCGAGCGATCACGAAAGTCATCGTTGCGCACATCCTCGTTCAACTCGCGCAGCAGCAATTCATCGTCGACCGAAACGTGTTCGTAGAGCCAATCCTGCATCGCCTCGCCTCGCCATTGGGCGACGAAATCCTCGACGGTGTACAGGTAACGACCCTCGGGGCCGTCACTGAGATAGACCACAGTGCCTTGCGCCTGCGGCGACTGCAGCAGGTACCCACCGGACACCGCGGCGCCATTGATCTTCAGCTCGGCCAGCTGGCAATCGTCGACGAAACTGCCTGGATGAAACCTCATGCAAACCGGCGTCAGCCAACGGGCATGGGCCTCGCTGAGGTGCCCGCTTTGCAGCGCCACCAGGCAATCGCGTTGAATCTTCATGCCAATGAGATGGCGATGCAGCGCCAAAGGCCTGGACTGAGCCTCCCCCTCCGGGTCCAGATAGCTGCTGCGCACGTGGGCACAGTAACCCTCGCCCAGCCGGGCGGCGCGGATATAGCCATCGAGGGCCTGGGTGCTCAGGTGCGACAAGTCCTGGCCAACGGTGGAGGAGACCCGGGCGAAATCCTTGAAGTTGAAGTCCGCGGGGTATCCGCCGGCCACCACTTGGGTCAGGGATTGGCGAACGCCATGCTCCAGCTCGACCAGCACGGTATCGGCGTCGATCCAGCCGCCCGGGTTGCCTGGATAGCGGTTGATCCGCTCACTCACCTGTGCACGGGCATAGGCCATGAAGGTCGGTACTTCGGCGACCGACTGGTAGTCCGCCATGAGCACGCGTAGCTCGTGGTCGATATCCACCACGCGACGTTGCAAGGCTTCGGCCGGCGCGTCATAGGCGGGCGGCCTGAGCGGTTCGAGGTCGTCGAGCATCTTCAACACCCTCAGGTCAGCCCAATGCCGGATCAACGAGTCCCTACCGTCGATGGCTTGCACATGCACATTGATCGTTTCGTGGGACCACGCTTGCGGCAGCCTGGCAATCAGCTTCAAATACCGAACCAACGCGGGGCGATGAGCCTGCTGGACATGCTCGACAAGATAGTCACGCCCTTGCGGCGTCGCCGTCAGCGCACCCAGTGCGAAACTCATCTGCCCCGCCGAGGTGAACGCCTGCAGGTCACCCGCTGGCGAGCCGGGCGCGTAGAGCACGTGGATATCGTCGTTGTACAGATACAGGTGATCGGTCAGCAGCATTTCACCATTGATGGACAACAGCGCCACATTGACCCTGCCCGCATGGGAAGGCTGCAGGGCCTGCTCCAACAACCCCACGGCCCTGCGATCGAGGCCCTGGAAGTCCGCGGCCTGCCTGGCCAGTTGCAGCCGGGCCGCCAGCGCCTTGCCCAGCAGGTGCTGGATCCAGTCGCTGGCATACAGGTGCTCGACCTGCTCGATGTACCCCTGATGGAGCTGCAGCTCAGCGGCAACCGTCGATACACCCGACTGCCCCAGGGCCTCGCGCAGGCCCTCATGCTGGATCGTCACCGCCAGGCGCTCACCGTGGTAGGCACCGCCACAGATCCACTCGAGAAGGGTCACCACCTGTACCGGCGCATCCTGGGTGAAGTCATGCCGGATGTGCAGTTGCACCTCTTGTGCTTGCAACCCAGGGAACCCGCGATCGGTCAACCACAGGCCGATCCGGTGTTCGGCATAGGCATGGAAATCGCTATGCCCGGATTGCTGGGCCAGTTTCAACTGCGCCTCGTCTACCGCCTGCTCGAGCGCTGCCAACCGCTCGGCCTCTGCCGGCGCCAGGTTGCGTAACCACGCGGGCGCCAAGTCGCTGCGCAAGGCAGCGATGGCGTCAGCCACATAGCCCTGCAACTGCTCGAGCCAAGGCTCGAGGGCCACGGCGCCAGCCCGCATAGCATCTGCGCCAGCCAGCGCCTGGATTGCCAGGTGCCGTTGCAGCAGGCGCAGATCCCCGAGCAGGTAGTTTTCAGGCGATTGCTGCAACGGTGTGCAAATCAGGTCGACGGCCAGCGCCTCGGCCAACGCCTCGCGTGCTGGCTTGCAGATCAACTGCTGCCAGCAGCCCTCGGTACCCAGGTAGCCCTGCAGGGCTTGTGCCATGGCTTGATAGGTGTCGAACCAGACAACGACGCCCAAACCGCAGAGCACGAGCGGCTCCTCGTCATCGAACGGGTTGTGGCTGAGCGCGACAAAGCCTGGGATACGCACCGGTTCCCCGGTCGCCATCCTCAGCGAGACAGCCATGCTCACCGGGTCGCTCTCCGGCAGCAGCGCCTCGATGTCCGTCCTGGGGGCACCCCGGCGCAAGGCGCGGGCACGGACCTGCAGCGCCAGCAACGCCCGCAGTTGTTCAGCGAGCCCCGCCGACTGCTGCGCCCACCACAGGTCAGCATCGGCCTGCCACTGCTGATCCAGCCAAAGCTCGGGATCGTCGACAGCGGTAGCGGCTGGAGGAAGGCTGGGGGCCAGGGCCAGTTGCGCCTGCAACATCATGCTCAAGACGGCAAGGGCACTCAGGGTTTGCTGGTCGGCGGCCGGCGCAACCCAGGTCGGGGCGGTATCGGGGAAATGTGGATTCATGACTTCTATCTCAATGCAATGTAGGAAATTGCACAGTGAAGAAATCAGAAAAAACATAGCGGAGGGAAAGGCTGGTACAGGAGCCTACACTTTCCCAAGCGTTATTGACTGGAAGCGCTTCAATACACCCCGGAAATGCGCGGGATTATCGCAGGTGATGTAACAGAGAATGTCAAAAGCAGGTATTTTTCCCACTGACTAATGTGCCTATTCTTACCCCATTGGTTCGGCACGAAGGGCTCTCCCCCCCGCTTTTCGGGCCACCAAGGTTCACCGACGTTGATTTTGAAGCTCCTTGATCTAACGTCTCGATTGGCCGCTGCGCATGCAGCGGCCTTTTTTATTTGTGCAAGATCGGCGCGGGGTTCAGCGCACTGGACGCGTCTCAACCCAACGGGTACTTGTGCAGATTCGCCATCATCTGCTGCATGGCCTGCAGGCTGTCCTGCGGATGCCCCGCGCCGTCGAAGTCGCCGATCCGCGCCCAGTTGTCCGCCACCTGCTCAGGGGTGAAGCCTTCGCGCGGGTCGAAGCCCACGCCCTGGCTGCGCTCCCAGCGCACCTTGCCGATCCAGCCCCCCCCCACTTCGTACAGCTCACCGCTGTCCTGGCACTGCTCGCTGCCCAGATACACCACCAACGGGCTGATCAGCTCGGGGCGCAGCCGCTCGAACACCTGTGGCGGAATCAGCCCCTCGGTCATGCGCGTGCCGCCAGTAGGCGCGATGGCATTGACCAGCACCCCGTACTTGCGTCCCTCGATCGCCAGGGTGCGGGTCAGCCCATACAGGCCAAGCTTGGCCATGCCATAGTTGGCCTGGCCAAAATTGCCGTAGATGCCCGAGGTGGACGAGGTGAAGATCACCCGCCCCCAGTTTTGCTCGCGCAGGTGCGGCCAGGCGGCATGGGTGACCTTGTAGGCGCCCTCCACATGCACCCGGTAGACCAGCTCCCAGTCGCTGTCGTCCATCTTGTGGAAGGTCTTGTCGCGCAGGATGCCGGCATTGTTCACCAGCACATCGACCCGGCCGAAGCTGTCCAGGGCCTGCTCGACGATACGCGCGCCGTCGGTGACCGAATCGTGGTTGGCAACCGCCGTGCCGCCGGCGGCGCGGATTTCCTCCACCACCCGGTCGGCGGCCGAGGCGTTGGCGCCTTCACCGTGGGTGGTGCCGCCCAGGTCGTTGACCACCACCCGCGCCCCGTGGGCGGCGAACAGCAGCGCATGGGCCCGGCCCAGGCCACCGCCGGCCCCCGTGACGATCACCACTCGGTCTTGCAGGTTCACCGGCTCGCTCATGCTCAAGGCTCCAGGCATACAAAGGATGCAGCACAGTCTCCGCCCACCGCCCGGGCCGGGCAATCAAGCGCACCCTGGCGAATGCCGGGCGATAACGCCCGGCGATGATCACCCGCTCAGGACCAGGCGACCTTCAGCGGCACATAACTCATGGGTTGCTCACGAAAGGCCAGGTAGTGCCGCAGCACCTGCACCGGCGCCTCGGTATGCGGGTAATGGCCGATGCCCTGCAGCAGCACGGTGTCCGGGGCCGGCACCACCTGGCGGTAGCGCTCGACCATGTGCGCCCCGGACAGCGGGTCGACCGCGCCATTGATGAAGCGCAGCGGCACCCCGGCGCATTGCATCGCCGCCACCCAGCGCTCGCGCTGCGCCCGGCGCTCGGGCAAGAAGGCAATCAGCTTGTGCAGGATGCGTGGGCCGCGGTTCGAGGCGATCAGGCTCCAGTAGTCGTCCAGGGCGCTTTCGCTGGGGTGGGTGCAGGGGCCATAGACCTGGGTGACGTTGCGCACCAGGTCGTCGCGGCCGAACGAGCGCCCCACCAGCCAGCCGACACGGCTGAGCAGCAGTTTCTGGATCAGCAGCACTCGGCAGCTTTCGGGGAACAACCCGCTGTTGAGGAACACGCAACTGGCCACGGCCAGGCGTTGTTCATGGTGGCGTGCCAGCAGTTCCTGGGCGACGCTGCCGCCATAATCATGGGCCAGCACATGCACCGGCTGGTCGATGCGCAGGTGCGCCAGCAACGCCTGCTGCAGGTCGGCCTGCTCCAGCAGGCTGTAGTCGTGGTCGGCCGGTTTCGCCGAGTCGCCGAAGCCGAGCATGTCGCAGGCGATCACGCGAAACCGCTGGGTGAGCGGCCCCCACAGGTAGTGCCAATCCCAGCTGGCGGTGGGGAAACCGTGCAGTAATAGCAGGGGCTCTCCTTGCCCTGCCGTCCAGTAACGGATGCTCTGGCCGCGGAAGGTGAAACCTTGGCTGCGGGTGCGCCAGACGCACAATGGAATCTCGGCCAGTGGCATCACGGTCGTCCCGCTGGATGATGTTCGATACAGGGCAAGGTTGCGTTCATGGTTGGCACCTCGGCACATGCATGTGCTCTTCATGTCGAGGCTGAGTCTAGAAGCCAATACCAAGGTGATAGGTCGCCTTGGCAGCCAGCCTGATGACCGAGCGAGTCAGTGGCACGAACGGTCAGAGCAGCATCACCAGCAGGGGCGCGGCGAACAAGTTGAGCAATCCGGTCAGGACCATCACCAGCCCGGCCACCGAGCCCTCCTCGCGGCCGACCTCCCGCGCCCGGCTGACGCCCGCGCCGTGGGCGCCAACACCAAACAGCGCGCCCCGCGCCAGCGCCGTGCGCAGCGGCAGCCAGCGCAGCAGGATGCCGCCGAACATCGCCCCGAGCACACCGGTGAACATCACGAACACGGCGGTCAGTTCCGGCACGCCGCCCAGGTCCTGGGCCACCGGCATGGCGAACGGCGTGGTGATCGAGCGCGGCACCAGCGACAGGCTCACCGCCTCGTCCAGCGCCAGCCAGTGGGCCAGGGCCCAGGAGCTGCCGACCGACACCACGCTGCCGGCCAGCATGCCCACCAGCAGCGCCGGCCAATGCCGCGCCAGCAATGCCCGCTGCTGCCAGATCGGCACGGCGAAGGCGACCGTCACCGGGCCCAGTACGCCCATCAGCCAGTGGGTGTTGCGGGCGTATTCGGCATAGGCGGTATGCAGCGGCAGCGCCACCGCCAACAGCAGCGCCGGCACCAGGATCAACGGCGACAGCAGGTATCGCCCACTGCGCCGGTATAGCCAGCGGCTGCCAAGATAAGCGGCCAGGGTCAGCGCCAGCCAGAACAGCGGCATCGGTTCAAGGCTCATGGCGCACGCTCCAGCGGCACACCAGCTCGACCGTGATCGCCGTGACCACCATCACCAGCAAGGTGCTCACCGCGATCACCAACAGGATGCGCCAGCCTTCGCTGCGCAGCAGGCTGCCGTAGTCCAGCAGGCTCATCAGCGCGGGGATGAAGAACAGCAGCATCTCGGCCATCAGCCAACCGGCGCCAAGCTGCAGCGTGGCCGGCTTGAGCACGCCGCTGGCGAACAGCAGCAGCAACAGCGCCAGGCCCATCACCCCACCGGGGATCGGCCAGCCAAGCCAGGCGGCCAATTGGCCGCCAATCAGAAACAGCGCCAACAGCACCGCCAGCTCAGCGAGCAGGCGCAGGGTTTTCTTCAGTAGTGCAGGATTCATGGGCGGGGGTTCCTCGACAACGTGCCCATTGTAAAAGTCGCCCACCTAGGCCAGAAGCGAATTGTTAGACTGGCTGGCATTCCATAATGGAATTCGAAACTATGGAATTCAAACAGCTGCGCAGTTTCATCGAAGTTGTCCACAAGGGCGGTTTCACCCAGGCGGCGGCCACCTTGCACATCAGCCAGTCGGCGGTGAGCAAGCAGGTCGCCCAGCTGGAACAGGATATCGGCCAGCCACTGCTGGAGCGCCAGGGTTCGCAGTTGCTGCTGACCGCTGCGGGGCGCATTGTCCTCGAACGTGGCGAAGCGCTGTTGCGCCAGCGCCAGGAGCTGCTGAGCGAACTGGACGACCTCAGCCAGATGGCCCGCGGCGAACTGCGCCTGGGCCTGCCGCTGCTGGGCAGCGACGCGCTGTTCGCCGGGTTGTTCGCCGAGTACCGGCGGCGGCATCCGAACATCTCGATCCAGTTGCTCGAAGGCGGCAGCCGCATGGTCGAGCAGGCGGTGAAGAGTGGCGAGCTGGAACTGGGCGGCAGCCTCACGCCGAGCGATCCGGCATTCGACTACCAACCCTTCTGCAACGAGCCGCTGGAGGCCCTGCTGCCCGCCGGCCACCCGCTGGCCGGGCAGGCCGACGTCGCCCTGGCGCAACTGGCCGACACACCGTTCCTGCTGTATCAGCGCAGCTTCGTGTTGAACGATCGGTTGCTCAGTGCCTGCCAGCAGGAGGGCTTCACGCCCAGGGAAGGTGGACGCAGCGGCCAGGCGGACTTTCTCGCCGCGCTGGTGGCGGCCGGCCAAGGCGTGGTATTGCTGCCGGCGATCGTCGCGCGGGCGCTGGAACGGCCCGGAGTGGTGCGTTTGCCGTTGCGGGCGCCGGAGCCTCTGCGCTGGGACATCGCCTTCATCTGGCGGCGCGGGGCTTATCTGTCGCGGGCGGCGCAGGCGTGGCTGACGTTGTTGCGCGAACGGCGCGAAACATGACGCGGACGTGTAGGAGCGGCCTTGCGTCGCGAAAGGGCCGCAACGCGGCCCCAGCAATTTACCTGCAGACGCTCAGGACCTGGGGCCGCTGCGCGCCCCTTTCGCGACACAAGGCCGCTCCTACAGGGACCGTCGAGCCTCAGAAGGTTAGCCTTTAAGGGCAGCCGCAAACTCCGCCAGCCAGGGCTCGGCATCGGTCTCCGGGGTCACGGTCTCGCTGGCGTCCAGGCGCAGCATCGGCAGCACCTCCTTCACCCCCAGCTCGGCAAACAGTTCGCGCATCTGCTCGCCACCGCCGCAGTAGGTGTCGCCATAGCTGGAATCGCCCAGGCCAATCACCGCCCCCGGCAACCCGCGCCATGCTGCCGGCAGCACGTCGCGAATGGCGCTGTACAACGGCATCAGGCTGTCGGGCAATTCACCCATGCCGGTGGTCGAAGTCACCGCCAGCAAGGCGTCCGGGGCGAAACCCTCGAGGTCCTGCAGGGTGGCGCGGGCGGCATGCCAGGCCTCCAGGCCAGCGGCCTCGAGCTGCGATTGGGCATGGCGGGCAACTTCTTCGGCGGTGCCATACACCGAACCGGAAATAATGGCGACTTTCATCGAGCGGGATTCCGAAACTGAGTGAAAACGTAGGATACTAGCACTCGACAGTGGCAAAAGGCCGCCTACGGCCAAAGTCACAGGCATTCGTCCGGATGCATCGCCCGCCGACGAATGGCCGGAACGAAGCGTATTGGCCACTGTCCATCGCCGTGAAGAAATCGCCCTTATCGATCGCCCCTTCGAGTTCGACCATGCAAGCAGACGCCCTCCTCTCCCAGGACGAGCTGGACTTCATCCAGGACATGCAGCATTCGCCCCAGTTGAACCTGGCCGACCCGATGTCGAGCCTGCTGGTCAACGGCGACCGTCGCCTCAAGGACTTGCTCACCCGCCTGGTGGCCAACGAGCAGGTGACGCTGCAGGCCAGCTTCAACAACCAGCAGCTGAGCTTCCCCCTGCAACTGGTCGAGGACGAATTCCACGCCCTGCACCTGCAACTGGGTTCGCCGGACATCTACGAGGACGGCCCGATGCTGCGGCCCTGGCGCCTGTCGCTGGAGCAGCCGGCGGCGCTGCTGGACGACCACGGCCAGGCCAGCGACCTGTGGGTACGCGACATTTCCTTCAAGGGCGTACTGCTGGAAGTGCGCGGCGGCGCCAAGGCGCCTGCGCAATTCGACCTGCGTTTCGCCGCCGAGGACATCCCGCCCATCGGCCTGCACGGCACCCTGCGCCGGCGCATCGGCCCGCGCCTGGCCGCCTACGACCTGACCCAGACCCCGGCCGAAGAGGTCGAGCGCCTGCGCGAGTACATTCTCCAGGCCCACCGCAGGGCCCATCCCGAGCTGCACGCCCAGGCCCCCAGCGTGCTCTGACGACCACCTGGCAGCTGAAACTGACCGGTCATGATCGATCGGCGATAATCCGCGCCCGATTCTTGCATGCATGCCTGCGCCGCCCACCACCCCGGGCCGCACGCCAAGGGGCCGGCTACCCGCCAGCCCCGTCGCCAGGAGATACACGATGTCTACCCCCGTCACCCTCATGGTGTCGCGCCGCGCCGCCCATGGCCGCTACCAGGACTTGCTGGCCTGGCTGCACGAAGGCGAGCAACTGGCCACCGACTTCCCCGGCTACCTCGGCTCGGGCATCCTCGCGCCACCGGCCGAGGGCGATGAATTCCAGATCATCTTCCGCTTCGACAACGAACACACCCTGCACGCCTGGGAACATTCCGCGTCCCGCCGCACCTGGCTGCAACGCGGCGACGGCTTGTTCGAGCGCCCCAAAGAGAGGCGCGTCAGCGGTATCGACGACTGGTTTGGCACCGAAACGGTGCAAAAACCACCGCGCTGGAAGCAGGCCACGGCCATCTGGCTGGCGTTCTTCCCGGTGTCGCTGCTGTTCAACCTGCTGTTCGGTCAGTGGCTGGCGCCGCTCGACCTGGTACCACGGGTACTGCTCAGCACCCTGGCCCTGACCCCATTGATGGTGTACCTGTTCATCCCGCTGTCCACGCGCGTGCTGGCGCCTTGGCTGAATGCCGCGCCAAGCCCCGCCGACGAACGCCCGCAGGGCCTGCGCAGCCGCTGAGGGCAAAGCTCGCAAGGCGGTTGAGTTCGGGTATGCTGGGGCATCACGCACGGACAGACGAACAGACCGCCCGAACATGAACAGCCCAATCCTCATCACCGGCGCCAGCCAGCGCGTCGGCCTGGCCCTGGCCCTGGAGCTGGCCGAGGCCGGCCATATGGTGGTCAGTGCCAGCCGGACCCTGCTGGCGCAGGCGGCCCACCCGAATATCCGCCAGTTCCAGGCCGACCTCACCCGCGCCGACGAGCGCCAGGCCCTGATCGACCACCTGCAAAGTGAGTACGACGGCCTGCGCGCGATCATCCACAACGCCTCGCTGTGGCTCGACGACGGCCTGGACAACCTCGACACCATGTTCCGCCTGCACGTCGAGGCGCCCTACCACCTCAACCTGGCCCTGGGCGAGCTGTTGAACAAGGTCGACAAGGCCGACATCATCCACATCTGCGACGAAACCTCGTCGCGTGGCAGCAAGAGCCACATCGGCTATGCCGCGACCAAGGCGGCGTTGCAGAACATGGTGCTGTCGTTCGCCGAAAAGTACGCGCCCAAGGTGCGCGTCAACGGTATCCTGCCCGGCCTGCTGATCCTCAAGGAAGGCGGCGACGAGCAGTACCGCCAGCAAACGCTGAAAAAAGCCCTGCTCGAATTCGAGCCCGGCGCCCGCCCGCTGATCGACGCCGTGCAGTTCCTGTTGCACAGCCAGTACAGTACCGGCAGCCAGGTGGTCATCAACGGTGGCCGCCATCTGAAGAACCGCATGACCTGAAGAGACGACCCATGACCCCGCAACAACAGCTCGAACTCGAAGCCGCCGCGTTCCGGCGCCTGGTCGACCACCTGCAAAAGCGCACCGACGTGCAGAACATCGACCTGATGAACCTCTCCGGCTTCTGCCGCAACTGCCTGTCGAAATGGCTCAAGGCCGCCGCCGACGATCGCCAGATCGAGCTGAGCCTGGACGACGCCCGCGAGCAGGTGTACGGCATGCCCTACGCCGAGTGGAAAGCCCAGCACCAGAAAGAAGCCAGCGCCGAACAACAGGCGGCGTTCGAACAAGGAAAACCCCGTGACTGACCTGAACAGCCTGCGCAGCAGCCTCGCCAGCGGCGAACATGCCTTCGCCGATACCCTGGCATTCGTTGCCGCGAACTACAGCTACCAGCCCCAGGCGTTCGACAACGGCGAGGTGCACAACGCCGCCGGGCAGAACGAAGGCTCGTGCAAGACCCTGGGCCTGGCGCTGCTCGAGGGGCTGAGCGACCAGGAGGCGCTGCTGGCCTTCGGCGAGCACTACCGCAGCGTGGTGGCCACGCCCGAGGGCAGCGACCACGGCAACATCCGGGCGCTGATCAAGCACGGCCTGGCCGGGGTGAAGTTCACCGCGCAGCCGCTGGCGCGCCTGGGCTGATAGCAGATGGGGCCGCTGTGCGGCCCCAAGATCCCACAGGCCTTTGCAGGAACCGGACTTCAACTGATGAGGTGGCCTGGTGTTCCAGCCTCAAGGCGCCCCTTGTGCAACCACTCCAGCGCAATCGGCCACAGACTTTCACGGAACCGGTCGTGAAAGAACGCGAAGTGCCCGATCTCTTCGACCGAGATATCCACAGGCGCCACCCGCAGATGCCGCCGCTCGCCCGTTTGCAGGTACCCCAACAATCGTTCAGTGGCCGCCACCGTGCCGAACGGATCGTCAGTCAGGCTGATGGCCAGGGTCGCCGCCTGTACCTGGGTAAATGGCGTCGCCGGCAGTAAACGCCCACTGGGCCGCTGCTCGTAACGCGGTGTACGGGCAACCCAATCGCGCACCACGCCCGCCGGGGTGTCCTCCAGCCAGCCCAGGCGCTTGCCGGGAAAGTAGCCGAACATCCGGGTCAACAGTGGCATCACTACGTGCCATTTGCCGAACAGCTGCCAACGCTGCTCCGGCGCATAGTCGCGCCAATAGGCGAACTGGGCGCCCACCAGCACCGCGTGGCGCACCTGCACCGCCGAAGGCGCCAGGCCCAGTGCCCAGCCACCGAAGCTGTGCCCGACCACATGCACTGGCTGGCCAGGGTGTTCGGCGGCGGCCAGTTGCAACATCGCCTCGAAGTCCAGCCGGCCCCAGTCGCTCCACGATGCCTTGAACCCGCGCAACGAGGCCGGGCGCGATTCGCCGATGCCGCGGTAGTCGTAGGTGAGCACATCGAAGCCCTGGGCGAACAGGTAGTCGGCGAACCGCGAGTAATAGCGGCAGCGCACCGAGGTGGCGGCATTGATGATCACCAGCGGGCGCTGGGCATCGGGCTGGGCGTGGCGCCAACGGAAACCGCCGAGGCGGTAGCCGTCGGCGGCGACATGACGAAAGGCACAGGCGGGTTGGGTGAGGCTGCTCATGGCGCGCTCCCTGCGTGGTCCGCCAACCCTAGCAAAGATGCCCCCGAGTTATCCAGACAAACGCCACCGCGTCGCCTGGTTCGCCAGCCAGGCTGGCTTCTACGGGCCGGGTGCCCGCCTGATGCGCCTAGGGGCAACGAGCGGTGCACATTGCCTAGGTCGTGGGCAACGCGCCGACCACGCCCGGCTTGCGCAGCACGGCCAGGCGCGAGCCGTCGTAGCGGGTCTCGCGGAACAGCTTCCAGCGCCCGAACAGGCCATACACGTGCATCACCCGCCCCTGCTCGTGGTAACCCATGCGCAGGTGCAGCTTCATCGCCGGCACGTTGTGGGTCTCCACCACGTCCACCACCTTGTGGCAGCCCTTCTCGCGCATCGTGTTCCACAACTCGACCTGGGCGGTCACCGACAGCTCGCTGCCGAAGTAAGGCCGGGTCATCTCGCCGCCGAACTCGAAGAACTCGCCCGGCTTCACCGGGAAGGTGCAGCCGTAGTAGTGCTTGTCGTGGTAATCCACCACGCTGGCCCAGATGAAGGCCACGGCATCGCCCTGCTCGTCCAGGTACATGTGCCCGGTGTGCCCTTCGCTGGCCAGCTCGCGCATGGTCTGGACGCGGTCGCCGAAATGGCGGGCGAAGGCATCGGCATTGCTTGGGGTGATCTGCACCAGGGTGACCGGTGAGTGGGGCTTGAGACTGTAGGGCGGTACCGGGCTGACCAGGTCGCGCTCCATCCACAACAACTCCCAGTGGAAGAACACGTAACGTTCGAACAAGGTCTTGCAGGTACGCTTGAAACCCTTCTGGCGGATTCGTTCTTGTAGTTTTTGCACAACGCCCATGCTGCCTCCCCGGCCCCGGCGGAATTACCAGGCCAATAGCTGGGGTATAGATCAGGCGCGCAGCGCCCATGGCCAAGGGCCATCGGGGGATTTGTTGCAGAATGTTAACAAGTCGTCGGCGGGAACCGTGCAGCCGTCATCAACGGCTGCACGGTCAAGGACTTGCTTACAGCTCGACGCAGTCGAACCGTACGTCGGTGGCCACGTCTTCGTCGTAGTTGACGTCAGCGCGCTCGAAACCGAACAGGTTGAGGAACTGCTTCTTGTAACCGGCATAGTCGGTCAGTTCGAACAGGTTCTCGGTGGTGACCTTCGGCCACATGGCACGGCAGGCGTCCTGCACATCATCGCGCAGCTCCCAGTCGTCCAGACGCAGGCGGCCTTCGTCGTCCAGTGCCGCCGGCGCACCGTCCGCACGGTACATGCGGTCACGGAACATGCGGTCCAGCTGGTGCTGGGTACCTTCGTGGATACCCTTCTCCTGCATGATCTTGAACACCATCGACAGGTACAGCGGCATCACCGGGATCGCCGAGCTGGCCTGGGTAACCACCGACTTGAGCACCGCAACGTTGGCACTGCCACCGACTTTGCCGGCCAGGCGCTGGGCGGTTTCGTCCAGGTCCTGCTTGGCCTTGCCCAGGGCGCCGTCCCAGTAGATCGGCCAGGTGATGTCGGAGCCGATGTAGCTGAAGGCCACGGTGCGGGCCTGTGGCGCCAGCACGCCGGCAGCGTTCAGGGCGTCGATCCACAGTTCCCAGTCCTGGCCGCCCATCACGGTGACGGTATCGGCGATTTCCTGCTCGGTGGCCGGCTCGATGCTGGCCTCGATGATGGTGTCCTTGTTGGTGTCGATGGCGGTCGACTTGTACGGCTGGCCGATCGGCTTGAGCGCCGAGCGGATCACTTCACCGGTCTGCGGCAGCTTGCGCACCGGCGAGGCCAGGGAGTAGACGACCAGGTCGACCTGGCCGCCCATTTCGTTCTTGATCAGCTCGATGACCTTGGCACGGGCTTCGTCGGAGAAGGCGTCACCGTTGATCGACTTGCTGTACAGGCCTTCGGCCTTGGCGAACTTGTCGAAGGCGGCGGCGTTGTACCAGCCGGCGGTGCCGGCCTTGGTCTCGGTGCCTGGCTTTTCGAAGAAAACCCCCAGGGTGTCGGCCTTGAAGCCGAACGCCGCGGTGATGCGCGCTGCCAGGCCGTAGCCGCTGGAGGCGCCGATCACCAGGACTTTCTTCGGACCATCCTCGCGCACGCCCAGCTTGCGGGTGGCTTCGATCTGGTCACGGACGTTGAGCTCGCAGCCCTTTGGGTGAGTCGTGGTGCAGATGAAACCGCGAACCTTGGGATGAATGATGGCCAATGTCTGTACCTCGTCAGGTTTAGGCTGGAGCAGCGCCCGGATTCGGGGCGCTGCCGTTTGATCTAGAGGGTGAGACTACCCTCGCGGGATATCCGACACATATTACGGGGTCATTGAGATTGCTGCATGGTCTGTACAGCCCGATTCGGCTCTGAGCCTAAGGCTGGCTCGATCCTGTAGGAGCGGCCTTGTGTCGCGAAAGGGCTTCGCGCAACCACGCCAGGAACTGCCGCGCCAGCGGATCCTCCTGGCTTTCCCAGTGCACCAGGCAGCTCCACACCGGCCCGCGCACACGCTGCTCAGACAAGGGCCGCAAGCGCCCCTCATCGACCATCCGCCGCGCCAGCAACTGGCTGACCAGGGCGATCCCCAACCCCTCGCCCGCCGCCTCCAGCAGCAATCCCGGGTCGGAGAAATTCAGCCCCTTGCCCTGCTGCCCGACATCCTCGCCGCCTTCGACCTGCCAGTGGCTCCAGTCCATCTCGCGCTCGCCGTGCAAGGTCGTGCGCCCGGCCTCGGGCAACGCCGGGTGACAGGCCGGGTACAGCTGGTCCTGATGCAGCACGGTGAAGCTGCATTCGGCCTGCGGGCCAAGATCATCGCGAATGGCCAGGTCGATGGTCTCGCTGGCCATGTCCGGCGCCTCGAAGCTGGTGAACAGCCACAGGTCCACATCCGGGTGACGCTGGTGGAAGTCGGCCAGGCGCGGCAGCAGCCAGTGGCGGGCGAACGCCGGGGTGGTGTTGACCACCAGCTGGTTGGGCTTGCGGTACTGGTCCAGCCGGCGAATGCCCACCGCCAGCTGCTGCAGCAAGGTCTGGGTGGTGCTGAGCAAGTCATGCCCGGCATCGGTCAGGCTGACGCTGCGCCCGCTGCGGTGGAACAACGGCTGTTCCAGGTAGCTCTCCAGGCTGCGGATCTGCTGGCTGATCGCCGACTGGGTGAGGTTCAGGGCCTCGGCGGCCTTGTGGAAACTGCCCAGGCGGGCGGCGGCTTCGAAGCCGCGCAGGGCATTGAGCGGGGGCCAGTGTTTGAGCATGCTGATAAGCCTGACTGATCAGAAATACGCTAAATCTATCGTTTGTCGCCCCGCCTGCCCAGCCATAACATGGGCGCCAACACCCGCGACGGCGGGCTTCGTTGATAAAAATCCCTAATAGATCGGAGTTCACTATGACCCTGTCCCACGACAGCGGCTGGCGCATGCCTGCCGAATGGGCCCGCCACGCCGCCACCTGGATGATCTGGCCGCACAACCAGCCGCTGTGGGAGTCTGGCTGGGGCGTGACCCTGGCCGACGTGCAGCGCGACTATGCCCGCGTGGCCGCCGCCATCGCCCGCTTCGAGCCGGTGAAGATGGTGGTCGACCCCAGCGCCCTGGCCACCGCCCGCGACCTCTGCGGCCCAGGCATCGAGCTGGTGGAACTGGCGGTGGACGACAGCTGGTGCCGTGACAGCGGGCCGAGCTTTCTGGTCCACCCGCAACAGGGCGTGGCTGGCCTGAGCTGGCGCTTCAACGCCTGGGGCAACAAGTCCGAGCACGGCAAGGACCGCAACCTGGCCCGGCGCATCCTCGACCACCTTGGCTTCGAAGGCCTGAGCACCCCGCTGTGCAACGAAGGCGGCGCCATCCATGTGGACGGCGAAGGCACCCTGATCACCACCGAATCGGTGCTGCTCAACCCCAACCGCAACCCAGGCCTGAGCAAGGCCGAGTTCGAGGATTGCTTCGCCCGCCTGCTGGGCATCCGCAAGACCATCTGGCTGCCGGGCGACCCACAGTACGTCACTGGCGACATGACCGACGGCCATGTCGATGGCGTGTGCGCCTTCGCCCGCCCCGGCGTGCTGCTGGTGGACGCCACCCACGACCAGGGTTCGCTGTACGCCGAAGTGGCCCGCGAGAACCGCCGCGCCCTTGAGCTGGCCACCGACGCCCAGGGTCGTTCGTTCGAACTGCTCGATCTCTACGAGGCCACGGCGGCCGTGGATACCGAAGCCGAGGTGTTCTGCGCCTCCTACACCAACTTCTACCTGGCCAACGGCGCGGTGATCATGCCGGCCTACGGCATCGACGCCGACCAGGCCGCCGCCCGGCAACTGGCCCTGGCCTTCCCTGGCCGCGAAGTGGTGCCGGTGCGCATCGACCACATCGCCCACGGTGGTGGCGGCATTCACTGCATCACCCAGCAGCAGCCGGCCTGGCAGGGAGCGCGGCCATGAGCACCTTGCGCATCGCCACCACGCAGATGGCCTGCAGCTGGGACCTGGCCGCCAACCTCGACCGCGCCGAGCAGTTGGTGCGCCAGGCCGCCGCCCAGGGCGCCCAGGTGATCCTGCTGCAGGAGCTGTTCGCCACCCCGTACTTCTGCATCGAGCAGTGCCACAGCCACCAGGCCCTGGCCCAGGACTACCACGACAGCCCGCTGCTCAAGCGCTTCGCCGCGCTGGCCAAGGAACTCGGCGTTGTGCTGCCGCTGAGCTGGTATGAACGGGCCGGCAACGCCTTCTTCAACTCGCTGACCGTGGCCGACGCCGACGGGCGCCTGCTGGGTGTGTATCGCAAGACCCACATCCCCAACGCCATCGGCTACCAGGAAAAGGAATACTTCAGCCCCGGCGACACCGGTTTCAAGGTCTGGGACACCGCCTTCGGTCGCCTGGGCATCGGCATCTGCTGGGACCAGTGGTTCCCCGAGACCGCCCGCTGCCTGGCCCTGCTGGGCGCCGAAGTGCTGCTGTTCCCCACTGCCATCGGCTCGGAACCTGGCGCCGCCGAACTGGATTCACGCGACCATTGGCAGATGGCGATGCGCGGCCACGCCGCCGCCAACCTGCTGCCAGTGGTGGCCGCCAACCGCGTCGGCCATGAAGTGGCGCGCAGCGACGACAGCCTGTCGATGCGTTTCTACGGCTCGTCGTTCATCTGCGACCACAAGGGCGCGATGCTGCAAGAGGCCGACCGCGACAGCAGCGACGTCTGGCTGCACGACCTGGACCTGGCGCGCATGCGCGAGGATCGCCTGAGCTGGGGTATCTATCGCGACCGCCGCCCCGACCTGTATGCGCCGTTGCTGACCCTTGACGGCCGTACCCGCCAGCCCACGGAGGCCTGATCCATGCCCAGCCGTCCCTCGAAACTGCTCGCCCTCGCCGCCCTGCTGGCCGGCGCCAGCATCGCCCACGCCGAGCAGGAGGCCCTGCGCTTGTACAACTGGGCCGACTACTTCGCCGAGGACACCCTCAAGCGCTTCACCGCCGAAACCGGCATCCCGGTGATCTACGACGTCATGGACGGCAGCGAGGTGCTCGAGGCCAAGCTGATGTCCGGGCGCAGCGGCTACGACCTGGTCTTCCCCGGCGACACCGTGGCCGAACGGCTGATGCGCGCCGGCAGCCTGCAAGCGCTGGACCGCAAGCAGTTGACCGCGATCGACGACGTCGAGCCCGGCCTGCGCCAGTTGCACGAGCGCTACCCCAAGGCTAGCCAGGCCACCGTGCCCTACACCTGGGGCACCATCGGCCTGACCATGGACGCGAAGAAGATCCGCGAGCGCATGCCTGACGCCCCGCTGGACAGCCTCGACCTGCTGTTCAAGCCGGAGCTGGCGAAAAGGTTCGCCGACTGCGGCATCTCGATCATCGACTCGCCCGACGAAGTGCTGGCTGTGGTGCTCCACTACCTGGGCCGCGAACCGCGCAGCGCCAAGCGCGAGGACCTGGCCGCCGCCAGCGAACTGCTCAAGGGCATCCGCCCCTATGTGCGCAAGCTGCAATCGCAGCCGGTCACCGAGCTGGTCAACGGCAACACCTGCCTGTCGCTGGGCTACAGCGGCGACGTGATCCAGGCCCAGCGCACCGCCGAGGCCGCCGGCAAGGCCATCGACTTCCAGTACCGCGTGCCGCGTGAAGGCACCACGGTGTGGATGGACACCATGGCCATCCCCGCCGATGCCAAGCACCCGGAATACGCCTATCGTTTCATCAACTTCGTCATGCGCCCGGAGAACATGGCGGCGATCAGCAACTTCACCGGCTACCCCACCGCCAGCGCCAAGGCCCGCCCCCTGGTGGACGCGCACCTGCGTGACAACCCGGACATCTACCTCGGCGAGGCCACCTATACCCGGCTGATCCCGGGCAAGGACATCCCCCAGGCCGACATGCGTGCGCGCATGCGCGTCTGGACCCGCTTCAAGACCGCACAGGACTGACCCCATGCCAACACGCCGCACCTTCCTCCAACAACTGAGCGTGGTCGCCGGCCTCGGCGCCGCCGCCAGCTTCGGCCTGCCATTCGCTGGCAACAGCGCCCGCGCCGCCGAGGCCGGCCGCTGGTTCATGCCCGACGAAGGGGAAAAGCACGCGCGCGCCTTCATCGCCTTCGGCGCCCAGGACGCCATCTGGGAAGACTTCACCGAAGACGTCCAGGCCGCGCTTGGGCGTATCGCCCGCGCCATCGCCGCCTACCAGCCGGTGACGGTGTTCTGCCGCGCCAGCGAACGCGATATCGCCGAGCAAGAGTGCGGCAGCCACAACATCACCTACGTCGAAACCGAACTGGACGACATCTGGATGCGCGACATCGGCGCCAACTTCGTGGTCGACGACGATGGCGAGCTGGCGGCGGTGGACTTCAACTTCAACGGCTGGGGCGGCAAGCAACAGCACCGCTACGACGCCAAGCTGGCGGCCCGCGTCGCCAAATTGGCCGGTGCCCAGTACCAACGAAGCGAGCTGGTGGGCGAAGGCGGCGGCATCGAGGTGGATGGCCATGGCACCGGGATCATGACCGAGAGCAGCTGGATCAACGGCAACCGCAACCCCGGCTGGAGCAAGGCCCAGGTCGAGGAGGAACTCAAAGCACGCCTGGGCCTGCGCAAGATCATCTGGTTGCCGGGCATCAAGGGCAAGGACATCACCGACGCCCACGTCGACTTCTACGCGCGCTTCGCGGCGCCCGGCGTGGTGGTGGCGAACCTGGACAACGATCCGGACTCCTACGACCACGAGGTGACGCGCGAGCACCTGGAGATCTTGCAGGGCGCTACCGACGCCGATGGGCGCAAGCTGCAGATCCACACGATGTCGCCGCCGCTGAAGCCGCGCCGCAACACGTTCAGCAAGGGCAACCCGGATTTTGCCGCAGGGTATATCAACTACTTCGTGATCAATGGCGCGGTGATCGCCCCGCAGTTCGGCGATCGCAGTGCCGACGAAAAGGCCCGGGCGTTGCTGGAGCAGCTGTATCCGGGGCGGGAGGTGGTGCAGTTGGACATCGACGCGATCGCGGCGGGAGGGGGCGGGATTCACTGCGTGACCAACCAGTGCCCGGCGGTATGAGTACCAGGGGCTGCTGTGCAGCCCATTCGCCGGCAAGGCCGGCTCCTACAGGATTGCGCAGGCCTTGTAGGAGCCGGCCTTGCCGGCGAATGGCCCCGCGCTCATGGGTCGTCAGGCGAGCGCCTGCGCCCCGTCACCATCGACAACGGCAGGTTCTCGCGCAGCCGCACGCTCTCCACCACCGCCGCCAGCAGGTGCACGCAGACCAGCGCCAGCAACCCATCGGCCAGCCAGCTGTGCAGCGTATCCAGCCACTCGGCGCCCCACAACGCATCCACTTCCAGCATCATCCAGCCGGTCACCCCCAGGCTGGCAATGCCGGTCATCATCAGCAGCATCACCAACGCGCCGATCGGCGTGTGCCCCAGGCGGTGATAACGCTCGCCACGCCACAATGCCCGGCCATGCACCATCAGCCGCGCCGGCGTCGGCCAGAAATCCGCCCAGCGTGCGCTGCGCGGCCCGACGAACCCCCAGGCCACGCGCAACAGCAGGCACGCACAGGCGTAGTAGCCCAGCCACTGGTGCCAGTCGTCACCCACCTCGTTGAAAAAGTAATCGGCGAAGAACACCCCAGCGAGCGACCAGTGGCACACCCGCAGCAACGGGTCCCACAGCCGCACGCTGGCGGTCATTTATGAATCTCGGTCTTCACCGCCTTGCCGCTGACCGGGTCGTGGTAGATCTCGACCTTGCGGCCATCCTTGTCGAAGCCATAGATCTCGTAGCAGTTGCCTTTGGTGACCTTGAACTTGTTGATCTTGTAGCCCTCGTCCTTGAGCTTGGCCTGGAACTGCTCGGCGTCCTGCCAGGTGGCCTTGTCGGCGCTGGTGCACTTCGGTTCGGCGGCAAAGGCAGCGGTACTGGCGAGCAGCAGGGTTGGAAGGATCAGGGTTTGGCGCATGGTCGGGGTTCCTTGCGGGTTAGGAAGAGGGGCCGCAGCGCGGCCCATTCGCCGGCAAAGCCGGCTCCTACACGATCAACATCATCCATCAGGTTGACGTTGTCCCTGTAGGAGCCGGCCTTGCCGGCGAATGGCTGCCAGCAAGCTTAGTTGCCCCCCGCCAACACCACCCATTCATTTGAAATTCGGATCAATGGCAAAGAAAAACAAACTTCCCAAATAAGCGCCCAGCACCGATGCTGTGCCGATCACGCCCGTATTCGGAGAACAACAATGAACGAAGTCGTCATCGTCGCCGCCACCCGCACTGCCATCGGCAGCTTCCAGGGGGCGCTGGCCAATGTGTCCGCCGTCGAGCTGGGTGCCGCGGTGATCCGCCAGCTGCTGGCCCAGACCCAGCTGGACCCGGCCCAGGTCGACGAAGTGATCCTCGGCCAGGTGCTCACCGCCGGCGCCGGGCAGAACCCCGCCCGCCAGGCCGCCGTGAAGGCCGGCCTGCCCTTTGAGGTCCCGGCCCTGACCCTGAACAAGGTCTGTGGTTCGGGCCTCAAGGCCCTGCACCTGGCGGCCCAGGCCATCCGCTGCGGCGACGCCGAGGTGGTGATCGCCGGTGGCCAGGAGAGCATGAGCCTGGCGCCCTACGTGATGCCCTCGGCACGCACCGGCCAGCGCATGGGCCACGGCCAACTGGTCGACAGCATGATCAGCGACGGCCTGTGGGACGCCTTCAACGACTACCACATGGGCATCACCGCCGAGAACCTGGTGGACAAGTACAGCCTCACCCGCGAACAGCAGGACGCCTTCGCCGCCGAGTCGCAGCGCAAGGCCGTGGCCGCCATCGAGGCCGGGCGCTTCAAGGACGAGATCACCCCGATCCACATCCCGCAGAAAAAAGGCGAGCCGCTGGTGTTCGACACCGACGAGCAACCCCGCCCCGGCACCAGCGCCGAGTCCCTGGGCAAACTGCGCGCCGCGTTCAAGAAAGACGGCAGCGTCACCGCCGGCAACGCCTCCAGCCTCAACGACGGCGCCGCCGCGGTGCTGCTGATGAGCGCCAGCAAGGCCAAGGCCCTCGGCCTGCCGGTGCTGGCGAAGATCGCCAGCTACGCCAGCGCCGGCGTGGACCCGGCAATCATGGGCATCGGCCCGGTGTCGGCGACCCAGCGCTGCCTGGCCAAGGCCGGTTGGCAGCTCGGCGAGCTGGACCTGATCGAGGCCAACGAAGCCTTCGCCGCCCAGGCGCTGGCGGTGGGCAAGCAGCTGGAATGGGACGCCGCCAAGGTCAACGTCAACGGCGGCGCGATCGCCCTGGGCCACCCGATCGGTGCCTCGGGCTGCCGGGTGCTGGTGACCTTGCTGCACGAGATGATCAAGCGCGATGCCAAGAAGGGCCTGGCAACCTTGTGCATCGGTGGCGGCCAAGGCGTGGCGCTGGCGCTCGAGCGCGGCTGATCCGCTTCGCCGGCTCCTACGGGGGGTCTACACGATACCTGTAGGAGCCGGCCTTGCCGGCGAATGGGCCACCCGCAGCGCCATCAGCGCCTGTCAGAAGCGCTCATCCCGCAGCGCCGGCAGGGTGATGTCACGCACGTAGCTGGCCGCAGACAGGCTCAACATCATCCGGCACACCTGTACCACATCATGCAGCGGGATCAACGCCCCCTCGCCGCGCTGCTCGGCCTCGGCCAGCGGCACGTCCAGGCCGTCCTCGGTGTTCAGGTAACCAAGGTTCAGGCAGCTCACCGCCAACCCCTGCTCGCGGAAGCCTTCGCGCAGTGTCTCGGCGATACCGCGCAGGCCGAACTTGCTGGCGCCGAAGGCAACTTCAGGCCGACCACTGCCAGGCAGGCCCGAGGTGGAGCCGGTGAGGATGATCCGTGGCCGCTCGCTCTTGAGCAGCACCGGCAGCAGGCGCTTGATCAACAGCAGCGGCGCGGTGAGGTTGGTGGCGACCATGCGTTCGATCTGCCCGTCGTCATCGTCGAGGAAGCTGTAGTCCTCCTCGAAGGCCCGCGCTTCCCAGATGCCGACGTTGTACACCAGCACATCCAGCCCTGTGCTGGCCACCGCCTCGTGGATGGCCAGCGCAGCCTGGCGCGGCTGGCCGAGGTCGGCCTCGATCCAGTGCACAGCGCCGGGCAACGACGCCGGCCGGGTACGCGACACGCCGATCAGCGTATCGCCTGCCTCACCCAGGCCCTCGACCAATGCCTTGCCCAATCCCTTGCTTGCACCCACCACTAGAATTCGCATCGAATCACTCCCTATGGACTGCGCCAGATAGTACCCTGCCCCACCCAGTAATTCAGTCGGAAATGCCAGGCTAGCCGTGGACAGAGCGCAACTCGAACACAACCAGATCCCCCTGTACTTCATCGCCGTGCTACTCGCCGCCGCCGTCGGCCTGCTGGCACCCGGCGTGGCCCAACCGCTGGCGGCGCTGGTGACCCCGGCCATCGCCGTGCTGATGTACGCGATGTTCCTGCAGATTCCCTTCCTCGACCTGCGCGCAGGCCTGGGCAACCGCCGCTTCATCGGCGCGCTGCTGCTGGCCAACTTCGTACTGGTGCCGGTGCTGGTGTGGGCCATTACCCGCGGGCTGGTCGAGCACCCCGCGGTACTGGTCGGCGCCTTGCTGGTGCTGCTGACGCCGTGCATCGACTACGTGGTGGTGTTCACCCACATCGGCAAGGGCGACGCGCGCCTGACCCTGGCCGCCACGCCGGTGCTGTTGCTGGTGCAACTGGCGCTGCTGCCGCTGTACCTGGCGCTGATGCTCGGTGGCGCGGCGGAGGTCGAGATTGCCGTGGCGCCGTTCATCGAAGCCTTCGTGCTGCTGATCATGCTGCCGCTGTTGCTGGCGGTCGCCAGCAGTGCCGGCGCGCGGCGCTCGGCGCGGGTGGCAAAGTGGAACGACGCCTGGGCCTGGCTGCCGGTGCCGGCCATGGCGCTGGTGCTGGTCGCGGTGATCGGTTCGCAGATCGGCGTGCTGGCCAGCCGCCTGGACGACCTGTTGCCGGTGCTGCCGGTGTATGTCGGCTTCGCGTTGCTGGCGCCGCTGCTTGGGTTGCTTGCAGCGCGGCTGTTGAAGTTGCCCACAGGCGAGGCCCGGGCCGTGACCTTCAGCGCCGCGACGCGCAATTCGCTGGTGGTGCTGCCATTGGCGTTGGCGCTGCCGGAGTCGGTCCGCACGCTGGCGGCCGCGGCGGTGATTACCCAGACGTTGGTGGAACTGGTGAGTGAGCTGGTCTATGTGCGCGCGGTGCCGGCGCTGGTGCGGCGCTAGGCAAGCCCCGGGGCCGCTGCGCGCCCCTATCGCGACACAAGGCCGCTCCTACAGGTACAGCACAACCCTCATGGGCATTGTTGTACCTGTGGGAGCGGCCTTGTGTCGCGAAAGGGCTGCGGCAATAGCGGCCAATGCACAGTCGTCAGCCCAGTTGCAGCCGCCACTGGCCGTAATGGCTGAAGCACACACGCGCCAGCGGCGGCACATCGATGCGATGGAATGCCTCGAAAGGCGCCGCCAGCGCATGCAGCATCGCGGCGCGGATGACCAAGGGATGGCTGACAGCGATCCATTCCCCCTCGCCCAGGGCGCTGTCCATCCAATGCGCGACCCGCTGGCACAGGGCGGCAATCGATTCGCCGCCATGGGGCGTGGCCTGCGGGTCGGCCAGCCAGGCCTGGAGCTCGCGCGCGCCCAGTTGCTTGAGCGGCAGGCCTTTCCAGGTGCCCAGGTCACAATCGCGCAGGCCTTCATCGATGGTCGCGGCCAGGCCCTCGGCGGTCTCGCGGGCGCGCAGCTCTGGTGCGCAAAGGCAACGGGGGGTTGTGGCCAGCTCGATGGGAGGGGACGGTGGATCGCGAAGCGGATCGTCGTCGAGTGCAAAGCGCCCCACCCGTTGCGCCTCGGTGCGGGCGTGACAGATGAGGGTGAGGTGGATGGATTTCATGGCCGAGGCTCTGGTCACAGTCGAAAGTACGATGGTGCCTGAACGATCCTGGGGCTGCCATGCAGCCCTTTCGCGACACAAGGCCGCTCCTACAGACGACCGCGATCCCCTGTAGGAGCGGCCTTGTGCCGCGAAAGGTCATCAAGCCGTGGCGCGCAGTTCGCGGGCGGCGGCGACCATGTTCACCAAGGCTGCCTCGGTTTCCGGCCAGCCGCGGGTCTTCAAGCCGCAGTCCGGGTTCACCCACAGCCGCTCGGCCGGAATCCGCTGGGCCGCCTTGCGCAGCAGCTTGACCATCTCCTCCTTGGCCGGCACCCGCGGCGAGTGGATGTCGTACACGCCTGGGCCGATCTCGTTCGGGTAGTGGAACTTCTCGAACGCCTCCAACAGCTCCATGTCCGAACGCGAGGTCTCGATGGTGATCACATCGGCATCCATCGCCGCGATCGACTCGATCACATCGTTGAACTCGCTGTAGCACATGTGGGTGTGGATCTGCGTCTCGTCGCGTACCCCCGAGGCGCACAGGCGGAAGGCCTCGGTCGCCCACTCCAGGTAATGCGGCCAGGCACTGCGGCGCAGCGGCAGGCCTTCGCGGAAGGCGGCCTCGTCGATCTGCACGATCCTGATGCCCGCCGCCTCCAGGTCGACCACCTCGTCGCGCAGGGCCAGCGCCAGCTGGCGCGCCTGCGCCTCGCGCGTCACGTCCTCGCGCGGGAACGACCACATCAGCATGGTCACCGGGCCCGTCAGCATGCCCTTCATCACCTTGTGGGTCAGGCCCTGGGCGTATTTGCTCCAGGCCACGGTCATGGCGCGCGGGCGGCTCAGGTCAGCGAAGATCACCGCCGGTTTGACGCAGCGCGAACCGTAGCTCTGCACCCAGCCGAAGCGGGTGAAGACATAGCCGTCCAGTTGCTCGGCAAAGTACTCGACCATGTCGTTGCGCTCGGCCTCGCCGTGCACCAGCACATCCAGGCCAAGGTTTTCCTGAATTTCCACCGCATGGCGGATCTCGCTGTGCATGGCCTCGACATAGTCGGCCTCGGTCAGCTTGCCCTGCTTGAACGACTGGCGCGCCAGGCGAATCGCCGAGGTCTGCGGGAACGAGCCGATGGTGGTGGTTGGAAACGCCGGCAGGTTCAGCCCGGCGCGCTGCTTGGCGATGCGCTGCTCGAACGCGGACACGCGCTGGCTGTCGGCGGGCTTGATCGCCGCGACACGGGCCTGCACCGCCGGCTTGTGAATGCGCGGCGAGGTGGCGCGGGCATGCTGCACGGCGCGGCTCTGCGCCAGCGCCTCGACGACATCGGCCGCCTCGGGCTGGTTGAGCGCCTTGGCCAGCAGTGCCACTTCCTGGCACTTCTGCACGGCAAAGGCCAGCCAGCTCTTCAGTTCGTCATCGAGCTGGTCTTCACGCTCCAGGTCCACCGGGCTGTGCAGCAGCGAGCACGACGGCGCCACCCACAGGCGGTCGCCCAGGCGCTCGTGGGCATGGCGCAGCACCTCCAGGGCCTTCTCCAGGTCGCAACGCCAGACGTTGCGACCGTTGACCACGCCCAGCGACAGCACCTTGTAGGCCGGCAGGCGGTCGAGGATGGTCGGGTACTGCTCCGGGGCGCGCACCAGGTCGATATGCAGGCCATCGACCGGCAGGTTGGCAGCCAGGCCCAGGTTGTCTTCCAGGCCGCCGAAATAGGTGGCGACCAGCTTCTTCAGCGGCGCGCGCTGAAGGATGTTGTAGACCCGCTCGTAGGCGTTTTTCCAAGCCTGGGGCAGGTCGAGGGCGAGGATCGGCTCGTCGATCTGCACCCATTCCACACCTTGGCCAGCCAGGCGGTTGAGGATCTGGTCATACAGCGGCAGCAGGCGGTCGAGCAGCTCGAGCTTGTCGAACTCGGCGCCCTTGGTCTTGCCCAGCCACAGGTAGGTCAGCGGGCCGATCAGCACCGGCTTGACCGCGTGGCCCAGGGCCTTTGCCTCCTCGACCTCGTCGAACAGTTGCTCCCAGCTCAGGGCGAACTGCTGGTCGGCGCTGAATTCGGGGACCAGGTAGTGGTAGTTGGTGTCGAACCACTTGGTCATCTCCTGGGCGTGGGCGCCACCGCAGCAGCTGTCACTTACGCCCCGGGCCATGGCGAACAAGGTTTGCAGGGTCGGCCGGGCACCGTCCTTGGCACGGAAGCGCTCCGGGATCACACCGAACGTCAGCGAGTGGGTGAGGACCTGGTCGTACCAGGCGAAGTCACCCACCGGCAGCAGCTCGATGCCGGCGGCCTTTTGCGCCTGCCAATGCGCGGCGCGCAAGCCACGGCCCACGGCACGCAGGCCGGCTTCATCGAGTTCGCCCTTCCAGAAGGCCTCCTGGGCTTTCTTCAGCTCACGGTCGCGACCGATGCGCGGAAACCCCAGGTTGTGTGCCAGTGCCATGTCGTCGTCCCTCGAACCTTGAATGTGAATGAGGGGATTCTGCGGGGAACAACAACGTGAGACAAACTCATAAAATTTGAGATCAACTCAAGATTTGTTCATGATGCTTGGCAAAGATGAAGCCCCCTGTAGGAGCGGCCTTGTGTCGGGAAAGGGCCGCAACGCGGCCCCGGCGATTGATGCATCAACACTGAAATCCTGGGGCTGCTTCGCAGCCCTTTCGCGACACAAGGCCGCTCCTACAGGGAGCTGCGTCGCCTGACAGACCGTTGTGAATGTCTCAACCAGCACAGTACTCCGCGCAATCAGACATGCCCCGCCCCACCCGCTGGTGCACACTGCCACCCTGCCCCAACCCGGTAGCCAGCCCCCATGAGCCTGCTGAAAACCACCCTGGACGCCAACGCCTTCGCCTGCATCCTGGAGTTCGTGCCCAAGCCCAGCGCCGAGCGTTTCGCCACCCTCGACACCCTCATGGCCCGCACCCAACTGTGCGGCTGGCCGCTGACCGTGGCCATCGGCGACCGCGTCGGCAGCGCCCTGGACATGTCGCCGCTGGACGCCTTCGCCAGCCTCGCCCAGCCCGTTCCCGCCCTGCTGCACTTCTCCGGCAAGGACCGCGAACGCCGCGACCTGCTCGCCCAGTTGCAGCGCATGGACGCCGCCGGCCTCGACCAGGTGCTGCTGCTCAGCGGCGACCGCCTGCCCGGCCACATCCCCGGCCAACGCCCGGTGCGCTACCTGGAATCGGTCGCGGCCTTGCAGATTGTCCGCCAGGCCCGCCCGCACTGGCTGCTGGCCGCCGCACTGAATCCGTTCAAGTACCAGGAGGCCGAAGGCGGCGCGCAGTACTGCAAGGCCGAAAAGAAACTCGCCGCCGGCGCCGACCTGTTCATCCTGCAGCTGGGTTTCGATATCGACAAACACCGGGAAGCCTTCGACTGGATGCAGCGCCAACCCCGGCCCAAGCCGCTGATGGCCTGCATCATGGCCCTGAGCGAAGGTCGCGCCGGGATGCTCGATCACGTTGCCGGGGTGACCGTCACGCCGTCGATGCGGGCGCTGCTGGCCGCCGAAACGGCGGTGTCCAAGGCCTACGCCAAGGCACGCGCCAACCATCGCCTGGCCTTGCAGGTGATCGGCCTGAAGTTGATGGGCTATGCCGGCGTGCACTTGTCCGGCATCCATGAAGTGGCGCAGTTCGATGCACTGGAGCAGGCCATCGCGCACTTGCAGCCGCAGTTCACCTCGCTGCAGGCGTGGACACCGGCGTGGCAGGCCGCCTGGCAGGAACCTGGCGTGGCCCCGGTCACGTTCAATCCCCCAGGACACAGCTGGCACCCTGGACAACGGCAGGTCAGCGCCTCGTACAAGGAAAAGGCCCGCTACCAACTGCTCGGGGCGATGCACCACCAGCTGTTCAGCCGCACCACGGCCTTGAGCAAGGCCTTCGGCTGGGCGGTGACCCGACCGCTGTGGGCCAACCCCACGGCGGCGCAGTGGCTGCACCAACTGGAGCGGCGCCTCAAGCGCCCGCTGGTGGGCTGTGACACCTGTGGCAGCTGCCGGCTGCAGGACACCCTCTACATCTGCCCCGAGACCTGCCCCAAGGGCCTGGCGAACGGGCCCTGCGGCGGCACACGCCTGGACCGTTGCGAGTTCGGCGACCGGGAGTGCGTGCACAGTGCCAAGTATCGGCTGGCGGTCAGCGTGGGCAGTACCGCCGTACTGAGCGAGCGATTGATCCCCTGCGTGCAGGTGGAACAGCGCCAGCGCAGTTCGTGGCCGCTATGGTTCGAGGCGGCAACGGCCACTCATGCCACCCAGGCCCCCGGCACCGCGCCCGAGTTCAATGACTGACGGGCAGGTGCTGGGCCTTGCAAGCGACAGCGCCCTGGCACAGGGCGCCGCCGTGGGCGATCAGTCAGCCGACTTGGATGATCGGGCCCGGGGCAGGGGTTTTCGAGTCCCCTGGCGAGTAGGTCAGTGAAACCAGCTTGACGCTATTGCTGAACACTTCGGTGGCGTGCCCACTCGACACCGTGGCATTCCAACGCACGTTGGTGAATTCAGGGGATTTCGGCGTGCACGTCACCGAACCGCCGCTTGCGACCTTTTCACAGACGAAGGTCATTGTCTGCTCGCCCGTGTAAGTGGTGGGGGCCCACCAACGGACGTTGGCAATGACATTGCTCGAAGGGTCAATCACATCGTTGAGGAAGATCGAGAACTCCGCCCCGGTAATATCGAACGGGGTTTTGTTGTGCAAGATCGGCGCCGTGGCGAAGAGTTCCTGGCGGTTCTGATTGATCTGCAGCGCAGCGGGTAATTCCAAGGTAATCAGGATTTGATTGCTATTGAAAATATTGAAGGGTTTCGGCGGTTGTTGGTCTCTTTGTACTTTATCCTTGAGCGCAGCTGATGAAGACATTTTTAATTTCCTTATTCCCTATGTCGTATGCATTGAAACTTTACCTGAAAGTTTCACCCTATCGCGCAGCCCAACCGGGGTGCGCGCTTAGCAGTTTTGTTTAGCCCCCGCGCCCTGTCAACAAAGCCCAACAACATAATTGGCTATTACCTCGAACACTATTATTGCGAACGCAGCCGTCCTTGCCGAGCAACTTAATAAGCCTGTCACTTGGCATTACCACGCCGCCCATAACTACTTGCAACTACTACTCACTTTGAAATTAGCGCAAACTTATAAACCATAAAACTTATTCGGCGCTCGCCAGCCCATCACGTGGAAGCCAATGGCGTTTCCTGCCCGTCAGCGGCAGGCGAAACCTGTCTGGCCGGCAAGCGAATCGTGAAGGTGGTGCCGCAGGTAGCGCTCGAGTGCACGCCGATACTGCCGCCATGGGCTTGGACGATCTGCTTGACGATGAACAACCCAAGCCCTACCGAGCGCAGCGGGTCCTGCTGTTCGCTGCCCCGGGTCATCGGCTCGAACAAGCTCGGGATCAGCCCTTGGGCGATGACCGGGCCGTGGTTGTGCACGCTCAAGGTTGTACCTTGCTCCGACAGGTCGCTGGTGAGCGTGATCGGGTACCTTAGGTCGCCATAGGCCACGCCGTTGGCCACCAGGTTGCCAATCATCTGCTGCAAGCGGTCCTGGTCCAGCTCGCAGGTGCCGTGGCCCCGCGACAAATGGCGGATGGTGGCCGCGGCGAACGCCACCCTGAGCTCGCTCACGCACTGGTCCAGCGCCTGGCGCAGGTCGACCTGTTCGCGCCGAACACGGATACCCTGGCCCAGCCTGACCGAAGCAAAATCCAGCAGGTCGACGATCATGCGCTGGGCCCGCTCGGCCGAGCTGCCGATGCTCTGCAGCAAGCGCCGCGCGCGCTCGCTCTGGGCATCGCGCTCGAGCAGCTGGCTGGCCATCTTGATCGCCGTCATCGGGTTCTTCAGGTCGTGGCTGGCCACCGCGACCATCTGCTCGGCCAACACGGCGCGGCGCTGGGCATTTTCATAAGCGCTGGCGAGCTCGGCCTGGGCCCGTTGCAGGGCGGCCTGCGCACTGATTTTCTGCGCCAGCAGCTCTTCGGCGCGCTGCATGGCCACGAACACCGCCCGCTCGTTGCGATCACGCGCCGTGGTGCCGACCAGCGCCAGGTGGTAGCGCACACCTTCGGCCGTTTCCCGGCGCACCCCATTGAGCAGCAGGGCCAGCACATGCCCCTGGCGATGGCGCAACTCGAGCTTCACCTCCGACACCGAGCCCTGCTGGTTAAGCAACGGGCCCCAGTGCGTGCGCTGGAACACCCGCCCTGCGGCTGTCAGCAACTGATCGAAACTGCGCGCATGCAGGGCGGCGCTGTCGTAACCCAGCCAGTGGCTGAACGTCTGGTTGCAGCGCAGCAGGCGGCCATCCACGGCCATGACCACCAGCCCACAGGGCGCGTGCTCAAAGAACGACTCGCAACAAAGCCCGGCGCTGTCATCCATGGCCAAACCCCTGCTGGGCGAAGAATGCATCCATGGCTGCCGAGCAGGCGTCCGGGGCGCTCAACTGCGGGTAATGGCCCAGGTTGTCGAGCAGCCGGTACTGGCTTTCGGGCAGCACCCGGTGCAGGTACTCGCCCACGGCAACCGGCACCACCGGGTCGCCCGAGCACTGCACGATCAGCGTCGGCAGCGGCAGGCCTTCGATATCGGCGCGGTGGTCGCCAAGGAAGATGACCCGGGCGAAATGCCGGGCAATCTGCGCATCGGTGCGGCAAAAGCTGCTGGTCAGTTCCACTTGCAGCGCCGGTTGCCCAGGCGCGCCCATCAGCACCGGGGCCATGGTGCTGGACCAGCCGAGGTAGTTGTCATCGATAGTGGCGAGCAGGGCGTGGATTTCATCCCGGGAAAAACCACCGGTGTAGTCCCCTGAGTCGATGTAGCAGGGCGACCCGCCGATCATCACCAGGCCGGCGATGCGCCCTGGCCGCTGACGCGCCGCCAGGGCGCCGATCATGGCGCTCACCGAGTGCCCCACCACGATGACCGGGCCCTGGGCGTAAGTATCGACAAGCTCGTTGAGGTCCGCGGCATAGCCCCAGAGCGACGCATACTTGTCGCGCTCATAGGCAGCGGAATCTGACTGGCCAGCGCCCACCAGGTCGTAGGTCACCACCCGAAAACGCGTGAGCAGATGAGGCAGCAGGAACTTCCACATCGACTGATCGCAACCGAAGCCGTGGGACAGGATCAAGGTGGCGCTGCCACGGCCAGCCACGTGCACGTTGTTACGCTTTTGCAGGGTCATTACCTATCCCAAGATCGTGCAACGTTGTGCTGAGCAGTGCCGAGCGGTCCATGCAGCGCCTCACGTGTCATCTGGTGGACACCATACGCGAAAGCGTTGCCAACAGTACGAATTTTGCAGCCTATCGCCCGCCTGGCAGACGCGCCAGCGCAGCCTCAACGGTGGGCAAGGCGCCGGCAACGCCGTTGAAACTTTTTAACAATCCTTAGCAATGTTCATGAAGTTGGCTGGCTAGCAGCATTGCTAGGGTGCCGCTCCCGTTCGCCGCGCGCCACCTGGAGACATCATGCAGCCGAGCAGCCCCCTGCCAGCCCCCGAGCACATCAACATCCGCCGCCTGTTCGCAACCCCACTGGCCAGCATCCAGTACCCCGACCCTGGCCGGCTCAATGCCGAGCTCAAAGCGCTGGTTCTCGAGCGCATGGCGGCCGACCCCAAGGGCACCCGGCACAGCAACCAGGGCGGCTGGCAATCGACCAGCGACTTCGCCCACTGGGGCGGCGCCGCCTGCGATGCCCTGGTGCGTTTCGCCACCGCCTTCGCCAGCCAATTGACCGCCGTCCACAGCGAGCAGCACGGGCTGATCGAGCCCGGTTTCGCCTGGACCCTCAATGCCTGGGCCAACGTCAACCGGCGCGGCGACAGCAACGCGCTGCATGGCCACCCGGGGGCATTCTGGTCTGGCGTGTACTGGGTCGACGCGGGCGGGCGCGAGGATGACCCCGCCGTGGGCGGTGATCTGGAGTTCATCGACCCTCGCGGCATGGTCGCCTCCACCTACAACCCAGCGCTGCGTATGCGCGTGGAAGATTGCCTGGCGGCAGGGTTCAGCAGCACTTGCGCGGCGAGCAGCGGCACATTGGTGATGTTTCCGTCCTGGCTGATGCATGCGGTGCGGCGCTTCGAAGGCCACCGGCCACGCATCTCCATCGCCTTCAACTTTGGCCTGTGAGCAGCACCCCACGAACCCGTTGCCAGGTCCGCAGGGTTGAGCTGCCACCGTCAGCGCTGCCTCAGAACGCCCAATCCAGGGTCAGGCCGACCCCGTGGCTCTTGTCGCGGCTGCCCAGCAGCCCGTTGTAGTCGAGGTTGACCCGCGCCTCGCGGCTCAGGGCGATGCCCGCCCGTGCGCCGACCACCGCGGCATCTCGGTCCAGCGACAGCGCCTGGACCTTGTAGGTGTCGCCCTGCCCGGCAAAGGCCAGGTGCTGGTCGGCCCCGGTGGCGCTCAGGTTGTGCTGCCAGCCCAGGGTGGCGGACAGCTCCACCGCCTGGCCGCTGGACAATTGCAGCTGCTTGCCGGCGCGCATGCCCAGGGTCGAGAGCCAGGCATCGCGGTTATCCTCGCCGCCCTTGAGCGCGGCGGCGCCGCCGTGCTCGGTGAAGCTGTCGCTGGCGATGTGCACATAGGCCAGGTTGGCGAACGGCTCCAGCGCCACGCTCGGCAGGTCGAGCTTCCACGCCGCCTCGCCGAACACCTGGGTGCTCTGCGCATCGCGCTTGCTCTTCTGGCGGTCGGCAACCTCGTTGTAGTGCAGCTCGCGCTTGGTCTCGATGCGGTGCCAGCTGTGGCTGACGCCCGCGCTCAAGCGCATCTGCTCCAGCTCCTTGCCGGCATAGGCGCCCAGGTGGTAGCTGTCGACGCTGGCCGAGGAGTGCCGACCATCGCCCATGCTCAACGAACTGTCGCTGTAGCCGGTGAAGACGCCGACGCGGGTGTCCTCGCTCATCTGCCCGTCGATGCCCAGCAGCATGCCGCCAATGGAGCTGCTGTAGCGCGCCCGGCCGGAGTCACCCTCGGCCTTGCCCCAGGCGCCCAGGGCCTTGATCCACAGGCCGTTGTCCTGGCCGTCCAGGCGCTGCTGGCGGGTGCGCTCGGTCACGGCATCGCGCACCTGGCGGCTGTCGTTGAGCAGCAGGTTGGCCACCGCCGGGTGGATTTCCCCGGACAACTGGTCGAATGCCTGCTGGGCGCTGGCGACATCAGCCGAGAGCAGCAGGCTCTCGTAGACCGGGTTGCCCGCGCCCAGGCGATCGGCTGCCGCGGCCACCGAACGCTGGTTGGCGGTCAAGCCGACACTGGCGAAGGACGTGGCGTTACGCTGCACCGCCAGTTGCACCCCGTTGCCGCTGTAGGCCAAGCCACCGCCAAGGAACAACGAGTTGGCCTGCACGGCGGCGAAACTGCCCTGCACGCCGCCCGCGGCACTGAGGATGTCGAACTGCCGCCCCACCAGGCTGGTGGCCTGCTGTGATTGCAGCGAAACCCCAGGGTTCTGCAGGTCCAGGGCCAGGTTGGCACCGCCCACGGCCACCTGACCATCGCTGACCAGGCGGTCGCTGCCGGCAGCCGCCACCTCCACGGCATAGGTCGAGCCCGGCTGGAAGGTCACGTCGTTGCTGACGCGCAAGGTGCCGATCGAGTTGCCTGGCGCCACCACGCCGCCACGGCTGACCACCAGCGCGCCGATCCGGCCATTGCCGCCGAGCACGCCGCCGTCGTTGACCGTCACCGTCGATTGCAGCGAACCATTGACCGCCAGTCGCCCCTGGTTGACCAGGGTCGGGCCGGAGTAGGTGTTGTTGCCGCTGAGCACCAGGGTGCCGATGCCCTGCTTGGTCAGGCCGCCATGGCCGGAAATGTCGTTGCTCCACAGGTCCCAGCCGCAGCTCAGGCCATTGCACTGGCGCTGCGTCGGCCTGCCGGCGTCCACCTGCGCGCCGATACCGGGCAAGTCAGCCACGAACTGGCTCGGGCCGTAGCCGCCGGCGATGCGAAACTCCTCGGGAATATCCTGCTCGGTGACCAACATCCCCGGGCCACGAATCCCCTTGTCCAGGTTGATCATGCCCCAGCCGTACAAGCTGTCGATGCCCGGCGCGCCCATGTCGGTGGCGGTGGTGCGCAGCACGCTGGCGATCTGCGCGCCGCTCATGTACGGGAAGCGCTCCATCAGCACCGCCGCCGCGCCCGCGGCATGGGGCGCGGCCATGGAGGTGCCGTTCTTGTTGGCGTAGCCCTGGGTCAGGTCGGCCAGGCTGGTGCCGCCAATCACCGCGCTGTAGATGCGCGTGCCGGGGGCCGAGACGCAGAAGCTTGCGGTATAGCCGCAACGGGACGAGAAGGTGCTGATGACGTAAGGGTTGGCGCTGCTGGTGTCGGGGTTTTGCTGCAACGCCGCCACGGTCATCCAGTTGGGCGTGATCTCAGGAACGAAATAGCCCAGCCCGGCAATCGCATCGGGGTTGTTCAGGTTGTAGTCGTTGCCGGCAGCGAAAATGGTCAGCACCCCGCTGCGGGCCGCGGCGATGGCGCCGTCATAGGCACCGCCGGGCAAGGTGCCCAGCAGCGGCTGGATCTGCGCGAACTGCGCCCGGGCATCGTCCAGGGTGAAATGCGGGAAGTCCGGATTGCGCCCGCCCTTGGCGAAGCGATCGGTGATACCGATGCCCCAGCTGTTGTTGATGATCCGCGCGCCACTGTTCACCAGGCTGTCCCAGCCGGCCTTGTACACCGCGCCGTCGTTGCCCAGGACGATGCCGTCCTCGGGGCCGGGGTCGCCGTTGTCGGCGCTGATGATCTGCGCGGCGTAGGCCACGCCGTGCATCTCGACGCCATCACGGTTGCCGGCGGCGATGCCGCCGACGTGGGTGCCATGGGAGCCGAGCTTGCCATCGGAGCCCACCGACGGGCTGCCGTCATAGCGGAACGCATCGCCGGCCTTCACCGGGATGTAGGGGTCGGTGTACTGGCGGATGCCGCTGGTGACCAAGGTGACGATCTTGTCCTTGCCGGCGAACTCGGGGTGCGGGGCGTAGACCGGCTGGTCGAAGATCCCCAGCTTCACGCCCTTGCCGCTGTAGCCAGCGGCATAGGCGCTGTCGGCGTTGATTGCCCCCAGCCCCCAGTCGGCCTTGAACTCGCTGCTGCGCCAGCTGCTGGCATCACCCAGGCGCCCGCTCTCGACATAGGGCGCCGCCTGGGCCGTGCCCAGCAACGCCGCCGAGCCCAGCAACGCCCACCCCAGTGGGGCCAGCGCCCCGCCCTGCCCACGTGCACCGTCATCCTTTCTGATTTGCTTCACTACAACCTTCCTTAGCTGCATGGATGGAAAACTGCGTTGGTCAAACTCCGTCTTGCCAGGCGCGCGACGCGTCAGAAGCGCCATTGCAGGCTCAGCCCTGCGCCATGTTGTTGTTCACGGCTGGCCAGGCGCCCCTGATAGTCCAGGCTCAGGTCCAGGTCGCGGGCCAAGCCCAGGCGTGCCTGCAGCCCCACCAGCGCGGCATCGCGCAGGGCCGGCGCGGTGTGCACCCGAAACGCCTGGTCGCTGCCGGCGAAGGCCAGGTGCTCGCTGTCCTGGGTGCCGCTCAGGCGGTGTTGCCAGCCCAGGCTGGCCGCCAGTTGCAGGTCTTGCTGCGGGCCCAGCTGCCATTGCTGGCGGCCACGCAGGCCCAAGGTGCTGAGCCAGGCATCGCGCTGCTCATCGCCGGCATGCAGCGCCGCGGCGTCGCCCTTTTCATGGAAGCCGTCGCGCTGCAGGTGCTGGTAGGTCAGGTTGGCGAAGGGCTCCAACTGCACCGCCGGTAACGCCAGGCGATAGGCCGCCTCGGCGAACAACTGCTGGCTGCGCGCATCGACCCGCGCGCGCTGGCGGCCGGAGACCTCGGCGTAGGCCAGGTCGCGGCGCACCTCGGCGCGGTGCCAGCTGTAGCTGCCGCCCAGGCTCAGGCGCAGTTGGTCGATGTCGTGGCGCACATAGCCGCCCAGGTGGTAGCTGTCGACCGTTGCCCGCGAGTGGCTGGCGCCCATGCCCAGGGAGCTGTCGCTGTAGCCGGCAGCCAGGCCGGCGCGGGTTTGCGCGTCGAGGTCACGGTCCAGGCCCAGCAGCAGGCCGCCGAGGGAACTGGTGTAGGACTCGGTGCCCTGCACGCCCTCGATGCGCCCCCAGCTGCCCAGGCCCTTGAGCCAGAGCTGCGACGCCCCCGTCTCGCTCGATGTTGTGTTGGCTTGCAAGGCATCCGCTTGCACACGCTCGCCCAAGGCCTCGCGCAGCACCGCGCCCTGGCTGAGCAGCATCGAGTCCAGCGCCGGGTAGATCTCCCCGGCCAACTGCCGCAGGCCGTCCCGGGCCTGGTCCAGCGAGGTCGACAGCAGCAGGCTTTCGTACACCGGGTTGCCCGGCCCCAGCCGCTCCACCGCGCCGCCGCTGGCGCGCTGGTTGGCCGTGGCGCCGACACTGTCGAAGGTCGCGGCGCTGCGGGCCAGGCCCAGTTGCACGCCGTTGGCCGAGTAATCGAGCATGGTGCCGAGGAACAGGTAGCCGGACTGCACCTGGGCGAAGCGGCCATCGACGCCACCCGCCGCCTGCAGGATGTCGAACTGGCGCCCCACCAGGCTGGCGACCGGGCCTGCGGCCAACAGGTTCGGGCGCGCCTCGGCAACCAGGCTCAGGTTGGCGCCAGCGACACGGGCCTGGCCGCCCACCAGCAGGCGGTCGCTGGCCGTGGGCGAGAGCTCCACCCGGTAGGTCGAGCCCGGCTGCAAGTCCAGGTTGCCGGCGACATTCAGGGTGCCGATGGAATTGCCCGGGGCCACCACGCCGCCGGCGCTGGCGGTCAGCGCCGCCACCCGGCCGCTGCCACCCAGGGTACCCGCGGCGTTGACCGTCACCGCCGATTGCAGGCTGCCGTTGACCACCAGCAAGCCGCCGTCGACCCGGGTCGGGCCGCGGTAGCTGCTGTCGCCGCTCAGCTCCAGCCAGCCGGCCCCGGCCTTGACCAGGCTGCCCTGGTAGACCCGCTGCGCGGCCGCCGCGTCGCGGGCCATGCCCAGGGCATAGTCGCTGCGATCCTGCTGGCTGGCCTCCGCGCCCAGGCCCTGCTCCCAGCCACGCGCCTTGAGGGTCTGCTGCCAGGCCTGACGCTCGGCGGCGTCCTCGGCCTGGCGCTGCGCCAGGGCCTGGTCGGAGATGCCGTTGCTCCAGCTATCGCCCTGCCCGCGCCCCAGGTTGACGTTGAATTCGCCCAGCAACTGCCCCGGGCCGTGCAATGCCCGGCCCAGGTCCGGAACGCCCCAGCCCACCCGCTCGCTGGGCCCCTGGGTGGGCGCGCCATCGAGCTGGCGCGCGGTGGTCAGCAGCACCTCCAGGGCCTGCTGGTTGTTCAGGTAGGGATAACGCTGCATGACCAGGGCCAAGGCCCCGGTGGCATGGGGCGAGGCCATCGAGGTGCCGTTGTAGGTGGCGTAGCCGCCACCGGGCACGGTACTGGTGATTGCCGCGCCAGGGGTAGCCAGGCACCAGTACTTGGCGATGCCGCACTGGTTGTATTTTTGCTGGTTGTTCTTGTCCAGGCCCGACACCGCCAGCCAATGGCCTTCCAGCTCCGGCTGGAAGTACGGCAGCGCCGAGCGCACGCTGGCATTGGCATAGCCACTGTTGCCGGCGCTGAACACATTGATCACGCCCCGGCGCGCCACATCGCCGGCGGCGTCGAGCCAGGTGTTTTGCTGGTAATGCTGGGCGTAGGCCGCGCGCAGGCCCTCGAGGCTCTGGTAGCTGACATCCTTGGGCTGGCTGCCCCAGCTGTTGTTGATCGCCCGCGCGCCGGCATCCACCAGGGCGTCGTAGGCCGCCTTGAAGTAGCGCGGATCCGGGTCGGTGCCGAACAGGAACTTGTCGTTCTTGTTGGTGTTGCCGACATACACCTGGGCCTCGAAGGCCACGCCATGCATGCCCACGCCATCGCGCGCCGCGCCCATGGTGCCGGTGACATGGGTGCCATGGCTGTCATTGGCGCCATTGAGCACCCCAGACACAGTAAACGGCGTGCCGTCCAGGTACTGGCCAGTGGCGGTGACAGGATGGAAGCGCCCGGGGCTGGCCTCGGGATGGGCGGCATCGAACCCAGAGTCCAGGGCGCCGATACTGACCCCCGCACCGGTGATGCCGGCGGCATAGGCCTGGCTGGCCTGCATGCGCTCCAGGCCCCAGTCCTGCTGGTATTCGGCCGAGCGCCAGCTGGCAGGGTCGCCGGCACGGCCGGTTTCTTGATAGGCCGCCGCAGCCGCCAGCGGCAATGCGGGGGTGAACGCCAGGCACAGGGTGGCCGTCAGCGTCTTGAGCCGATTACATCTCACATCCATGTCGATGACTTCTCTTGTTTTTGTTGTTGGGCCGAGCGTTCCTGTTCGACCTGTTGTCACGGCCTTGCCCGGCCACACATTGGCGGGCCATCGAGCAAGGGACGGTCGCCCGCCACCGCGCAGGGTACTTCGGCGTCAGGCGAAAGGGATAGACATATTTTTTCGCGATCCAGCGGCAAAAATATCGCTTTGGGGTGAAGTCGCGCCCGTCGGTATGCGCAGCCCCCAGAAGATAAATCGGCCAGACAACGGAATAGCCAGATGCCACCATTTGCCGGCCTACCGTGCGTCATGGAAAATCGCCATTTGCCTCGTAAGGATGCGTGCAGATGAAGTTCGAAGGGACTTTCCAATACATGGGCAATCACGGGATCGTCTTCAACGTCTCGCAGATCACCCTGACCGACAGCGAGCGCGGGCGCCTGCGCGAGCTGCATTTCGGCGAAGCGAGAAACGCCCACTACGAGGTCAACAGCAAGGTCGTCGAGGTGTACGACAAGATGTTGGCCAAAGGCTTGCCCTGCGTGATGAAAGTCGGCATCTCCAAGCCGCTGACCCGCCAGCAGGGCGACACCCTCAATGCCCAGCGCACCAAGGTCGCCAACCTGGCCGCCTCCTATGTGGGGGTGCCGGTGGGCGCAGGGGGTGCGCGCCTATGCCAATGACATCCTGCCCACCTACCATGCCGGCGACGTGCTGGTCAGTATCGAGGCGCAGGTCAACGGCGGGATTGGCCCGCAGCACACCACCTCGACCCTGATCATCAAGCCCTGAGGACACTGCCTGTGACCGAGTTGATTTATGCGCTGCTGGCCTTGGTGCTGTATGCCCTGCTGGATCGCTTGCTCAAGCCCTACCCATTGCGCAAGTGGCTTGGCGTGGCGCTGATGCTGGCCGGTGTGATCGGTTGCCTGGTGCTCAGCCAAACCCGGTTGTTCGTGCTGGACCTGGGCCTGCTGTCGGTCTTTGCCACGGCGCTGGGCGTGGGCTTGTTCCTGAGGCGCCGGCGATTCCATTCACAGGGGTAAAACCAGGGTTTAGCCAAGGTATACTGCCGCCCCGCCGCGCCCAGAGTGGCGCGTTGTCTTCACGTGCAGGATGCCCCATGCCCCTTCAACACGCCGTTGCCACCCCCGATACCACCCTCACCGCCACCCCAGCCGCGCTCAGCCAAGCCCTTGACCAGGTGCAGCAGGCCGAAGCCCGCCTGCACCAGCGCAGGCGCCAGGTCACCCTGGCCTTCATGGGCCTCCAGACGGCCTACTGCGGCTACCTGATGCTCAAGTGGATGTGGCAGGGCCATTACATCGGCGGGCCGATCTATGCGGTGTTGCTCTGGTGCCTGCTGTGGCTGCTGTATTACCCGGTGGCGGTGCTGTGGTACCCCCGCCAACGCGCGCTGGACAAGGCCTGGCGCACCCTCGATGCGACGCGCATGGAGCAAGGCAAGGCGTTTCTGGCCAGCCAGGCCCTGGGGCCGTATCGCTGGGTCTGCCGCGGCGGACGCATGCTGGCGGTGTTCCCCGACAGCCGCGTGCTGTATGTGCTGGCCCCGGAAGTCGGCGAGCGCCACGCCCTGATGGACGCGCCGCAGGTGGTCAAGCAGGTGCGCGTGGACGAGCAGGCCGTCACCAGCAGCACCACCAAGACCACCACCAAGCACGGCTGGCGCAACGTCTACGCGTTCAGCAACCATTTCGGCATGATCGGCGGCGGCAAGTCCCGCTCCACCTCGACCACCACCCACAACACCGTGCGCAGCTTTACCCTGCACGTTCAGTTGCAAAGCGCCGGCCAGCACCCGTACTGGCTGCAACTGCCCTTCGCCGCCGACTGGCAGGAAGCCCGCAACTGGCAATTACTGATCGAGCAAGCGAGCACCCGCTGACCCCCTTGCATCGCCCCCTGTAGGAGCGGCCTTGTGTCGCGAAAGGGCCGCAAAGCGGCCCCGGGCATCCGAAGTTGTGAACCCGCTTTGTGACCTGCAATCGCCCAAGCCCACAGCTCAGAAAATCACCTGACCACAATCGCACTGCGCCGCAGCCGCTGATTCATCTGCACCTGAAAAGACGGTATAAAGCGCCAGCGCCCCCGACGTTCGCAAAAGGAACTCCCCGTCATGCTTCGGCCCTTGCTGCCAGCCCTGCTCCTGGCCCTTGCCGGCTGCGCCACCAAGCCGCCCGCCAACCCCGAAAACCTCTGCGAGATCTTCCGCGAGAAGCCAAAGTGGCACGAGGCGGCGCTGAAGATGCAGGCGCGCTGGGGCGCCCCGGTGCAGGTGCCGATGGCGATGATGTACCAGGAGTCCTCGTTCAAGCACGATGCCCTGCCGCCGCGTTACTACTTCCTCGGTTTCATCCCCTGGGGCCGGGTGAGCACCGCCTACGGCTATGCCCAGGCCAAGGACGAGACCTGGGCCGACTACAAGCGTGAAGCCGGCGGCTGGGGCGCCGCCCGCGACGACTTCGCCGACGCCCTCGACTTCATGGGCTGGTATATGCAGAAGAGCCAGCAGGTCAATGGCACGTCCAAATGGGACGCCTATGGCCAGTACCTGAATTACCACGAAGGCTGGGGCGGCTACCGCAACCGCAGCTACGACGCCAAGCCGTGGCTGAAGAACGTTTCGCAGAAGGTCCAGGCCCGGGCCTCGGTGTTCGGTGCGCAGTACCGCAGTTGCGAGCAGGAGCTCGCGCGGGGTGGGTGGTTCTGGTAGGGCCGCCTGGCGATAGGTTGTCGACCCAAAAGCCGGCTGCCAGTCCGTTATCGCTCTGCGGGTAAACCCGCTCCAACAGGATTGCGCAAACGCTGAATCGAACGCTGTACGTGTAGGAGCGGGTTTACCCGCGAAGGGCTGCAAAGCAGCCCCCAATAAGTGCGATGAAGCGCTAACTGAATGGCAGTTTTATCGCTGCCCGCATTGATCGCCCTTTCAGGGCATCCACCTGCGGGCTTGGGTGGGCTCACTGCAAATGCACTTTCAGCGCCTCGCCTGCCTGCAGCATTGCAGCGCGCACCGCCGGCACCTGGCTGACCACGTTCAGCAAGCCGTAGTCATGGATCATGCCGTTGTAGCGCACCGCCGTGACTGGCACGCCGGCTTGGTCCAGCTTGCGAGCGTAGGCTTCGCCTTCATCACGCAGTACATCGGCACTCGCCGTCTGCACCAGCGCTGGCGGCAAGCCTTGCAACTGCTCGGTGGTCGCGCGCAGCGGCGAGGCGTAGATCTCGGCACGTTGCTTGGGGTCGGTGGTGTAGTTGTCCCAGAACCACTTCATCATGTTGCGGGTGAGGAAGTGCCCCTCGGCGTACTGGTTGTACGACGCGGTCTCGAAGTTGGCGTCGGTCACCGGCCACAGCAGCACCTGGTACTTGATGGCCGGGGTGCCTTTGTCCTTGGCCATCAGGCTGACCACCGCCGCCATGTTGCCGCCGACACTGTTGCCCGCTACCGCCAGGCGCTTGCCGTCGACATCGATGTCCTTGCCGTGCTCGGCCACCCATCGGGTGGCCGCGTAGGCCTGGTTGATCGCCGTCGGGTAGTGCGCCTCTGGGGACGGGGTGTAGTTGACGAACACCGCCACCGCCCCAGACCCGACGACCAGGTCGCGCACCAGGCGCTCATGGGTCGGGAAGTCGCCGAGCACCCAGCCGCCGCCGTGGAAGTACATGAACACCGGCAAGGTCCCCTTCACCCCCGCCGGGCGCACGATGGTCAAGCGGATGGCCTGGCCATCGACGCTGATGGTCTTTTCGCTGACATCCGCCTTGGGCAGTGTCAGTTTCACCCCGGCCTGAGCGCCGGCCAGCACCGCGCGGGCGTCCTTCGGCGAAAGCTGCTCGATGGGTGTGCCCCCGCCCGCGTTCAAGGCATCGAGGAATGCCTGGGTGCTGTGCTCGACGCCAGCGCCGGCGAATGCGTTACCGATCGACAAGGCAAGCAGCGAGCCCGCGAGTGTTTTGGTCAAAACGTTCAATTCATTTCCCCTGTTTCTGTTGAGGCGGTAGTCAGAGGGTCAAGTGCAGACAACTTGTTGCTGCCAAGCCTTCGGTGTCATGCCTTCAGCCTTCACGAAGGTGCGGCAGAAGTGCGATTGATCGCAGAAGCCGCATTCCAGGGCGATCTCTGCGAGCAACATCGTGGACGTCTTCAATAGCTCCCTGCTCTTCATCACCCGCTGTTCACGCAACCATTGTTGCGGGGACATCCGGGTACTTTCCTTGAACATGCGTGAGAAGTGACTGCGCGACAATGCACACGCCTTGGCGATTTCAGTCACCGATAGGCAGGTATCCAGCCTGTCCAGCATCAGCTGTGTGGCCGTTCTCAACTGCCAGGATTTGAGCTGCCCTGTCGAAGCCAGGGTGAGCGTCGCCAGCACGGTGGAGTTGTCCTTGTTCATACACACCCATCAATCCAGGTAGCAGGATGCGCGCGCCTGACCCGAGCAGCGCTGGCCGCTGGAGACCGCAGAGGTTCCAGGCCAGGCTCGTTGATTCGGATCAGCCCACTGCGCACCCTTCGCACGTCAGTGAACAGCCCCAGGGCAGGGGCTGGCGATGGCTCAGGCAGCAGCGACAGGTGCCAAGGTGGGGCCATGCTGAACGCGCTCAGGCGCCTTGTGCACCATGGTGTAGGCGTAGTCGACGCCCATGCCATAGGCGCCGGAATGTTCCTTGACCAGCGCCATCACGGCGTCGTAGGTGTCGCGGTTCTTCCAGTCCCGCTGCCATTCCAGCAACACCTGCTGCCAGGTCACCGGTACCACGCCGGCCTGGATCATGCGCTGCATGGCGTAATCGTGGGCTTCCTTGGTGGTGCCGCCGGAGGCGTCGGCGACCATGTAGATTTCATAGCCGGCATCGTTCATTGCCGACAGGGCGAAGGTGGCGTTGCAGACCTCGGTCCACAAGCCGGAGACGATGATCTTGTTGCGGCCATTGCGCTTGAGTGCGTCGCGCACCTTCTGGTCATCCCAGGAGTTCATCGAGGTGCGCTCCAGCAGCGGCGCGTCGGGGAACACCGCGAGCAGCTCGGGGTAGGTGTGGCCCGAGAAGCTTTGCGTCTCGACCGTGGTGAAGGTGGTGGGGATATTGAAAATCTTCGCGGCCTTGGCCAGGCCAACGGTGTTGTTCTTCAGTGTTTGCCGGTCGATGCTCTGCACGCCGAAGGCCATCTGCGGCTGCTGGTCGATGAAGATCAGTTGGCTGTTGAACGGGGTCAGGACTTCAGTCTTAGGATTGCTCATTGTTGTTTCCTTTCAATGTGATGAAGTTCGATCGCCCCCGTTGCAGGCATTACCGTCGCCACGAGTGCTCGCCTCAGCGTCGTTGCTTGAGGACGAGCAAAAGATAACGAAACAAAGCGCCTGCCGGTGGCGCACTTTTGCGCCCCTGCCGGCTCATTTTTGCGCCATTGAATACGCAGCCGCGCTGCTAGCATTCGCCCTTCCATTCGGACTAAGCCGGTCCGTCATGTGCAGGAGAATGCAATGGCAGCTTCACAACCGTTCAACAAGCAGACCGCCTACTGGGGCGTTGCCTGGGAGGAGGCGTATGGCTATCCGCAGGCACGGCGGGTAGGCAACGAGATCTACGTATCAGGCCAGTTCAACCATGACGAGGCCGGCAACCTGGTAGCCCCGGCGCCACTGAACGCCGACGGCAAGCCCAGTGATTTCTCGTCGATGGGCGAGCAGATGCAGGTCGCCTACGACAACATCTCAAAGCTGCTCGCCTTGTATGGCGCGACGCTGCAAGACGTTGTCGAGGAAACGCTCTATGTACTGGATATGGACGCTGCCTTCGCGGTGGTCGGCAAAGTGCGCAAGGCGGCCTACGGCACTGAGCGGCCGCAGTGCGCGAGCAATATCATTGGGGTGTCGAGGCTTGCCCAGCGCCCGCAATTGATCGAGATCGCCTGCAAGGCCGTGATTGGCGCCCGGGACATCTAAGCTGCACTCCCGGTTGCGATCAGGCGACCGGGAGTACCGACTGCCCCTCGACCAAGGGCTTTTGACTGGCCACGGCAGCGGCGCAGAAGGTCATGAATGCTTTGACGCGCCACGACTTGCGAATGTCCTGGTGCGTCAGCAGCCACAACTCGTCCTGAAGCTCTGGCACCACCGGGCCTGCGCGTACCAACCCCGGGGTGATGTCGCCCAGCATGCAGGGCAAAAATCCAAACCCCAGGCCCGCCGCGATAGCAACGCTTGCGGCTGCAACGGAATCGGTGCGGTAGGCAATGCGCTCCGCGGCGACCCGGCTTTCGACATAGCGTGTCGCCCTCAACCCGCTGAGCGCTGCCGAGTAGGACACCCATGCCTGCCCCTCTTCGAACAAGGGCTCGCCAGTCATCTGCTTGGCGCTGCAGTAAGGCGCCCAGGCAATGTTCGCCAGCTTACGGCCCACCAGGCTTTCCGCAGGTTTTCTCGTCGCCCGAATGGCGATATCCGACTCGTCCCGGGCGAGGCTGAGGGTTTCATTGCCCACCAGCACCTCGAGGCTGATCCCCTCGTTCAGGGCCTTGAAGTCCGCGATGATGGGGGTGAAGAAGTACAGCAGCAGCGAGTCGCTGGTGGTAATGCGAAGTTTCCCCAGCGGGCCTTGGCCTGAACGTGAAACACGCCGCGTGACGCTGACGATATCCAGCTCCACGCGCTCGGCGAGTGCTCGCAATTCCGCGCCCTCGGCGGTGAGCAGGTAGCCTGACTTGCGGTGGTCGAACAGCGCGATGCCGAGGGTTCGCTCGACCTGGGCCACCCGGCGCGAAACGGTGGAGACATTGATGCCAAGCTTCTTGGCCGTCGCCGCACGGTTGCCGCAATCACTGAGCGTCTTGATGATGCGCAAGTCGTCCCACGAGAGCTGATTGACCGCCTCGGCGACGTCCCACTTCGGCCCATCAGCGGCAGTTGGCGCTTTTCCAGTTGGCGATTTCACACAGTTCGTTCCGGATGCGAAGGCGCTGATGATACGAGATGGGGGTGGGTGAAGCAGCCATATTGTTCTGGCGATTGGTTGAGAACTGGGCGGTGCAAGTGGCGCTCGATCAGGGCACGCCACGCAATAGGGCCGCACAGCGGCCCCGATGATGCGCGGCATCAGTCTTCAGAAACACACACCTCTTTCATCGCCTCCAGCTTGCCGAACTGCTCGCTGGCCAACCGGCTGATGATCCGGATCGCCTGGTGGATGCCCGCTGTGTTGCGGAAGCTCAGTTGCGGGTTGTGCTCGCACTCCAGCACCTCGTCGTGCTGGACCAGTGCCTCGCCGAGCAGTTCGAGGGTCCAGACGTAGCTCTGGAGGGTGGACAGGCGTTCATGGTCAGGCATGGGGCACCTCCCGGTTGGCGCGTTCGGCGAGGGACTGGCTGTCGATTGGGTAGAAGGTGGGGGATGGGGTGGCCGCGGGGGTTGGGCGGCGGAGAGCGGATGCGAGGATCCTGTACAGACGTGTGATGGTCATGCATGAGACTCCAAGTTAGGTTGGAACCACCACGCATTGTCGCCAAACAATGGGTGGCAGCTGTACGCAGGTTGGCGAACCGGGAACTTGGAACCCGGCAAACCCGAAGGTCTCCCGCGCACAGCCGCCATGGCACGAGGCTGCGGACGCAAAAAAAGCGCCTGCAATCGTGTGGGGCGCTGCTGCGCCAAGTTTATCCGGGTCGCCAAACCCGGTCGCGGAATTTGCCGCGACTGGTAGGGAATTTATTCCTTGGGGGCTTCTAGTGCAAGGTTCTTGGGGATAGGAAATGGCGATGGGAAACGTAGGAAATGGCTTGCATGAAGGATCTGGGTGGCAACAGTACGTGGGTTGGCCGACCGGGACGAAAGGGACCGGCACACCGGAGGTGTCCCACGTACTGCTGCCATGGTGAAAACGCACTCGATATAAATTACGTTCGGAGTGGTGAGGGTGGCAGCTGTACGCAGATTGGCGAACCGAGGAAAAGATAACCCGGCAGACCAGATGGTCTTCTGCGTACAGCAGCCACGTCATAGCAGACGCGTGCAGGTTAGCTACATCTGGTCAGTGATGAGGCCTGTTGAGATAGCTAGAAACAAAACGCCCGCACTGCAAGGACTGCGGTGACTTCTGGGTGCTGGTGCGGAGACAGGAGTCGACAAACCCAGCATGCGGTTGTTTTCTAATAGGTTCGCTAGATAATTGGAAAAAATCTACCCCTAAAACTACCCTTATAAATACCTATATCGCATTGTATTACACGCCTTTTTGACACCAGATAGAAACGCAAGAGCGTCGCCTGACATTAACTATAAAAAAATACAATCACAAATGCACCCCGCCAAAGTTACAGTCTGCAAAATATAAAAAGTCAGCACAAACAGAAGCAGTGGAAATAATGATGGCGCTATGATATATTTCGCAAAATTACACCTAAATGCAAAGGATAAGAAATGGAAGTCAAATCTAGAATTTTCGACCAACGAATCAATTCTGAAAATGTGCTAATACAAACTACGCTGGGCGAGTATCTAGATCTCATTAGCGAGGCTATGGACAAGAACCCCTTCCAGCGCAAACGAGTAACATCCTCAAAAACAGTCTATTCGTTGTTACGTGATGATATTCGTAAAGGCTGTGTTATCCCACCCATCGTCTTAGCACTCAGCTATGACGTAGCGGACAACGGCAGGCCAACACCTAAAAAAGACGAAGATATAATTACTGCCATCCTTAAGCGCCAAGGGGACTTACTAATTCTTGACGGACTTCAGAGGACACATTCTTTTAAGGATGTAATAGCCGACACTTCCCCAAAAGATTTAGCAGCCGTAAGAGACACTCCTATTAGAGTAGAAGTATACATGGGCCTAAACAAGATTGGCATTTTGTATAGAATGCTAACTCTTAATAGTGGACAGACACCCATGTCTTTGCGCCAGCAAATAGAAATGTTGTATTGGGAGTATCATAATACCGGAGTGGAAGGGCTGAAATTCGTCAGAGAAGTCGATAGCGAACATGCGACTCAACCTAACGAATATAATTTCAAAGATGTAATCGAAGGCTTTAATTCATATCTGGAGCGAAATGAGCAACCTCTGGAACGAACTGATCTGCTCGAGAACATTCGCAGCTTAGAAAAGCTATCTCACGAAAACAACAACCGAGACCTTTTCAAAGAATATGTAAACGCACTTCACAAGTTTATTGTCAAAGTCATCGAGCTAGTGAACGGCACATCAATCACCAAGGATGACCTTCAAGGAAAATCACTTTGGGGCAAAGACTCCAAACAATGCTTTAAAAAAACGCAGGTTTTCGCTGGCTTCGGCGCAGCAATTGGCAAGTTGAAAGACAGGGAAGTTCTTGAGAACCTCGAAGACATTCAACAAATCTGCGATGATTTGTATTTCGATTGTGAACCACAAGAATTCTTGATTGAATTAAATTCAGCACTTGACTGGATCTCAAAAAACACCAAGAAAATTGGTAATGCACAGCGAATGTTCTTCCAATTTTACTTCAGGGAACTTCTAAACTCTGAAGGTGATTCATTCAAGGACCTGAAAACCAGCATTGAGGGTGCGCTCCACAAGACGCGCACGCAGCTTTTCTAATATGAAAGTTTGGCATGATGACGAAGAGTTCGAGCTTTTGCCTACGGGGAACGTACAGAAACCCGAAGGAAATGAGTCGACATCACTCTTAGAACTCAAAGGTGCGGATGGCGAATATATATATATACGCATCCCCACCTACAGCGCTGACATCAATTTAGCCTGGCAGTACAATTATATACTTGACGTATGCAAAAGCAATGACTGGCAGGACGGAGACTTCTCCAGAATAAAGTATAAGACTAGTGAGAACTCCTCCCAAAAAGCTGTCGGCTACATATTCCCACTACCAACCCTTTCGATTGGAAAAACCATAACCCAAACTGAAAAAGAAGTTATTTCTGGCTATGCGTTAGGTGCGATTTTCAATTTAACAAGAGGAACTATTGGTCAAAAGCAGGGAATCACCGTTTCCTGGGGGGAAACTTATGACCTAGAAGAGTTTTACGAAGACGAGATAATTGTTGTAATTTACGGAAGTGATCGCCTTTCCGAGGATTCAGAAGAAGCCAAGTCGCTAGTTAGCGAATTCAAAATAAGCTTGGCTGAAGCAAAAATCTTCCCGCATGACATAGGCACACTCAAGCCTCGAAAAAACACTGATTCGTTTGTAAAAGAACAGGATATTTACGTTTCGGGTGTACCCCAAGAATTGAGAGATAACTGTTTCCAATTCCTTGTCTCCCACGTTCTACCTGCTGACGCAACTGATTGCGATCCGATTGTTCGCTTCTTCTTGCAGTACCAATTTTTTGAAATATTAATGCATCATGTATTTACAGGGGTAGTGCAAGACTTTCTAAAGGTAGTAAACACCCCTGTGTTCGCAAGCGACGCCTGGAAAACAAAAGATCTAGTAGGTGACTTAGGAAGAAAGAGCGCAGAGTCTTATCGAATCAAGCGGATTTTTGACTTTTTGTCAGCCAGTCATCGAGACCTTGTAGCGGACGTGGAAAGAGCTTGCGAAGCGGTACTAGCTAAAGCCGGGAAAAAAGATAGCGAAAAAACGGGATACTACCTGATTAGAAACTTGATTTTTCACGGTTTCGGTAACGGCACAATTGACCGAGCCGACATCGAGTCCGTATGCGATCCAGTTGAACGAATCATCCATAAACTAGCATTAAATTTCAAACATTCAGGCGACTACTTTAGCCCCCCCGCTTGAACTCAAACATCTATTCGCTGGAGGCTCGCCGGGCCTCCAGGCCCCATCAGCTTGCTGCAACTAGACCAATCACATTTAATACAAACCAATCACTCTACACCACTAGATTTTTCCCGTTCCAACAACTCTTCAAAATCAATACCAAACCGAGTTTCTAGCTTTTCAAGGGCATGTTTTATACCTCGCAGAATGTAAAGCTCATTTGCCCCAAAGGCATAATGAGCCGAGTTAAATCGCTCCTCACCAAGGATACAATTCGCCATTTCTCCGCTAGTACTTTTAGTATACGGCAGTTCACCTCTATACTTTTCACGCACACCATCAGAATTTGTAAAACGAATAGGGTAACGAAAATCCCTACCCTCCCCTTCCCAAGTCCCTCCCGGTCCGAAGTTCTGAATATTTCCATTGTAGCACTCGCTACCTATTTCATATTCTATTTCGTGCAGCAACCTATAAAAAGCAAGGCTTCTACTTTTCATATTTTCTCCTGTTAACAACAACCATCAATCTGTTAGCGCTGAGCAGCGCAGCTTTAAACACCACTAGCTCTGCACATCATGAAATGCTTCCTTTGAAAATAGCAAGCCCCTTATCAAGGATTAATTGGAGCGTGCTGGTGACAGCCGTGCCAAGCAATTCAAATCTTCGATCAGAACCTAAACACCCAAGTTTTTCCTAAACGACGAACAAGCAGCCGCGCAGTCAGCAAATAGTAGTACCGCGTCGCCTCACTGCAATGGCATATGTGATGGTGTAGAAACCAAGCGATATGCTTTCTCTGCCAGCTCCAAGGTATCTCTCGATGCCAACGCAATGCGATTTCAGCTTGGATGCGCTTTGCCTGGCTCAGATGACGTTGTCGCGTCACATGTGACCCCGTCAGCACCGCAGCCAAGAACAGCTCCATGTCGAATGGCTTACTCATGCGCGTCCTCCAATGTAGGCAGCGACCACGTCGATCCGACCGTGCCCCAGTTCATAGCTGATTTGCCTACGAGCCTCACGATCAAGGTTCCTATCTACCTGGCAACATAGGCCGCCATTGATAGGCGCGCGATGTTGGGTAATTTGCTCATAGCGCTCACATGCGTACGCCGCTCGCAGCTCATGGAGGCCCTTGAGGTTGTGTGCATGCAGGATGTCCCGCGCCGGGCGGATGCTTTCTTGCAGAAGATTCAGGTAGCTTTCGTGTGGCGCAATCAGGTTGCGGCTACCTGCAGGTGACGCCTGCCATGCGAATCCAAGTGCGCCACGAATATGGTCGTCCACTTCTATCCAACGTGGCGCCGAGGCGCCGGCACGGCCGCCCTTGGTGCCATCCTGAATGTTAATCCTATCTAGGTCGTTAGCTTCACGGCATAGCCGTGGTAGGTCAGCCAAGATGGCCTCACGCAAGCGCATGCCGGTGGCTCGCGCCAACAGAACAATCGCGGCGGCCCGCAGCTGATGTTGGCTGCAAAGCGCATTGACAATCTGCTTAACCTGTTCGCGGTCTTGGCCCTGCGGCACCGAGTGGCGAACCCCGGTGCGCTGCATACCCAACGCCTTGCTCGGGCTGGGCAATTTCACGTACTGATCACCGCGAAGCGCCGCCATGGTTCTGTTAACGCTGGAGAGCCGATTTTGCGCGGTGCTGATGGCGAGGTTACCGCGCCTAACCACGTCGCGCAGGTACGCCGCATAGTCCGCCAATACCTTTCGATCAATTTGCCGCGCATCATTGATGCCGGGCTCCTGTTCGGAGCGGCACCATTTGACGAATGCCTGCCACCGATCACAGTGCGCTTTGACCGTGCCGTAGTGACCGCCGGCGAACATGTCTTTCAGCGCCTGCGGTCCTGCGTAGCTCAATTGCCGGCCGTAGCCGAAGTTACGACCATCGCGTCTACCCACCAATGCCATGTCAGTCACCTCATCTACCGTTCTCCGATCCTCGCCCCACGTCATCCCGCCAAGAGTGCTGAGTGTTATCAGGGATCAAGGCCCCTGCGACCTGTGGGGATGTCCTCTAACGCAGGACTGGCGGCTCCTCACGACCGGGAGCAGGGGCATCTCATGATCTGGCCTCCTGAGCACCGTTACCGATGGGCGGGTGGAGGCTGCACTGGCTGACGAGACCAGTGCCGCGAGATCCTGAGCCGGGTGAACGCAGCAATGCGATGACCGGGGCATGCCTGACTGTCAGTCAGGTGCAGTCCATTCCGTGGTCTGCGGCACCATCATCTACAGCGCTGTTGCTGATGACATCGGCGTTTGTCACGCCGATTGTCACGAATGGAGTAGCCGCAAAGCCAAGTGCGATGAGGGCTGCAGCAGTGTTGGAAGCGCCCGTCTCTTTCCAGGAGAAAGAGACGGGCGTAGGTTGGCGCAAGATTCGGCCAAGCGGAAAGGTTGCTGCAGTGCAGCGAAGTAGGAAGTGTTGTCTGGCGCACGAAGGCCATGATCTGAAGTTGGCATCCATCACCGGGGAGGTGACCGGGCGAACTGCCGGACGCGAATCGCCATTTGGGGGGAGAACCACCGCAGGAGCGGCGTGACCTTGAAGGCTCGGGTCACCTGGGAGTGCTGTCAACGACAGCCTTTGCACTGTCTTTTCTACGCCCGCAATCCGAGAGGGTCAAGCGACTTGCCCGCTGGATTTTGCGATTAAAAATGGGATTGGGCGTATGCGGAACACCGTGGCACCCAGTGGCCGATGTGATGCTTTTGATCTTTTTAGGTGAGGTCCATCCAAACAGGGCGGCTTTGCAGCCCTGTTTGGATGGACCCGCATGGAAAAGCGGAGCACCGAAATATCAAAGCCCTGCGCTCACTCGACTGCGCCACGCCTTGCTCTTAGGCTAGAAACGTTTGCCCCGGTCTGATTCGCGAACTCATGCGGCGAGATATGCTCCTGCCGGTTCGCTTCGAGGTAACGGCTCCACCAACTCATGATCAATCGCCGTTCCTCCAGAAACTCCGCCTTGTGGATATACGCCGCCCGAACGTTGTTGCGCTCTCTGTGGCTCATCTGCCGCTCGATAGCGGTCTCTGACCACAGCCCGGATTCGACCAAGGCACTGCACGCCATGGAGCGAAAGCCATGCCCGCAGATTTCGGTCTTGGTGTCGTAGCCCATGTTCCGCAAAGCGCTGTTGACCGTGTTCTCGGACATAGGCTTCCACGAGCGAGCGTCACTGGTAAACACCAGGTCGAAGTACCCCGTGATCGCATGAATCTGTTCGAGCAACGCCACCGCTTGCGGTGACAGAGGGACCAGATGGATGTCACCCGCCATCTTCGTTCCTCTGGTCGAATACGGTACGCCGTCCAACGCGGGCCGCGTGTCTGGTATCTCCCATATGCCGCGCTTCAGGTCGAACTCACTCCAACGTGCGAAGCGCAATTCGCTGGAGCGTACGAACACATGCAGCGACAGCATGACTGTCAGCCGAGTGAGCGTGCGCCCTTTGTAGTTCTCGATGCGGTCCATCAACTCAGGCAGACGTGACAGCGGGAGTGCAGGCCGGTGCGTAACCCGTGGCGCGCTGATGAAACCCTCAAGGTCATATGCAGGGTTCACCGTGATCAGCCGTTGCCGCTTAGCCTCACGCATGATGCTCTGTAGGTAGTTTTGCACCCTCAAGGCCACATCGATCGTGCCGCGTTTCTTGATCTCTTCCAGCGGCTGCATGAGGTCGCAGGTATCCAGATCAACGATGGCACGTGCGCCGAGCAGCGAGAATACGTGAGTCTTCAAACGACTGAGCACGGTCCTCGAATGGCCTGGCGCCCACTTCACGGACATTTCCTTATGCCAGTCCAAGGCAACGCGTTCGAATGTGTGGCCTCTGACAACCGCCTCGGCCTTGGCCTGCTGCTTGGACGCAATCGGATCTATGCCTTCAGCCAGCATCCTCTTAGTCTCCAGACGCTTCTGCCGAGCATCTGCGAGCCCAATGACGGGATAGTTGCCAAACGAAGTCAGCCCCTCTCGCCCATCCGGTTTCACATATCGGAAGCGCCAGCCTTTGCGGCCATTGGTGTAAACGAGGAGGTAAAGACCGTCACCGTCAAAAAGCTTGTAGGGGCGGTCAGTAGGCTTGGCCGAGCGGCAGGCGGTGTCGGTCAGGGGAGCAGTAGTACGAGCCATAAGGGTAAACCCCTTTATCGAATCGACTTTATCCCAAACGTTACCCCTAAATCGGCTGGCAGCTGTCGGATTCCGACGGAACGCCATAACGAAAAAACCCGCCAGAAGGCGGGTTTTACGGGGGTTCCAGAGATTTTGGTAGCCTTCGCTGGAACCTGAACTGGTGCCGGAGACAGGAATCGAACCTGCGACCTTCGCGTTACGAGTGCGCTGCTCTACCGACTGAGCTACACCGGCGTGTTGCGCAACGTACCATTGCCGTGTCCGTTACGCAAACCCCTGTTTCACCTCACTTTCACGGCGCCTTGCAGCCATTCGGCGCGAGGTCTTCCTCCACCGTGGTCACGCAGCTCCACCCGGCCTGGGTGCGGGCCAGGGTCACGGTCTTGCCCAGCACATTGGCTGGTGCATCGGCCAGGGTGCAGGCGATGCTGGCGGTGCCGTCGGCCGCCGTGCCGCTGGCGGTGATCGCGCAATGGGCGGTGGCGGGCTGGCCGCCGAGGCTGGCGACGTCGGGTACGTCCTTGCCTTCGTTCAGGCGGATGTCCATCGGCGTTTTCAGCGCGGAGATTTCCAGCAGCGCCGCCGCGGCTTTGGCGCGGGCCTGGTGGTTGGTGTACAGGGGGATGGCGATGGTCGCCAGGATGCCGATGATCGCGACGACGATCATCAGTTCGATCAGGGTGATACCTCGTTGCCCTTTCATGAACGGTCTTCCTTCGTAATACATGGAGGCGCGGTCGGCGCATTTCATCTTGGGTTGCGCCCCGGCCGGCAGGCGCGCAGTAGGCCTGAACCGACACCTTTTGTCACCCCTGCACGGCAGGGCGTCATCTTCGCTGAACTACTCTAGTGAGCGTCATGGAAACGCGCCCGGCCTCGGGCCTGGCAAGCTGTTACGGGGCTTGTCGCCGCACTGCAAAGGACCTTCGCATGCCACCGTCTACCCGCCTCTACGCCTGGGAGGGCATCGATGCCTCCGGCGCTCGTCAACACGGCCAGCAACCGGGGCGCAGCCCAGCCTTTGTGCAGGCTTGGCTGCAACGCCAGGGCATCCGGGCCACGCGGGTGCGGCTGGCGGGTGGGTTGCAGTGGCGTTGGCCGCAGCGGGCGGGCAAGGCGGATGCGCCGGGGTTCAGCCGGCAACTGGCGACCTTGCTGACGGCGGGGGTGCCGTTGTTGCAGGCGTTCGAGGTGATGGCGCGCAGCACGGTGGACAGCGGCATGTCGGCGTTGCTGGCGCGGTTGAAACAGGATGTGGCGGCGGGGCTTGGGCTGGCGGAGGCGTTGCAGCGCCATCCGGCGTGGTTCGATGCGCTGTACTGCAACCTGGTGCGGGTGGGCGAGCAGTCGGGCACGCTGGACCGGCAGCTGGAGCAGATGGCGGGGATGCTGGAGAAGCGCCAGGCACTGCGGCAGAAAGTGCGCAAGGCGATGATGTATCCGGCGCTGTTGCTGCTGACCGGGCTTGGGGTGGCGGCGTTGTTGCTGCTGGAGGTGGTGCCGCGGTTTCAGGGGTTGTTTGCCAGTTTCGACAAGGCGTTGCCGGCATTTACCCAGTGGGTGATCGATTTATCCACAGGGCTGGGTAATCACGTGGGGTGGCTGCTGCTGTTGATAACTGTGTTGGGGTTTGGTGGGCGGGAGGTGTATCGGCGGCATCTGCCGGCGCGCCTGTGGATAGTGCGCTGGGGGCTGCGGGTGCCGGTGGTTGGCACCTTGCTCGGGCAGGCGGCGCTGGCGCGGTTTGCGCGCAGCCTGGCGACTTCCTATAGCGCAGGGGTGGCGTTGCTGGATGCGCTAGCCACGGTGGCGCCGGTCAGTGGCAACTGCCTGCATGAGCGGGCGATCCTGGCGTTGCGCCAGGGCGTGGCCAATGGGGCGAGCCTGCAACAGGCGATGGAGGCGGACGGGCTGTTCCCGCCGCTGCTGCGCCAGCTGGTGGCGGTCGGCGAGGCCAGCGGTACCCTCGACGCCATGCTGGACAAGGCCGCGCTACATTACGAAGAACAGGTGGGCCAGGCGCTGGAGCAGTTGACCACGCTGCTGGAGCCGGCCATCGTGCTGATCCTCGGGCTGCTGGTGGGGGGCCTTGTCGTGGCGATGTACTTGCCGATCTTCCAGTTGGGTAGCCTGATCTGAACATGAATGCCTGGGCCGTAATCGTCGATCATCCGCCGTTCTTTTATGCCCTGGCCGCGGTGCTGGGGTTGCTGGTGGGCAGTTTTCTCAATGTGCTGGCGTACCGACTGCCGGTGATGCTCGAACGCCAGTGGCAGCGGGAGGCGCAGGAGGTGCTGGGGCTGCCCCAGGCCGAGCACGAGCGTTTCGACCTGTGTTTGCCGGCGTCGCGCTGCCCCCACTGCCAGCGCCCGATCCGGGCGTGGGAAAACATACCGGTGTTGAGTTACCTGGCCTTACGCGGGCGTTGCGCGGGGTGCAAGGCGCGGATCAGTGCGCGTTATCCACTGGTGGAGCTGGCCAGCGCCTTGCTGTCGCTGCTGGTGGCCTGGCATTTCGGGCCGGGCGTGGCGGCGCTGGCGGTGATGCTGCTGACCTGGGGGCTGATCGGCTTGAGCCTGATCGATGCCGAGCACCAGTTGCTGCCGGATGTGCTGGTGCTGCCGCTGTTGTGGCTGGGGCTGGTGGTCAACGCCTTCGGGTTGCTGGTGCCGCTGGCCGATGCGGTATGGGGCGCGGTGGCGGGCTACCTGAGCCTGTGGACGGTGTACTGGGTGTTCAAGCTGGTGACCGGCAAGGAGGGCATGGGCTTTGGCGACTTCAAGCTGCTGGCCATGCTGGGTGCCTGGGGTGGTTGGCAGGTTTTGCCGCTGACCTTGATGCTGGCCTCCTTGGTGGGGGCGCTGGTTGGGCTGACGCTGGTGCGGCTTAAGCGCACGCAAATGGGCGCTGCATTGCCTTTCGGGCCTTATCTGGCCATTGCGGGGTGGATCGCATTGCTCTGGGGTGATGAAATAGTCGCCTCATACCTGCAACTGCTTGGAACCTGATGAGCACAGCGCCCTTCACCCCCTGGATTCTTGGCCTGACCGGCGGCATCGGCAGCGGCAAGAGCGCCGCCGCCGAGCGTTTCGTCGAGCTGGGCGTGCACCTGGTCGATGCCGACCAGGCTGCCCGCTGGGTCGTCGAGCCGGGTCGCCCGGCCCTGGCCAGTATCGTCGAGCGCTTTGGCCCGGGCGTACTGCTCGACGACGGCCAGCTCGACCGTGGCGCCCTGCGCCAGCTGATCTTCGCCGACCCTGCGCAACGGCAATGGCTGGAGCAACTGCTGCACCCGCTGATCGGCCAGGAGATCTTCAGCTACCTGGCCAAGGCCGAGACGCCCTACGCGGTGTATGTGTCGCCGCTGCTGATCGAGTCGGGGCAGTACCAGAAGACCCAGCGCATCCTGGTGATCGATGCCCCTGCCGAGCTGCAGGTGCAACGCACCCTGGCGCGCGACAACACCAGCCCGGAACAGGTGCAGGCGATTCTCAAGGCCCAGCTGGCCCGGGAAGAGCGCCTGCGCCATGCCGATGACGTGGTGGTCAACGATCGTGACCTGCAAGCACTGCACGACGAGATCGACCGCCTGCACCACTTTTACCTGACTTTGCGAGGAGGCCAGCCATGAGCCAGCCGATGACCGTTGATTGCCCGACCTGTGGCGCGCCTGTGGAATGGGGGGACAAGAGCCCGTTCCGGCCGTTCTGCTCGGACCGCTGCAAGCTGATCGACCTGGGGGCCTGGGCGGCCGAGGAGCACAAGATCGCGGGGGCGGAAGAGTCCGAGGATGAGTTGTATTCGGGGGACCTGGAGCCGCGGCATTGACCTGGTTTTTGGGTTGGCTGTGATGGCCTCTTCGCCGGCAAGCCGGCTCCTACAGGTTCGGCGCATGCCCTGTAGGAGCCGGCTTGCCGGCGAACATCAGCGTTCCTCGTCCTTCCAGGGTGCCTGCAGATAACGGGAGCGGTTGAACGTTTCCAGCCACTCGGGACAGAACACCACCAGGGCACTGATCACCGTGCCGTTGATGAACGCCTCGGGGAACATCATCAGCCATAGATAACCAACGAAGTCGCTGAGCCACTCCGGCATGGCAAACCGCTCGTCCATCCACAACACCCCCAGCCCGGCCGCCAGGCACACCAGCACAGTCAACGCGGCAGGAAAGAACCCGCAACAGAAGATATACACAAACAGGTTACGCGGCTGGGCGCGCTCGACCAGGATCGCGCACACCTCGGTGACCAGCACCGGCAAGCCAACGATCAGCAGGCCGTTGACACCGATGGCGGCAAGGTCCTGGCGGCCCAGCAGCAACAGGCCGAGCTGGGCCAGGAAGCCGCCGAGCACCGCCAGCGGCCAGTCCAGCAGCAAGGTGACGGCGGTCATGCCGATGAAGTGATACGACACCCCAGTATCGAAATCGCGCCGCACCAGCCAGAGAATGAACAGGCAGAACACCGTGCCAAACAGCAGGTGCTGACGACGAGTATCGGTGAACAGCTCCACCCAGCGGGTGCGGCTGGCGGCCCAGACCAGCAGGGGCACGTAACCTATCCAGCCAAGGGTAAGGCTGGTACTGGACAAGACCTGTGCGCTGATCACCTGAACACTATCCCTGTCGGCCATGTGGACAAGCCTGAGTCTACACCCATTCTCCCTTTTGGCCGGTTGCTATAGGCTGGCACCTCACTTCGATGCAGGATGCATCCGCTATGCCTGAAGGACTTAACCTGCCACTGCTGCTCGGCGCGGCGTTCAGCGCCATCGCCAGCGTGCTGCACCTGGCGGTGATCGCCGTTGGCCCGCGCTGGTACCGCTTGTTCGGTGCCGGCGAGCGCATGGCCAGGGCGGCGGAACAAGGGCGCGCCTACCCGGCCCTGGTCACCGCAGCGATCGCGGCGATACTGCTCGTCTGGTCGGCCTATGCGTTGTCGGCGGCCGGGCTGATCCGACCGTTACCTTTACTCTTGCCGGTGATCTGCCTGATTACCCTGGTGTACCTGGCCCGGGGCCTGCTGGGGCCGCTGGCGCTGGCCGGCACCGGGCGCAGCCGGCGTTTCATCGCGGTCAGTTCGGCGATCTGCCTGGGCGGTGGGCTGCTGCATCTGCTGGGCGTGGTCCAGCAATGGCTGGTGCTGGGCTGATTCCCACGCACAAACAGCATCTTACCGTCATCAATTAGCGACTAAGCTTGTCCCCATGGATGACTCAGACTACCTGCGCCTGCTTACCATCCAGGCCGAGCAAGCCAATGCGTTCCTGTCCAATGCCCGCAAATGGGAGCGTGAGCGTTGGGTGTGCCAGCGCCTGCTGCAAGGCTTGAACATCCCCTACCGCAGCGAAGACTTCACCCCGGCCGGGCAGGAGCCGCCGGATGTGCTGTTCCGCGACGCGGCGTTCGAGGTGTTTTTCGTGCTCGACGAGGGCCGCCGGCTCAACGACGAGTGGCGCGAGGAACTGCAACGCCGGCGCAGCGCGTTTTCCCTGGCCCAGCTGGTGCGCCGCGAGCAGCGGCCCCGGCGCATCAGTGCCCAGGAGCTGCTCGGGCGCCTGGCGCCGACCTTGCGCAAGAAGTCGCACAACTACCGCGAGCGCGGGCTCGACCTGGGCGAGCTGGACATCATCGCCTTCGCCAGCCTCAAGCGCGAGGTGCTCGACCTCAACAGCCATTTCCCACCGCCCACCGAGTACCTGCGCCAGGGCTGGCGGTCGTTGTCGCTGGTGGGGCCGACCTTTGCCCGGGTGCTGTTCGCCCACCCGGATGCGCCGGACTTTCTACGCGGCAACCTGGGGCGCAGCATCGTGTTCGACGTTGGCATCAGTCTTTGATCCAGTGCCGGGTGTCTTTGCGATCACGTACACTCGGCGCCAGGGATAGAAAGCATTATCATTCGATCCATGCGTTTGCGTGGCCGCTGTGGCGTACACGCAGTCACGAACGTCTATCTGACGAGGCCCACCATGACCAGCCGCCTGAATCCTGAAGATCAGCGTCGCGTCGATGAGTATCTGAGCGCCCCCCAGCATCAAGTCGAGCGCCGGCCCTTCCGGCCATGGCTGCTCCTGTTGCTGGTGGTGGCCGTGACCATCGGTCTGGGCCTGTTGAGCCGCCTGCTGAGTGGACTGGTGCTATGAGCTGCCTTGCGCTCGCCCACCCCTCGTGCCGGATGCTGCCGGGCCTTGTGCCCACGAATTCCGTAAAACTTGTGAGATATCCCCATGACTCATCGCATCGTGATTGTCGGCGGCGGCGCCGGCGGCCTGGAACTGGCGACCCGCCTGGGTAAAAGCCTGGGCAAGCGCAAACAGGCCGAGATCACCCTGGTTGATGCCAACCTGACGCACATCTGGAAGCCGCTGCTGCACGAAGTGGCAGCCGGCTCGCTGAACTCCTCGGAAGACGAACTGAACTACGTGGCCCAGGCCAAGTGGAACCACTTCAACTTCCAGATGGGTCGCATGAGCGGCCTGGACCGCGAAGGCAAACAGATCCAGCTGGCCGCGACCCTCGACGACGAGGGCCACGAGCTGCTGCCTGCGCGCACCCTCGGCTACGACACCCTGGTGATCGCCGTGGGCAGCAACACCAACGACTTCGGCACCCTGGGCGCGGCGCAGCACTGCCTGTTCCTCGACAGCCGCAAGCAGGCCGAGCGCTTCCATCAGCAGTTGCTCAACCACTACCTGCGTGCCCACGCGGGCGACGTGGCCAGCGAGCAGATCAGCGTGGCCATCGTCGGCGCTGGCGCCACCGGCGTGGAGCTGGCGGCCGAGCTGCACAACGCGGCGCACGAGCTGGCAGCCTATGGCCTGGACAAGATCCAGCCCAAAGACATGCACATCACTATCATCGAAGCGGGCCCGCGGGTGTTGCCGGCACTGCCGGAGCGCATCAGCGTGCCGGTGCACAAGACCCTGGAAAAGCTCGGGGTGACGGTGATGACCAACGCCGCGGTCAGCGAAGTGACAGCCGATGGCCTGAAGACCGCCTCGGGCGAAGTGATTCAAGCCAGCCTCAAGGTATGGGCGGCGGGCATTCGCGCGCCGGGCTTCCTCAAGGACATCGATGGCCTGGAGACCAACCGCATCAACCAGCTGGTGGTGCGCCCAACCTTGCAGACCACCCTGGACGACAACATCTTCGCCTTCGGCGACTGCGCCGCCTGCCCGCAGCCGGGCAGCGACCGCAACGTGCCGCCACGGGCCCAGGCCGCGCACCAGCAGGCGTCCTTGCTGGCCAAGAGCCTGAAGGCGCGCCTGGAGAACAAGGCGCTGCCGAGCTACGAGTACAAGGACTACGGCTCGCTGGTGTCGCTGTCGCGGTTCTCGGCGGTGGGTAACCTGATGGGTAACCTGATGGGCAGCGTGAAGCTGGAGGGCTGGTTGGCGCGGATGTTCTATGTGTCGCTGTACCGCATGCACCAGATGGCGCTGTATGGGTTCTTCCGCACGGCGATGATGATGCTGGGTAGCAAGATTGGCCGGGGGACCGAGCCGCGTCTGAAGCTGCACTGAGATCTTGAGATCCTGGGGCTGCTGCGCAGCCCTTTCGCGACACAAGGCCGCTCCTACAGGGGGATGCGATCGCCTGTAGGAGCGGCCTTGTGTCGCGATAGGGCCGCAAAGCGGCCCCAGCCATTCAACGGACCACGCGATACGTGCTCTGCACGAACCCACTCTCGTAGCTGGTCGTCCTCATGTGCTGCAACGGCACATCCTTCGCCAAATCACCGAACAACGGTATCCCCTGCCCCAGCAGCACGGGAATGCGGGTGATGGTCAGCTCGTCCACCAACCCCTCGCGCAAGAACCCCTGAATCAGCCCCTACAGACGATCGCGTCCCCCTGTAGGAGCGGCCTTGTGTCGCGATAGGGCCGCAAAGCGGCCCCAGCCATTCAACGGACCACGCGATACGTGCTCTGCACGAACCCACTCGCGTAGCTGGTCGTCCTCATGTGCTGCAACGGCACATCCTTCGCCAAATCACCGAACAACGGTATCCCCTGCCCCAGCAGCACGGGAATGCGGGTGATGGTCAGCTCGTCCACCAACCCCTCACGCAAGAACCCCTGAATCAGCTTGCCGCCATCCAGGTACAGGCTCTTCGCGCCCGTGGCCTGCAGGTGCTCGAGCAACACCGGGATCGGCCCCGGGTGCAACTCGACGCGCTCTGGCACACCCCTGGGCAGCGCCTCGAGGGTACTGCTGACCACCACCACCCGCGTATCCGGATACGGCCACTCGCCAAAGGTCATGACCTTGTCGAAAGTCCCGCGCCCCATTACCAGCGTATCGACACCCGCCATGAACCCGGCGTAGCCATGGTCGTCAGCAGACTGGGTGGCGCCCATCAACCAATCGAGGCCGCCATCTTCACGGGCGATGTAGCCATCCAGGCTGGTGGCGATGAAAACACGGGCTTTGAGTGGCATGCACGGGCGCTCCTGCGGGCAGAGGCCACAGGGTAGCAAAGGGCGGGGAGATAAATCGCGGGCAAAAGAAAAAGGGCATCTCAGTCGAGATGCCCTTTTTACATGGTGGGTCGTGTAGGATTCGAACCTACGACCAATTGGTTAAAAGCCAACTGCTCTACCAACTGAGCTAACGACCCGGAAAATGGTCGGGGTGAGGGGATTCGAACTCCTGACATCCTGCTCCCAAAGCAGGCGCGCTACCGGACTGCGCTACACCCCGAGATTGGCTCCGCGACCTGGACTCGAACCAGGGACCCAATGATTAACAGTCATTTGCTCTACCGACTGAGCTATCGCGGAACTGAACTTCGGTACATCTTTACTGCTTCGAAGTCTGTGTTAGCTTCGAACTCTTTAGCTGCTTCGCTTTCGCGTTGTCGCTGCTGAGGCCGGCTATTCTACATTCTTCGTTTTGCTTGTCAACCACTTTTTTTCGTTCAACTTACTGATTTGTAAGTTGTTTTGCGATCTCCGATGTTGCTGGTGATTCGCTCAGTGCCTGACAGCGGGGCGAATATTAGGGGCACTCCGAATTTTGTGCAAGCACTTTTTTCAAAATTTTCAGCAAGTTAGCTTGGAAGCCGGAAAATCAGGGGTTTGCGCTGCCTGCCCCGTGATAGCGTCGGGACAACCCACATAAAAAAGCCCCGCTTTCGCGGGGCTCTTCAACGACCGCCGTGATCAGGCGAAGACGATTTCCTCGCCCTGCACCTTCGCAGTGATCGCCGCGCCAGGCAGGAACTCGCCAGACAGTATCAACTGCGCCAGCGGGTTCTCGATCCAACGCTGGATCGCGCGCTTGAGTGGCCGTGCGCCGTACACCGGGTCGTAACCGACGGCGATCAGCTTGTCCAACGCCTCCGGGCTCAGGCTCAGGCTCAACTCGCGCTCGGCCAGGCGACCCCGCAGGCGACCCAGCTGGATCTCGGTGATGCCGGCGATCTGCTCGCGGCCCAGCGGCTCGAACACCACCACTTCGTCGATGCGGTTGATGAACTCCGGCCGGAAGTGCGCGCCCACCGCGTCCATCACCGCCGCACGCTGTGCCTCGCGGTCACCGGCCAGTTCCTGGATCTGCGCCGAGCCCAGGTTGGAGGTCATCACGATCACGGTGTTGCGAAAGTCCACGGTGCGGCCATGGCTGTCGGTCAGGCGGCCGTCTTCCAGCACCTGCAGCAACACGTTGAACACATCCGGGTGGGCTTTCTCCACCTCGTCGAGCAGCACCACCGAGTACGGCTTGCGGCGCACGGCCTCGGTCAGGTAGCCCCCCTCCTCATAGCCCACATAGCCTGGCGGGGCGCCGATCAGGCGAGCCACGGAGTGTTTCTCCATGAACTCGGACATGTCGATGCGCACCATGGCCTCTTCGGTGTCGAACAGGAACTCGGCCAGCGCCTTGCACAGCTCGGTCTTGCCCACCCCGGTGGGCCCGAGGAACAGGAACGAGCCGCTCGGGCGGTTCGGGTCGGACAGCCCGGCGCGGGAACGGCGCACGGCGTTGGCCACGGCGGTCACCGCTTCGTCCTGGCCAATCACCCGCTCATGCAGCAGGCTTTCCATCTTCAGCAGCTTCTCGCGCTCGCCTTCGAGCATCTTGGCCACCGGGATGCCGGTCCACTTGGACACCACTTCGGCGATTTCTTCCTCGGTCACCTTGTTGCGCAGCAACTGGTTCTCGCTCTTGCCATGCTGGTCGACCATCTGCAGGCTGCGCTCCAGGTCCGGGATCACCCCGTACTGCAGCTCGGCCATGCGGCTGAGGTCACCCTTGCGGCGGGCGGCTTCCAGTTCCTGGCGGGCCTGCTCGATCTTCTGCTGGATCTGCGCCGAGCCTTGTACCTCGGCTTTTTCCGAGGCCCAGATTTCTTCGAGGTCGGAATACTCGCGCTCCAGGCGCTCGATTTCCTCGGTGAGTTTTTCCAGGCGCTTCTTCGCCGCTTCGTCTTCTTCCTTCTTCAGCGCCTGGGATTCCACCTTCAGCTGGATCAGGCGACGGTCGAGGCGGTCGAGCACCTCGGGCTTGGAATCGATCTCCATGCGGATGCGGCTGGCGGCTTCGTCGATCAGGTCGATGGCCTTGTCCGGCAGCTGGCGGTCAGTGATGTAGCGGTGGCTGAGCTTGGCCGCGGCGATGATCGCACCGTCGGTGATGGCCACCTTGTGGTGCACTTCATAGCGTTCTTTCAGGCCGCGCAGGATGGCGATGGTGTCTTCCTCGCTCGGCTCCTCGACCAGCACCTTCTGGAAGCGGCGCTCCAGGGCTGCGTCCTTCTCGATGAACTGGCGGTATTCGTTGAGCGTGGTGGCGCCGACACAGTGCAGCTCGCCACGGGCCAGGGCCGGCTTGAGCATGTTGCCAGCGTCCATGGCGCCCTCGCCCTTGCCGGCGCCGACCATGGTGTGCAGTTCGTCGATGAACAGGATGATCTGGCCTTCCTGCTTGCTCAGCTCGTTGAGCAGGCCTTTGAGGCGCTCTTCGAACTCACCGCGGTACTTGGCGCCGGCGATCAGCGCACCCATGTCCAGGGCCAGCAGGCGCTTGCCTTTGAGGCCATCGGGCACTTCGCCGTTGATGATGCGCTGGGCCAGGCCTTCGGCGATGGCGGTCTTGCCCACGCCAGGCTCGCCGATCAGCACCGGGTTGTTCTTGGTACGGCGCTGCAGCACCTGCACGGTGCGGCGGATCTCGTCGTCACGGCCAATCACCGGGTCGAGCTTGCCTTCCTCGGCGCGCTTGGTCAGGTCGACGGTGTACTTGTCCAGGGCCTGGCGCGATTCCTCGGCGTTGGCGTCGTTCACCGCCGCGCCGCCGCGCAGGTTGTTGATGGCGTTCTCCAGGGCCTTCTTGCTCACGCCCTGGCCGAGCAGCAGCTTGCCGACCTTGCTGTTCTCGTCCATGGCGGCGAGCAGCACCAGCTCGCTGGAGATGAACTGGTCGCCCTTCTGCTGGGCCAGGCGATCGGCCTGGTTGAGCAGGCGCGCCAGGTCCTGGGACATGTTCACATCGCCCGTGGGGTTCTGGATTTTCGGCAGTTGGTCGAGCTCTTTGGTCAACGCCTTGCGCAGGCTGTTGACGTCGAAGCCGACCTGCATCAGCAGCGGCTTGATCGAGCCGCCCTGCTGGTCGATCAGCGCCTGCAACAGGTGCAGGGGCTCGATGGCCGGGTGGTCCATGCCCACGGCCAGGGATTGGGAATCGGATAACGCGAGTTGCAGCTTGCTGGTCAGTCGGTCTATTCGCATGGGGGATACCTTCCTGTAAAGGGCAGGCGGAGCGATGGACAGCACCTGTAATGAAGAACCTGCCTGAGATGACCAATAGATAAGGGTGATTCTGGAAGATTCAAGCGTAGCGGGGTTGACGCGGGTCAGCAGGCGGGGGGATGGCTGGGGGCTGCTTTGCAGCCCTTTCGCGACACAAGGCCGCTCCTACACGATTCCCTGTAGGAGCGGCCTTGTGTCGCGAAAGGGGCGCAAAGCGCCCCCAGCATCATTACGGCTGCAACCAGACCAGCGAAGCAAAGCGCCCACCCTGCGGGGTGCGCCGATAAGAGAAGAACCGCGCATCGCTGACCGTGCACAAGCCACCACCATAAACGGCAGTCACCCCACGCGCCGCCAGGCGAATCCGCGCCAGCTGGTAGATGTCGGCCATCAGCTTGCCAGGGCGCTCGCCGTCGACAAAGGCTGCGGCGGCCTCGGGATGCACGGCGGTAAAGGCATCGCGCACCTCCAGGCCCACCTCGAACGCCTGCGGCCCAATGGCCGGGCCCAGCCACACCAGCACCTCTTCAGGCGCCAGCGCCAAGCGCTCAAGGGTGGCTTCCAGCACGCCCCCGGCCAGCCCGCGCCAGCCGGCATGGGCGGCGGCCACGCGAGTACCGGCGCGGTCGCAGAACAGCGCAGGCAGGCAATCGGCGGTCATCACGGTGCAGGCAATACCGGGCTGGTCGGTCCAGCTGGCATCAGCCTCGGCCACCACGGCGGGATCGGCATCGGCCACCGCCAACCCGTGCACCTGCTTGAGCCAGGCGGGCTGGATGGCGAACTCGGCGCTGAGGCGACGGCGGTTCTCGGCGACCGCGATGGGGTCGTCGCCCACGTGGTCACCGAGATTGAAGGATGCGTAGGGCGGCAAGCTGACGCCGCCCTCGCGGGTGGTGACACAGGCGCGAACCGTGGCCGGGGCTGGCCAGTCGGGAAAGAGCAGCGCCTGGGTCAGGCCGTTCATCCGATAAAGCTCTCGCGGTCCTGGTCGAGCAGCGACAGCAGCCACTGGAAGTCATCCGGCAGCTCCGACTTCCACTCCATGCGCTCGCCGGTGGTCGGGTGGTCCAGCGCCAGGAAGCGCGCGTGCAGGGCCTGACGCGGGAAGTGCTTGACCGCCTCGACCATGGCCACGCTGGCTGCCGGCGGAATGCGGAAGCGCACGCCGTAGGTCTGGTCGCCGACCAGCGGATAACCGACATGGGCCATGTGCACGCGGATCTGGTGGGTGCGGCCGGTTTCCAGCTTGACCCGCACATGGGTGTGCGCCCGGAAGCGCTTGAGCACGCGGTAGTGGCTGACCGCCGGCTTGCCGCCCTCGGTCACCGCCATGCGCTGGCGCTCGCCGCCGTGGCGGCCGATCGGGGCGTCGATCTTGCCGCCGGCGATCACCACGCCCACCACGATGCATTCATAAACGCGGCTGACCGAGCGCTTTTGCAACTGGTCGACCAGGTTGGTCTGGGCCTGCAGGGTCTTGGCCACCACCATCAGGCCGGTGGTGTCCTTGTCCAGGCGGTGCACGATACCGGCGCGCGGTACGTTGACGATGTCCGGCACATGGTGCAGCAGGGCATTGAGCAGGGTGCCATCGGGGTGGCCAGCCGCCGGGTGGACCACCAGCCCGGCGGGCTTGTTGATCACCAGGATCTGGTCGTCTTCATAGACGATGTCCAGCTCGATGTCCTGAGCCACCCATTCGCCCTGGGCCTCCTGCTCGGCCTCGAGGGCCAGGATGGAGCCACTGTGGACGGTGTCGCGCGGTCGCAGCACCGCGCCATCGACGGTCAGGCGGCCATCTTTGATCCACGAGGACAGGCGCGAACGCGAGTACTCGGCGAACAATTGGGCGGCGACCTGGTCGAGGCGTTGGCCGCCCAGTTCGGACGGGACCTCTGCGCTAAGTTGAATGATCTCGGACATGCTCGAATCGACGGGCGTTCAGCCTTTGGTTTCGGCTGCGCGCTTGTGGTTAAATACGGCTTCTTTTGCCCCGGGGTTTGGCCGGGGGCGCTCATCATAACAGGACGGCACCGCCCAAGACAGCGGCCGTCAAAGGGACGCAAGCCGCCATGCAAGTGAAACACCTGCTGCTGATCGCCATCCTCGGGCTCACCGCGGCCTGTTCCTCCAACAAGGAAGTCATTGACGAGAACCTCAGCGAAGCCGAGCTGTATCAACAAGCTCAGGCCGACCTGGACAACTCCAGCTACACCAGCGCCGTGAACAAGCTCAAGGCCCTGGAGTCGCGCTATCCGTTCGGCCGCTACGCCGACCAGGCGCAGCTCGAGCTGATCTACGCCAACTACAAGAACTCCGAGCCAGAGGCCGCCAAGTCGGCTGCCGAGCGCTTCATCCGCCTGCATCCGCAGCACCCGAACGTCGACTACGCCTACTACCTCAAGGGCCTGACCTCGTTCGACCAGGACCGCGGCCTGCTGGCGCGCTTCCTGCCGCTGGACATGACCAAGCGTGACCCGGGCGCCGCCCGCGACTCGTACAACGAGTTCGCCCAGCTGACCAGCCGCTTCCCCAACAGCCGTTACTCGCCGGACGCCAAGCAGCGCATGATCTACCTGCGCAACCTGCTGGCCTCCTACGAGATCCACGTGGCCAACTACTACCTGAGCCGCGAAGCCTATGTCGCCGCCGCCAACCGTGGCCGCTACGTGGTGGAGAACTTCCAGGAAACCCCGTCGGTGGGTGACGGCCTGGCGGTGATGGTCGAGTCGTACCAGCGCATGCACCTGGACGAACTGGCCGCCACCAGCCTCGAGACCCTGCAACTCAACTACCCGGACCACCCGAGCCTGGTCGACGGCCAGTTCGTCACCAAGGTGGACGAAAACGGCAACCGCTCCTGGCTGTCCAAGGCCACCCTGGGCCTGATCGAGACCAAGACCCCGCTGCCGCCAGGCGAGACCCGCGCCAACCAGGACGTGGTCAAGCAGTTCCAGGATGCCCGTTCGGAGATCCCGCAAGAGCTGCTGCCCAAGGACGAGAACGGCGATGTGATCCTGCCGGAAGGTCCGAAGGAAGCCGAGAAGGACCGCTCCTGGTTCAGCTACATGACCTTCGGTCTGTTCGACTGAGCCACGCGCAAGCGAAACAAAGGGAGGCCTGAGGCCTCCCTTTTTTGTTGGCCGCGCCCTAGACTGTCGCCTTCTTCATTCGACAAGCTGGACACCATGGTTCGCCTACTTTTCTGGATCGCCCTGATCGCTGCCGCGTTCTGGCTGTGGCGCAAGTTCAAGAGCAGTCAGCAGTCGCCGGCCGAGCCCCGGCTGCAAGACCCGCTGAAGATGGTGCGCTGCGCCCATTGCGGCGTGCACCTGCCCAACGACCGGGCGTTGCAGCTGGGCAAGGAGTGGTATTGCAGCCAGCAGCATCTGGAACAAGGGCCAGGCCAGCAACGCTAACCAACGCGCCTTACACGATCCGTGTAGGAGCGGCCTTGTGTCGCGAAAGGGCCGCTAGGCGGCCCCGGCGATCTTTGCGTCAACAATGAAATCCTGGGGCTGCTACGCAGCCCTTTCCGACCGGCCCGACGCCTCGGCAAGGCCGCTCCTACAGTGGTTACGCGCTCAGCTCAACCGCCCCGCAGGGGCATACGGCGCCGGATCAATGATCGGCTCGCGCCCCAGCAGCAAATCACCAAACAGCTGGCACGACGCCGGCGCCAGCACCAGCCCGTTGCGGTAATGCCCGCAGTTCAGCCATAGCCCTTCATGCCCCGGCACCGCGCCGATATACGGGATACCTTCGGGCGAGCCAGGGCGCAAACCAGCCCAGTGCCCCACCACCTCGGCCTCCGCCAGGGCCGGCAGCAACTCCACCGCCGAGGCCTTCAGACTCTCCAATGCATCCCCGGTCGGGGTCTTGTCGTAGCCGGCATGCTCCAGCGTGCTGCCCACCAGGATATGCCCGTCGCGGCGCGGGATCGCGTAGCGCCCCTTGGCCAGGACCATGCTCGGCAAGAAGTCCTCGGCGCACTTGAACAGGATCATCTGCCCCTTCACCGGCTCCACCGGCAGCGTCAGCCCGAGGGTCTGCAGCAGGTCGCCGCTCCAGGCTCCGGCGCTGAGCACCACATCGTCAGCGGCGATCACACCGTCCTCGGTCTGCACACCGGTAACGCGGCTACCGTCCTGGACGAACCCGGTGATCTGGCAATGCTCGCGCAGGGTCACGTTTGGCAACGCCTCTAGCGCGGCCTTCAGCGACTTCACCAGCCGCGGGTTGCGCACGTTGGCCACGCCCGCCATGTAGATGGCATGGCGGTAACCCGGGCCAAGCACCGGCACCGCGTCGTAGGCCGCCGAGATATCCACCGCGCTGAGCGGGCGATGCTCGCGCGCGGCCCAGGCCAAGGCCTCGGCTTCGTCGTCCAGGTCGAGCCAGTACAACCCGGTGGTATGAACCTCGGGGTCGACCCCGGTGCTGGCGAACAAACGCTCGCCCAGCTGTGGATAAAAATCCTGCGACCAGTGCGCCAGCGCGGTCACCGCTGGGCTGTAGCGCCATGGGTACAGCGGCGAGACGATGCCGCCCCCGGCCCAGGACGACTCCCGGCCCACCTCGCCCTGGTCGCACACCACCACCTGGTCGACCTCTGCCGCCAGGTTGAACGCTGTCAGCAGGCCAATTACCCCACCACCGACAATCACTACTTGCTTGCTCATGGTTCGATCCAACACCTGAAGAAATTCCACGGTGCCCAGGCACCCAATGCGCTTCAGCTCCCCCAGCAGGTTTCAGTACCTTCGCTGCCGCCCGGATTGTCACGCACGCCGGCCTGATCGAGGCGAAAATCGCCACAGGAGTCGTGCGCCATCAACGCACCGGGCACACGTCGGGCAAGCAGCGTGAAGGCCTCTGCGTCACGTTGGGCGTGCAGCTGGTAGTAACGGCTGCCCGGCGGCAGCAGCGTCTGCAACTGCTCGCTATCGGCATAGCCACCGGCGTGCGCGCGGTGTTGTTCCAGGCGCAACGCGGCGTCGTGCAGCAGGCCGACCACCTCGCTGCGCGCGGCGCGGCGCAGCTGGTCGCTGTAACTGGGGTAGGCAATGGCTGCCAGCATGCCGATCAGCGCCACGACAATCAATAATTCGATCAGACCAAGGCCGCGCTGCATGTCAGCCTTCCTCCAGGCGTTGGCGCCAGCTGACCCGCCGCACCTGGGCCTGGTCGTCCAACGCATACACCGCCTCCAGGTACTGCCGGCCGCGCGCCTCGCGGCCCAGCGCCGTTACCCGCACCAGGCTCACCTGTTCGCCAACGGGCAGGCCAGCGGCGCGGCTGGTGGTCCCCAGTGCCTGCAACAGCACGAAGCCGCTCTCGGTGGCTTGCCAAGGCTCACCAGGCCTGGCAGTGGGTAGGTCCGGCGGCAGGCACGGCCCGCATTCGCTCGCCAGCCCCGCATCGAGCAATGCCGCGCCCTCCACCAGGCTCGCTTCGGCCAGCTCGAACGCCTGGGCACGCCGCACTTGCTCGCCCACCTGCCGCGCCTGCTGCAAGGCATCGCGCATGCCCAGCGCCGCCAACAGGCCGAGCAGCAGGCTGAGGTTCAACGCCAGCAGCAGCACCACGCCACGCTGGCGGCTCACGCGCCATCACCGGGGTTGCGCAGCGCCACGCTCAGCGCGTGACGCTGCTGCAGTTGATGATCACGGTCGTGCATGAGCAGTTCGATATCCACACGGTCCTCGACCCGCTGCACCTGCATGGCCCGCACATTGTCGATCAGCGCGGCATGCTGGGCGTTGCTGGTGAACAGCAGGCTGCCGTTGCGCACCCGGTAGCTCACCCGGCGCACCGGCAGGGCCAGCATGGTATCGCCCGGCACATGCTGGCCCCGCTGGACCCGCGCCCAGCTGCGACAGTCGCTGAGCACGGTCCAGTCCGGCGCGCCGAGCAGGCCCGGCAGCTCGGCGCCCACCAGCGTCAGGCTGTCGCCAGAGGCCTCGATGGGCCTGGCGAACGCTTGGACGGCTGCGGGGTCGGCGAAGTCTGCCGGCGCCAGCCGCAGGCAGCCGAACATCCCGGCCATGCGGATATCCTCGGCCATGCGTTGCAGGGCCAGGCGCGCATCGTCCTGCAAGCGCGCCGCCGCGCCTTGCAGGCGCCAGGCCTGGTAGGCCTGGACGAACACCTGGCCCGCCGCCGCCAGCAGCAAAACGCCCAGTGCCACGGCCAGCAACACCTCGATCAGGCCAAAGGCGCGTTGCCCACGCTTCATGGCAACACCCGGCCCTGTAGCTGCAACGCCGGCCGCCGATCCGCCATGCCGGGCCAGTGCACCTCCAGCGCCAGCATGCCGGGCGCGCGCCGCACCCGCCCTTGCGCCGAAGCGCCCAAGGCCTGCGTGACCCGTGCCCGCCAGGCGCCCTCCTCGCCTGCATCGAGCGCGCCACGTGCCCTCACCTGCTCGAGCATGCCCTGGGCCAGTTGCAAGGCCAGGCCATCGCGCCTGGCGCTGTCGGCAGCCTGCATGCCGCGTACCTGCAAGGCCGCCGCGGCGAATACACCCAGCGCCAGCACGGTCATGGCCAGCAGCACCTCCAGCAACGTCATCCCGCCTTCCTTCGCCTGCATCCTCACCCTCCTGGGACCTTTCCTCGCGCCCTGCCCGAAGCGGCTGACTGGCGCCCTGCGCGGCCAAGCCGGAAGCTATAGCGAAGCACTTCCAGGGAGGAATGCACGGTGAAGCAACAAGGCGTAACACTGCTACAAATGATGTGCGCGCTGGCCATTGGCAGCCTGCTGACGCACCTGGGTATCACGGCCTACAACCGGCTCGGCGAAACCCTGCAACTAGCCGCCGTGGCCCGGGACCTGGCGCAAACGCTGCGCGCCGCGCGCAACCAGGCCGCGCTGCAGCAACAGGCGCTGACGGTACATCCACTGGAGGGTGACTGGGGCAAGGGCTGGCGGGTGATGCAGGAGCGCGACGGCCAATTGCTGCGCGAACATCGCCTGGCCAGGCCGGCGAGAGTGCTGGCGAGCTCTACCCGGGAGGTGCGCTTCAGTCGGCGGGGGGCGCCCGTGGGCGTCGGCTTCGTCGGGATCACGCTGGAGATCTGCCAGCGCAGCGGGCCGGGGAGCCAGCACCAGGTGGTGCTGGGCCCCAGTGGCCGGGTCAGCCTGCGCAGCGACGAGGGTCGCCGCTGTGCAGGAGACTGAGTCAGATCAGCGAGCGTACCCGCAGTTCCTTGGGCATGGAGAAGGTGATGTTCTCCTCGCGGCCATCGAGCTCTTCGGCGCCGGTCGCGCCCCAGGCCTTGAGTTGATCGATCACGCCACGCACCAGCACCTCGGGGGCCGAGGCCCCCGCGGTGATGCCGATCCGCTGTACGCCGTCGAACCAGCCGCGTTGCAGGTCCTCGGCGCCGTCGATCAGGTAGGCCGGGGTGCTCATGCGCTCGGCCAGCTCGCGCAGGCGGTTGGAGTTGGAGCTGTTGGGGCTGCCCACCACCAGCACCACGTCACACTCGTCGGCCAGTTGCTTGACGGCATCCTGGCGGTTCTGGGTGGCGTAGCAGATGTCGTCCTTGCGCGGGCCGCCGATGTTCGGGAAGCGTGCGCGCAGGGCGTCGATCACCCGGCTGGTATCGTCCATCGACAGCGTGGTCTGGGTGACGAAGGCCAGGTGGTCGGGGTCGTTCACCTGCAACTTGGCGACATCGTCCTCGTCCTCGACCAGGTAGATGGCGCCGCCGTTGCTGGCGTCGTATTGCCCCATGGTGCCTTCGACTTCCGGGTGCCCTTCGTGGCCGATGAGAATGGTCTCGCGGCCGTCGCGGCTGTACTTGGCCACTTCGATATGCACCTTGGTGACCAGCGGGCAGGTCGCGTCGAACACCTTCAGGCCACGCCCGGCGGCTTCCTGGCGCACCGCCTGGGACACGCCATGGGCGCTGAAGATGACGATGACGTCGTCCGGCACCTGGTCCAGCTCTTCGACGAACACCGCGCCACGGCTGCGCAGGTCTTCGACCACGAACTTGTTGTGCACCACTTCATGGCGCACATAGATCGGCGGGCCGAAGACTTCCAGGGCGCGGTTGACGATCTCGATCGCCCGGTCGACACCCGCGCAGAAGCCGCGCGGGTTGGCGAGTTTGATTTGCATGCTCGGCTCCCGGCTTACAAGGCCTTGACGTCGAGGATCTGCACCTCGAAGTTCAACGTCTTGCCCGCCAGTGGATGGTTGAAGTCGATGGTCACCTGGTGGTCGTCGAACGCTTTCACCACACCGGGCAGTTCGGTGTTGGCGGCGTCGTTGAAGATCACCAGCAACCCTTCGGACAGCTCCATGCCGTCGAACTGCGAACGTGGCATCACCTGCACGTTCTGCGGGTTGTGCTGGCCGAAGGCGTTCTCCGGGGCGATGCTCAGCTTGCGCTGGTCACCGGCCTTGAAACCGAACAGGGCGTTCTCGAAACCCGGCAGCAGGTTGCCGTCGCCGACCTTGAACACGGCCGGGGCCTTGTCGAAGGTGCTGTCGACGGTGTCGCCGTTTTCCAGGTGCAGCGCGAAGTGCAAGGTGACTTCGGTGTTCTGGCCGATACGGGTCTCAGTCATGGACGGCTTCCTCGGACTTCTTGCTCTTGAACATATCCAGCGCCAGCATCACCGCGCCAACGGTGATGGCGCTGTCGGCCAGGTTGAAGGCCGGGAAATAGTAGCGGTTCTGCCAGTGCACCAGGATGAAGTCGACCACATGGCCCAACACCACGCGGTCGTACAGGTTGCCCAATGCACCGCCCAGCACCAGGGCCAGGGCCACGGCCAGCCAGGTCTCGTTGCGCCCCAGGCGCTTGAGCCAGACCACCAGCACGGCGCTGACCACCACGGCGATCACGGCGAACAGCCAGCGCTGCCAGCCGGAACTGTCGGCCAGGAAGCTGAAGGCGGCGCCGGTGTTGTAGGCCAGGGTCCAGCTGAAGTAGTCGGGAATGACCACGATCTGCTGGTACAGGCTCAACGCGCCCTCGAAGTAGACCTTGGTGGCCTGGTCGAGGACCAGCACCACCAGGCTCAGCCAGAGCCAGGCAAGGCGCCCGAAGCGCCCTGCGGACGCATTAGGCATAGTGGCGTACCTCACCGGAGCCGCTCAGGTTGTCGACGCAACGGCCACAGATTTCCGGGTGTTCCGGGTGGCTGCCGACGTCGGCGCGGAAGTGCCAGCAACGGCCGCACTTGGCATGGCCAGACTTGACCACCTTCAGCTTGAGCCCGTCGACCTCGGTTGTCACGGCATCGGCCGGCGCCTGGACGAATGGCACCACGCTGGCCGCGGAGGTGATCAGCACGAAGCGCAGCTCGTCGCCGAGCTTGTTCAGGTCGGCGGTCAGGCCCTCTTCGGCGAACAGGGTGACCTCGGCCTGCAGGTTGCCGCCGATGACCTTGGCGGTACGCTGGTTCTCCAGCTCCTTGTTGACCGCCGCCTTGACCGCCATCACGCGGTCCCAGTAGGCGCGGTCCAGCTCGGCGTCGGCCGGCAGTTCGCTCAGGCCCTGGTACCAGGTATTGAGCATCACCGACTCGTTGCGCTCGCCCGGCAGGTACTGCCAGATCTCGTCGGCGGTGAACGCCAGGATCGGCGCGATCCAGCGCACCAGGGCCTCGCTGATGTGATACAGCGCGGTCTGGCAGGAACGTCGGGCGACACTGTTGGCGCCGGTGGTGTACTGGCGGTCCTTGATGATGTCGAGGTAGAAGCCGCCCAGCTCCTGTACGCAGAAGTTGTGCACCTTGGAATAGACGTTCCAGAACCGGTACTCGCCGTAGTGCTCTTCCAGCTCGCGTTGCAGCAGCAGGGTACGGTCGACCGCCCAGCGGTCCAGGGCCAGCATGTCTTCGGCCGGCAGCAGGTCGCGCGCCGGGTCGAAGCCGGACAGGTTGGACAGCAGGAAGCGCGCGGTATTGCGGATACGCCGGTAGGCGTCGGCGCTGCGCTGCAGGATCTGCTCGGAAACGGCCATCTCGCCGGAGTAGTCGGTGGCGGCGACCCACAGGCGCAGGATGTCGGCGCCCAGGGTGTTGTTGACCTTCTCTGGCTCGATGGTGTTGCCCAGCGACTTGGACATCTTGCGGCCGTTCTCGTCCACGGTGAAGCCGTGGGTCAGCAGCTCGCGGTACGGCGCGTGGCCGTCGATGGCGCAACCGGTCAGCAACGAGGAGTGGAACCAGCCGCGGTGCTGGTCGGAGCCTTCCAGGTACAGGTCGGCGCGCGGGCCAGTGGCGTGGCCGATGTCGTGGGAGCCACGCAGCACGTGCCAGTGGGTGGTGCCGGAGTCGAACCAGACGTCGAGGGTGTCGGCGATCTTGTCGTACTGGCCGGCTTCGTCACCCAGCAGTTCGGCGGCGTCGAGCTTGAACCAGGCTTCGATGCCTTCTTTCTCGACGCGCTTGGCCACTTCTTCCATCAGCTCGACGGTGCGCGGGTGCAGCTCGCCGGTTTGCTTGTCGAGGAAGAACGGGATCGGCACGCCCCAGTTGCGCTGACGCGAGATGCACCAGTCCGGGCGGTTGGCGATCATCGAGTGCAGGCGCGCCTGGCCCCAGGCCGGGACGAACTGGGTGTCCTCGATGGCCTTCAGGGCGCGCTCGCGCAGCGGCTCGCCGGTGGAAGGCTGCTTGTCCATGCCGACGAACCACTGCGCGGTGGCGCGGTAGATCAGCGGGGTCTTGTGGCGCCAGCAGTGCATGTAGCTGTGGCTGATGGTCTCGGTGTGCATCAGCGCGCCGACTTCGCTGAGCTTGTCGACGATGGCCGGGTTGGCTTTCCAGATGAACTGGCCGCCGAAGAACGGCAGCGACTCGACGTACACGCCGTTGCTCTGCACCGGGGTGAGGATGTCGTCGTTGACCATGCCGTAGCGCTTGCAGGTGACGAAGTCGTCTTCACCGTAGGCTGGCGAGGAGTGCACCACGCCGGTACCGGCGCCCAGTTCGACGTAGTCGGCCAGGTACACCGGCGACAGGCGGTCGTAGAACGGGTGGCGGAAGTTGATCAGCTCCAGTGCCGAACCCGCTGCGGTGGCGATGATCGAGCCTTCGAGGTTGTAACGCTTCAGGCACGCCTCGACCAGCTCTTCGGCCAGCACCAGCAAACGCTCGCCGGTGTCGACCAGGGCGTACTTGAACTCCGGGTGGATGTTCAGCGCCTGGTTGGCCGGGATGGTCCACGGGGTGGTGGTCCAGATCACGATGGCGGCGGGCTTGCCCAGCTCGGCCAGGCCGAAGGCGGCGGCCAGCTTGGCCTCGTCGGCGACCGGGAAGGCCACGTCGATGGTCTGGGATTTCTTGTCGGCGTACTCGACCTCGGCCTCGGCCAGGGCAGAGCCGCAATCGAAGCACCAGTTCACAGGCTTGAGGCCCTTGAACACGAAGCCTTGCTTGACCATCTCGGCCAGGGCGCGGATCTCGCCGGCCTCGTTGGCGAAGTTCATGGTCTTGTAGGGGTTGTCCCAGTCACCCAGCACGCCCAGGCGGATGAACTCGGTCTTCTGCCCTTCGATTTGTTCGGCGGCGTACTCGCGGCACAGCTCGCGGGTGCGGTCGGCGCTCAGGTGCTTGCCATGGGTGACCTCGACCTTGTGCTCGATCGGCAGGCCGTGGCAGTCCCAACCCGGCACGTACGGGGCATCGAAGCCCGACAGGGTCTTGGAGCGGACGATCATGTCCTTGAGAATCTTGTTCAGCGCATGACCGATATGAATCTTGCCGTTGGCGTAGGGCGGGCCGTCGTGCAGGACGAACTTCGGACGATCCTTGCCAATCTCGCGCAGCTTCTGGTACAGGCCAATGCTGTCCCAGCGCTGCAGGATCTGCGGTTCGCGCTGAGGCAGGCCGGCCTTCATGGGGAAGGCGGTGTCCGGAAGGTTAAGCGTGGCTTTGTAGTCGGTCATTTCAGGCTCTTCGTTAGCGGTTGAGCGTGCCAATGGGCACGTGCGGCGGCGATGTCCGCGTCGATCGCCGACTTCAGCGCCTCCAGGGAGGCGAAACGCTGCTCTTCACGCAGCTTGTGGTGGAATTCCACCGTCAGGCGCCGGCCATAGAGGTCGCCGGCGTAATCCAGGAGATGAATCTCCAGGTGGGGACGGCCATCACCGCTGACGGTGGGTCGTACCCCGATGTTGCCGACACCCGGCCAATGCTTGCCGTCGATCTCGATGCTGGCCAGGTAGACCCCGGACAGCGGCACGCGACGGCGCTTGAGCTGGATGTTGGCGGTAGGTGTGCCGAGCTGGCGGGCCAGCTTCTGGCCATGCAGCACGCGGCCGGTAATGCGATACGGGCGGCCCAGCAGGTGTTCGGCCAGCTCGAAGTTGCCCTCGGCCAGGGCCTTGCGCACTTCGGTGCTGCTGACCCGCAGGCCGTCCTGGATGACGGTGTTGGCCGCCTCGACGCTGAAGCCATGGCGCTTGCCGGCTTCGGTGAGGAAGGCGAAATCACCGGCGCGGTCGCAACCGAAGCGGAAGTCATCGCCCACTTCGAGGTGGCGCACGCCCAGGCCCTCGACCAGCACGGCCTTGACGAACTGCTCGGCGCTGAGCTGGCTCAGGCGCTGGTTGAACGACAGGCACAGCACCCGGTCGATGCCTTCGGCGGCCAGCAGCTCGACCTTGTCGCGCAAGCGCGCCAGGCGGGCCGGCGCGCTGTCTGGGGCGAAGTATTCGCGGGGTTGTGGCTCGAAGATCACCACGCAGGTCGGCAGGCCGAGTGCCTGACCACGTTCGCGCAGGCGCGCGAGAATCGCCTGGTGGCCGCGGTGGACCCCGTCGAAGTTGCCAATGGTGGCGACACAGCCCCGATGCCCGGGGCGCAGGTTGTGAAGACCTCGAACCAGCTGCATAACGCGCTTCTTGCTCATAAAGTGGCCGATTATAACCACACCCGGGCGCTGGCGACAGGCAGCAGCGCCCCCGGTGGGCATGGAATGCGAAAAACCGACGCCTGACCCTGCTGACGCCTCAATGCAACGCCTTGCGGGCGAAATGCCGCGGGCGCAAACCACACAGGAACAGACAACCGAAATAGGTCACCACGCCCGCCGCGATCAGGCCGCCCAGGCGCACGAAGCGCGCGAGCATGTCGCCCTGCTCCCAGGCCGGCAGGTAATGCATGCCCAGCAGCAACACCGCCGACATCAAGGCCACCGCCAGCACCAGCTTGAGCAGGAACATCGTCCACCCCGGCTGGGGCTGGAACAGTTGTTGGCTGCGCAGCTTCCAGTACAGCAGGCCGGCGTTCAGGCAGGCTCCCAGGCTGATGGCCAGGGCCAGCCCGGCGTGGGCCAGCGGGCCGATCAGGGCCAGGTTGAGCAGTTGCGTGCAGACCAGGGTGAAGACCGCGATCTTCACCGGCGTGCGGATATTCTGCTGCGCATAGAAGCCAGGTGCCAGTACCTTGACCAGGATGATCGCCAGCAGGCCCACCGAATAGGCGATCAGCGCACGCTGGGTCATGGCCGCGTCGAAGGCGGTGAACTTGCCGTACTGGAACAGCGCCACGGTCAGCGGCTCGGCGAGAATCGCCAGGGCCAGGGTACACGGCAGCACCAGCAGGAAGCACAGGCGCAGGCCCCAGTCGAGGATCCGCGAGTACTCCTGGCGGTCCTGGTTGGCGTAGGTCTTGGCCAGGGTCGGCAGCAGGATGGTGCCCAGGGCCACGCCGAGCACGCCCGACGGCAGCTCCATCAGGCGGTCGGCGTAGTACATCCACGACACCGAGCCGGCCACCAGGAACGAGGCGAAGATGGTGTTGATGATCAGCGAGATCTGGCTTACCGATACCCCGAGGATCGCCGGCAGCATCTGCTTGAGCACGCGCCATACCCCGGTGTCGCGCAGGTTCAGGCGCGGCAGCACGAGCATGCCGATCTTCTTCAGCGCCGGCAGCTGGTACAGCAGCTGCGCCAGGCCGCCGGCCAGCACGCCCCAGCCCAGGGCCATGATCGGTGGGTCGAAGTACGGGGTCAGCAGCACGGCGAAGGCGATCATCGCCACGTTGAGCAGGGTCGGCGTGAAGGCCGGCACACTGAAGCGGTTCCAGGTGTTGAGGATGGCCCCCACCAGCGACGACAGCGAGATCAGCAATATATAAGGAAAGGTCACCCGCAGCAGGCTGGTGGTCAGCTGGTACTTTTCGGCGCTGTCGACAAAACCTGGCGCGGTGGCCCACACCACCCAGGGCGCGGCAAGGATGCCGACCACGGTGACCAGCGCCAGGACCAGGGTCAGCAGGCCACTGATATAGGCGATGAAGGTGCGGGTGGCCTCCTCGCCCTGCTGGGTCTTGTATTCGGCCAGGATCGGCACGAAGGCCTGGGAGAACGCCCCTTCGGCGAAAATCCGGCGCAGCAGGTTGGGCAGCTTGAAGGCGATGAAGAAGGCGTCGGTGGCGATACCGGCGCCAAAGACCCGCGCCAGGATGGTGTCGCGGACGAAGCCGAGCACCCGGGAAATCATGGTGATGGAGCTGACTGCGGCCAGGGATTTGAGCAGATTCATCGAAAAGTTTCACGCCAGGGGCAGAGGACGCTGCAGAGAGCGTTCGAATGTGCGATACTCCCGCGCCTTCGCAGGGGGAGCCAAAATTCCCGAGTTTACAGGTCGTGCGGCAGAAGGGAATATTTCCCGCTCATCGACCCACCGCTCGGCGGAACCCTGCAGGTGGCCTTGACATCCGTTCGACTCGTCGGCATGATTCGCGGCCTATTTTGTTTGCTATTTACCTAAAGTCTTTCGAGGAGCTCGACGGTGGCCAACACACCTTCCGCCAAGAAACGTGCAAAACAGGCTGAGAAGCGTCGCAGCCACAACGCCAGCCTGCGTTCCATGGTCCGCACCTACATCAAGAATGTAGTTAAAGCCATCGACGCAAAAGACGCCGAAAAAGCGCAAGCTGCTTATGTTCTGGCTGTACCAGTAATCGACCGTATGGCCGACAAAGGTATCATCCACAAGAACAAGGCTGCTCGCCACAAAGGCCGTCTGAATGGCCACATCAAGGCGCTGAAAGAAGCTGCAGCTGCCTAAGCGACGTTCTTGTCGAAAAAACCGACCCTAGGGTCGGTTTTTTTATGCCTGTGATTTGCCGGGCCACGCTGGCAGATCACTTATCCTGCGGGAACAATTGTCTTTGTAGGAGCGGCCTTGTGTCGCGAAAGGGCTGCGCAGCAGCCCCAGCAATCCATGTGGTAACGCTGGGGCCGCTTTGCGGCCCTTTCGCGACACAAGGCCGCTCCTACAGGGGCAGGGCCGCATGACGGCCCCGCCCTTCATCACTTGCCGATCTGGATCTTCGGCGCCCACTGCAGCCAGGCATCTTCCGGCTTGTCGAACAACGCGAAGGTCTGCTGCGGGCGCGCCGGGTTGCCCATCTGCTCGCCATCCGGGGTGGCGAAGGCGATGCCGCCATCGATCAGGGTTTCCAGCGACTCGGTGCGCACCGTGGCGCCCTTGAACAGGCCCCAGTCGAAGCCGAACCCACTGCTGTTCCAGAAACGGCTACCGCCGCGCACCAGGCCGGCGTAGCGCGGCTCGATCAGAATGTGGATCAGCACGCGATCGGCGCTCTGGCCGAGCTCGAAGCCGGTGACCTTGCCCACCGTGACCTCACGGTAGGTGACCGGCACACCTGGCTTGATCGAGCCGCGCCGCGGCGCGCTCAGCGTCAGCGGCAAACCGACCTCCTCGCCTTTGACTTCGGGCACATCGCTCAAGGCGATGAAATCACGCTGCGGGCCCTTGTCCTTGAGCGCCGGCAGTACCTCCAGGTACTGGCCACTCACCAGGGTGTCGAGGTTCTCGGTGCGCACCAGGCCAAACGCCGGCTTGACCACCCAGAATTGCGTGCCGCTACGGGCGATACGCTCGGAGGCCTGGGTAATTCGCGCACGCAGCAACACCGCCTGCAGATCGGCGGTCAGGTCGACGCTTTCGACACTGCCTACATCCAGCCCACGGAAGCGAATCGGCGTGCCGGGCTTGAGGCCATCGGCGCGGTCCACGCGAATGGTGATCAAGGTACCGGCACGGTTGGCCGCATCCTGGCTCTCGTGCAGGCGGAAGCGCGGAATACGCCGCTTGAGCGGCACGTCCGGCTTCGGCGTGTCGAAGGAAATACCACCGGCCATCAGGGTCTGCAGCGACTCGCTCTTGACCTGGATACCCGACAGACCGCCCGTGAGGGTAATGCCGCTGGCATTCCAGAAGCGTGTCGAGCCATTGACCAGGTTGGCGTATTCCTTCTCGATGTGCACACCGATGAGAATGCGCTTGCTGTTACGGGCGAACTGGTAGCTCTGCACGCTGCCCACGCGCACCTGGCGGTACATGACCGGGCTGCCCACCTCCAGCGAGCCCAGGGTATCGGCGAACAGCACCATGTGCAGGCCCGGCGCCTTGAGGTCCAGCGGTGGCGCCTTGGGCCGCGCCTCGAACTCGCGCTGCGGCTTGGCCCCCGGCTCGCCCGGGCGCACGGCAATGTAGTTACCCTTGACCAATGCCTCCAGGCCGGTGATACCCGCCAGCGAGATCGATGGCTTGACCACCCAGAACTGCGTGCCCTCGACCAGGTAGTCCTCGGCCAGCGGATCCAGGGTCAGTTCGGCCGTGGCGCTGGTCAGGTCGCTTTCGACCTTGAGGTCCTTGAGCGAGCCCACCTGGATACCCTTGTACAACACAGGCGTGCGGCCCTTCTGCAGGCCTTCGAAGTCGCTGAGCTTGACCTTGACCCGGATACCGGCCTGGGCCGCGTCGAAGTCCTCGTACAGGCGGAACGGCAGGCTCGGGTCGGTGGGCGGGCTGTCCTGGCGGTTTTCCGGCGTGGCAAAAGCGATACCGCCGGCGACGATGCTCGACAGCGATTCAGTGCGCACCTTCACCCCGGAGAAATCAGCATCGATGCTGACCCCGCTGGCGTTCCAGAAACGCGTGTGCTTGCGCACCAGGGCCGTATAGGGCGGCGCGATGAACACCTTGATCTCTACCGTGCCCTGGTCGTCGGACAGGCGATAGCTCTTCACCCGGCCGACCTGGATCTGCTTGTAGAACACCGGGCTGTCGCGGTTGAGCGAACCCAGGCGCTCGGCCTTGAGCGTCAGGTGCAGGCCCGGCTCGCTATCGGACAGCGGCGGTGCTTCCTTGAGCGCGGTGAAGCGCTTGGTCGGCTCGCCGTCCCCTGGGTCCACGGCAATGTAGTTACCTGAGACCAGCGTCTCCAGGCCAGTGATCCCCGCCAGGCTGACGCTTGGCTTCACCAGCCAGAAGCGCGTGCCCTTGGTCAGATGCGGGCCAGCCTCTTTCTTCATCTCGACAGTGGCGATGACACCGCGGTTGTCACCCTTGTTGTCCAGCACCAGGCTGGTGACCTTGCCCACCGACATGCCCTTGAAGATGACTTCGGTCTTGTTGGCGACGATGCCTTCACCGGTTTCGAAACGCACCTGGATCTCGATACCAGCGTCGCGGTAGGCCTGCCAGGCCAGCCAGCCACCGATCGCCAGGGCGATCAGCGGCAGGATCCAGATGGCCGACCAATTTGAAGCGGGGCGGGTTTTAGCCGTAGGCAAGTCACTCATGGTCGTCATCCGACTCCGTGTTATCCCAGATCAGTCGGGGATCGAAAGTTAAAGCGGCGAGCATCGTCAGGATCACCACGGTGGCGAAGGCGACGGCGCCCAGGTTGGCTTCGACACTGGCGATGCGGCCGAAATTCACCACTGCCACCAGAATGGCAATGACGAAGATGTCCAACATCGACCAACGCCCGATGAACTCGATGAAGCGGTACATCAGGATGCGCTGGCGGGCCGAAAGCGGCTGGTGCCGTTGCACTGAATACAGCAGCAGGGCGATGCCCACCAGCTTGAACGTCGGCACCAGGATACTGGCGATGAACACCACCGCGGCGATGGGCAGCATGCCGTGCTTCATCAAGGTGATCACCCCGGACATGATGGTGTCGGGGCTACCCTGGCCGAGGGCGCTGACGGTCATGATCGGCAGCACGTTGGCCGGGATGTAGAGGATCATTGCCGTGATCAGCAACGCCCAGGTGCGCACGATGCTGTTCGGCCGCCGCGCATGCACGGTGGCGCCACAGCGGGTGCAGGTCTGCGACGTGCTGTCGGCCACCCGGCGGTTCAGCTCATGGCATTCATTGCAGACCAGGATGCCTGCATCAATCGCCCGCATGGACATCCTCCCCCGACAGTGCCACCCAGATCTGGTGTGGCGACATCACCACCTCGAGCCATACCTGCACCAGCAACAGGCTGATGAAGCAGAACAGCCCCAGGCCGATACTCAGCTCGGCGAGGTCGACCAGCTTGACGATGGCCACCAGCACGCCCATGAAGTAGACCTCGAGCATGCCCCACTCGCGCAGGTGGTGGTAAATACGATAGATCAGCAAGCCATAGCTGCGGCCGATGTCCAGGCGGATGCTCAGCAGCACCGCCAGTTGGCACAGCAGCTTGAGCAACGGGATGGCCATGCTGCACAGGAACACCACCACGGCGATGCCGCGCATTTCGGAGTTGTACAGCCCGAGCACACCGCTCCAGACCGTGTCGTCGGAAGTCTGGCCGAGCAGGTGCAACTGCATGATCGGCAGGAAATTGGCCGGCACGTAGAGCAACAGGGCGGTGAGCACCAGGGCCAGGCTGCGATTGACCAGGTTGTGTCGGTGGGCATAGAGCTCATAGCCGCACCGCGGGCACTGGGCCTTCTCGTCGTGCTGCAGCACCGGTTTGCGCAGTAGCAGGTCGCACTCGTGACAGGCCACGAGTTCGTCCAGCGGCAGCTGCGTGAGCGCTTGGGGGTCAACAGGGTTGGGCATATGGGAGTTCTGAATGGACGCGTCGGCTCTATTCTAGTGTTCCGACTCGAATTGTGGGAGACGCCATTGAGCAACGGCAAGGTTTCGGGCTGGTGGTGCCGGCGCCGCGTTGCGCCGGTGTTCGCCTGCGGCCTGTAGGAGCCAGCCTTGCTGGCGAACCAAGCGGCGCGGTCTGCCTGGCCCGGGCCCTGCAATGGTCCCTGTAGGCGCGGCCTTGTGTCGCGATCGGACGCGCAGCGGCCGTAATTCAGGCGACGCGATTGTCCTGGAGGACCGAGGCTGCAGGATGGCACCGGCTGCGCCGGTGTTCGCCGGCAAGGCCGGCTCCTACAGCGATCGCCGCCCGCCTGCGGCCTGTAGGAGCCAGCCTTGCTGGCGAACCAAGCGGCGCGGTCTGCCTGGCCCCGGCCCTGCAATGGCCCCTGTAGGAGCGGCCTTGTGTCGCGATCGGGCGCGCAGCGGCCGTAATCCAGGCGACGCGATTGTCCTGGAGGACCGAGGCTGCAGGTTTTGCGGCCGCTGCGCGCCCGATCGCGACACAAGGCCGCTCCTACAAGGGCCGCACCTGCCGGGGTTTTCTGCACCACAAAGACAAAACCCCTACCTGCTCGCGCAGATAGGGGTTTTGCGAAATGAATCTTGACGATGACCTACTCTCACATGGGGAAGCCCCACACTACCATCGGCGATGCATCGTTTCACTACTGAGTTCGGGATGGGATCAGGTGGTTCCAATGCTCTATGGTCGTCAAGAAATTCGGTTGCCGTGAATGCCTTGCAGCACTCTCAGCCAATTCGGATATGTGAATTTGTGGCCCTACGAATCTTCGGGTCTTTCGTCTTCACCACCACAATCTGCGTAAGCAAATTGCTTGGGTGTTATATGGTCAAGCCTCACGGGCAATTAGTATTGGTTAGCTCAACGCCTCACAGCGCTTACACACCCAACCTATCAACGTCGTAGTCTTCGACGGCCCTTTAGGGGATTCAAGATCCCAGTGAGATCTCATCTTGAGGCAAGTTTCCCGCTTAGATGCTTTCAGCGGTTATCTCTTCCGAACATAGCTACCCGGCAATGCCACTGGCGTGACAACCGGAACACCAGAGGTTCGTCCACTCCGGTCCTCTCGTACTAGGAGCAGCCCCTCTCAAATCTCAAACGTCCACGGCAGATAGGGACCGAACTGTCTCACGACGTTCTAAACCCAGCTCGCGTACCACTTTAAATGGCGAACAGCCATACCCTTGGGACCGGCTTCAGCCCCAGGATGTGATGAGCCGACATCGAGGTGCCAAACACCGCCGTCGATATGAACTCTTGGGCGGTATCAGCCTGTTATCCCCGGAGTACCTTTTATCCGTTGAGCGATGGCCCTTCCATACAGAACCACCGGATCACTAAGACCTACTTTCGTACCTGCTCGACGTGTTTGTCTCGCAGTCAAGCGCGCTTTTGCCTTTATACTCTACGACCGATTTCCGACCGGTCTGAGCGCACCTTCGTACTCCTCCGTTACTCTTTGGGAGGAGACCGCCCCAGTCAAACTACCCACCATACACTGTCCTCGATCCGGATAACGGACCTGAGTTAGAACCTCAAGGTTGCCAGGGTGGTATTTCAAGGATGGCTCCATGAGAACTGGCGTCCCCACTTCAAAGCCTCCCACCTATCCTACACAAGCAAGCTCAAAGTCCAGTGCAAAGCTATAGTAAAGGTTCACGGGGTCTTTCCGTCTAGCCGCGGATACACTGCATCTTCACAGCGATTTCAATTTCACTGAGTCTCGGGTGGAGACAGCGCCGCCATCGTTACGCCATTCGTGCAGGTCGGAACTTACCCGACAAGGAATTTCGCTACCTTAGGACCGTTATAGTTACGGCCGCCGTTTACCGGGGCTTCGATCAAGAGCTTCGCTTGCGCTAACCCCATCAATTAACCTTCCGGCACCGGGCAGGCGTCACACCCTATACGTCCACTTTCGTGTTTGCAGAGTGCTGTGTTTTTAATAAACAGTCGCAGCGGCCTGGTATCTTCGACCGGCGTGGGCTTACGCAGCAAGTGCTTCACCCTCACCGGCGCACCTTCTCCCGAAGTTACGGTGCCATTTTGCCTAGTTCCTTCACCCGAGTTCTCTCAAGCGCCTTGGTATTCTCTACCTAACCACCTGTGTCGGTTTGGGGTACGGTTCCCAGTTATCTGAAGCTTAGGAGCTTTTCTTGGAAGCATGGCATCAACCACTTCGCGCTCTAATGAGCACTCGTCATCAGCTCTCGGCCTTAAGATCCCGGATTTGCCTAAGATCTCAGCCTACCACCTTAAACTTGGACAACCAACGCCAAGCTGGCCTAGCCTTCTCCGTCCCTCCATCGCAATAACTGGAAGTACAGGAATATTAACCTGTTTTCCATCGACTACGCTTTTCAGCCTCGCCTTAGGGACCGACTAACCCTGCGTCGATTAACGTTGCGCAGGAAACCTTGGTCTTTCGGCGTGCGAGTTTTTCACTCGCATTGTCGTTACTCATGTCAGCATTCGCACTTCTGATACCTCCAGCAAGCTTCTCAACTCACCTTCACAGGCTTACAGAACGCTCCTCTACCGCGTCATCAAAGATGACACCCGTAGCTTCGGTGCATGGTTTGAGCCCCGTTACATCTTCCGCGCAGGCCGACTCGACTAGTGAGCTATTACGCTTTCTTTAAAGGATGGCTGCTTCTAAGCCAACCTCCTAGCTGTCTAAGCCTTCCCACATCGTTTCCCACTTAACCATGACTTTGGGACCTTAGCTGACGGTCTGGGTTGTTTCCCTTTTCACGACGGACGTTAGCACCCGCCGTGTGTCTCCCATGCTCGGCACTTGTAGGTATTCGGAGTTTGCATCGGTTTGGTAAGTCGGGATGACCCCCTAGCCGAAACAGTGCTCTACCCCCTACAGTGATACATGAGGCGCTACCTAAATAGCTTTCGAGGAGAACCAGCTATCTCCGAGCTTGATTAGCCTTTCACTCCGATCCACAGGTCATCCGCTAACTTTTCAACGGTAGTCGGTTCGGTCCTCCAGTCAGTGTTACCTAACCTTCAACCTGCCCATGGATAGATCGCCCGGTTTCGGGTCTATACCCAGCGACTAAAGCGCCCTATTAAGACTCGCTTTCGCTACGCCTCCCCTATTCGGTTAAGCTCGCCACTGAATATAAGTCGCTGACCCATTATACAAAAGGTACGCAGTCACCTAACAAAGTAGGCTCCCACTGCTTGTACGCATACGGTTTCAGGTTCTATTTCACTCCCCTCTCCGGGGTTCTTTTCGCCTTTCCCTCACGGTACTGGTTCACTATCGGTCAGTCAGTAGTATTTAGCCTTGGAGGATGGTCCCCCCATGTTCAGACAAAGTTTCTCGTGCTCCGTCCTACTCGATTTCACTGGCAAGAGATTTTCGTGTACGGGGCTATCACCCACTATGGCCGCACTTTCCAGAGCGTTCCACTAATCTCAAACCAGCTTAAGGGCTGGTCCCCGTTCGCTCGCCACTACTAAGGGAATCTCGGTTGATTTCTTTTCCTCAGGGTACTTAGATGTTTCAGTTCCCCTGGTTCGCCTCTTGCACCTATGTATTCAGTACAAGATACTCAGCTTATGCTGAGTGGGTTCCCCCATTCAGAGATCTCTGGATCACAGTCTGTTTGCCGACTCCCCAAAGCTTATCGCAGGCTACCACGTCTTTCATCGCCTCTGACTGCCAAGGCATCCACCGTATGCGCTTCTTCACTTGACCATATAACCCCAAGCAATCTGGTTATACTGTGAAGACGACATTCGCCGAAAATTCGTACGTTGCTCTTTCGAGCAGAACTCACAAATTTTACCTTAGCCTGAATAACCAGCAGTGAAACTGGCATTCAGTCTATTTCTATCACATATCCGAATTTTTAAAGAACGATCTGACAAAAGTCAGAAATCAACATTCATCAACGAATGTTCATTTCTAAGTTCTGATCAAGTAGACACAACAGAAAGTGGTGGAGCCAAGCGGGATCGAACCGCTGACCTCCTGCGTGCAAGGCAGGCGCTCTCCCAGCTGAGCTATGGCCCCGCATATTGGTAGGTCTGGGCAGATTTGAACTGCCGACCTCACCCTTATCAGGGGTGCGCTCTAACCAACTGAGCTACAGACCTATAACAGGGTCGCGTTACAGCATCGTCTTTA